>JBGOTW010000146.1:0-10393 GCA_041476685.1 bacterium | reverse complement strand
CAGCAGTAGAGCCGGCGCGCCCGGACGCAGACCCGCCCGGAAACCGCGCAGCGGAAATCGTGCCCACTCTAGACGGAAAGCCTGCGCACGGGCAAGCCGCGCCACTTGGCGCAGGTCAATTCGTGGATCTGGCCGTGAACGGCAACAACAGACTCCTCGCATTCGCTCGGAGTGACAAAGGGCTGCCATTTCGAGCGTAGCGAGAAATCCGCTGTTGTCTCCAAACTGAGCCACTACCGACTTGGCGCAGGTCAAGCGGCGGCACTGTCCTGCGGAATCGGCAGGCTGCGGCTCGGGCGGGCCCCGCCTCCGGCAAGCTCCTGCATCAGGGTGCAGGGAGTCTGATGCTGGCTCGCCACGCAAGCGGCGGCTCGCTGCTCCCTGCTGGAGAGCGCGAAAGACAAAGCCTCTCGCAATCACGACCGAGGCGGCTATTGCAGTTCACTAGCCCAGCGGCCCCTCGGGCAGCCCGCCGAACGGCTGCGCGATCAGCCAGACCAGGAACGGGGTGCTGTTGAATCCCATGTGGAACGCGATCGCCGGCCAGAGCGAGCCGCTGCGTTCCCGCAGCCAAGCCAGCGCCAGCCCGCACGCGAAGATCCCCGCCAGCGCCGGCCAATACGGGCCGGTCTGGCCCAGGTGCAGTCCGGTGAAGAGCACCGTCACGGTCAAGGCCGCGGGCCAAAAGCGCCAGCGCCGCCGCAGGGCCGGCAGCAGCAGCCCGCGGAACAGCGTCTCCTCCAGCGCCGGGGCCAGCAGCACCGCCGTCACCAGCAGCATCGCCAGTGCCGCGCCGCCGTGGCGGAAGATCTCGTTGAACAGGTTGGCCTCGCCCTCCGGCGGCGGAAACAGCGCGAGCAGCGGCAGCAGGAGCAGGTACAGCCCCAGGCCCGCCCCATAGACGCGGAGCAAGGCGCGCCCGGGAGACTGCTCCAGGGCCAGCGCCGCGCGCAGGCGCAGCTTGTGCCACGCCAGCAGCACCAGCACGGTCGCCCAGGTCAGGGCATGGGAGCCCACGATCAGGATCGGGAGCGCCACCTCCAGCCGCCCCTGCGCTCCACTCGGGCCGAAGCGGCGCAGCGCCGGCTGGAGCAGGAGGCCCAGCGCGACCTGGCTCACGGCGAGGACGGCGATAGCCGCCAGCGGCTCCCACGTCCGCCAGGGCGGAAAGGGAACGGCGCTGGAAACGGGAGCGGATGCATCCGGCTGTCCGCCTGAGGGAGGCGGGGCGCCGGTGGGCGGCGGGGCGCCGGTGGGCGGCGGCCCGTCCGGGGGCGGCGCACTGTCCGGGGGGGGCGGCCCGTCCGGCGGCGGAGCGACCCGGGGAGTGTCAGGAGCCACGCACCACGCCCTTGTCGAGCAGCGCCTGGATCTTGGCCTCGGGGTAGCGCAGCTCCTCGAGCACGGTGCGCGTGTGCTCGCCCAGGCCGGGCGCGCGCTGCTCCACCCGCCCCGGCCGGCCGTTCATGAAGAACGGCAGCCCGGACACCTTGAGCGGGCCGAACTCGGGATCGTCCAGGCTGGCCAGCGCGCCGATCGCCTCCACATGCCCGTCGTCCATCAGCTCCTTGATGTTGTTGACCCGCGTGCCGGGCACGCCGTGCTGCTTGAGCTGGGCGATCAGGTCGTCGGTCTTCCACTTCTCGATCGCCTTGAAGATCTCGGCCAGCAGCGCCTCGCGGTTCTTCACGCGCAGGAAGTTGTCCGTGAAGCGCGCGTCGGAGATCATCCACTCCAGCCCCAGGGCGCGGCAGAAGCGCTCCCACAGGTTCTGGTTGCCCGAGGCGATGAAGATGTGGCCGTCGGCGGTCGGATACGCCTGGTACGGCACGAGCTGTCCGTGGGCCGTGCCCATGCGCTTGGGGATCATGCCGTGCTGGAAGAAGTTGGACACCTGCGCCGACTGCAGGCCCAGCGAGGTCTGCAGCAGCGAGGCGTCGCAGCGCGCGCCCCTGCCCGTGCGCTCCCGCAGGTACAGCGCGCTCACCGTGGCCAGCGTGGCGGTGATGCCCGTGCTCATGTCGAGAAAGGACACCCCGCAGCGCACGGGCAGGCCGTCGGGGAAGCCCGTCGCGTCCATCACGCCGCTGTACGCCTGCACGAGCGCCTCGTAGCCCAGGTCGTCCGCGCGCGGGCCCGTGCGGCCGAAGGCGGAGATCGAGGTGTAGACGAGGCGCGGATTGAGCGCGCTCAGCGCCTCGTAGCCCAGCCCGAACTTTTCCATCGTGCCGTTCTTGAAGTTCTCCACCACGACGTCGCTCGTCCGCACCAGGTCGAGGATGATCTGCCGGCCCTCGGGCGCCTTCAGGTCCACCGCGATGCCGCGCTTGTTCAGGTTGATGCCCAGATAGCTGCTGCCCAGGCCCTTGGCGGCGGGCGGCCACTGCCGGCTCTCGTCGCCCCCCTTGTCCTCGACCTTGATCACCTCCGCGCCCAGCATGGACAGCAGCATTCCGCAGTAGGGGCCCGCCAGCACGCGGGACAGGTCCAGCACGCGGATTCCGGAAAGGGGCAACTCTTGCTCTGGCATGGTCGTCAGTCCTTTGAAGGGCGATATAGGAGTGAAAACGACATGGGTGGAAACGCCGCGCACGGGGGGGCGCCGGCTCCGCCACGGGCCATCGGTCGGCAACCGAGGCGCCCTGCGCTCGGGAGCGTGCCGGAATCGCAACCCGCCGCTCCGGGCTGCGGCGGGCCGCCCCGCACATGGAAGCGCCCCGGGGCAGCCGGCGGCAACGGACGCCTTGCGCAGCGGCGCAGCCCGCGCAGCGGAGCCCCTTGGCCGCGGCGGTCGCGCGAACCTAGCAATCCGACTTACCGCGATTGCCCCTCGGGCTTCAAGGGGCGGTCACGGGCGGGAGCGGCGCGATCCCGATCAGTGATCGGGCCGCTTGGCGCGGAAGATCAGCATGTACTCCTTGGCCGCCCGTTCCGCGGGCAGACCGAGGATCGTGGCCATCAGCGTCACGAAACCCTTGACATACACGGGGGCCGGCAGGAACTGGAACTGCTCCTCCTCGATGTACTCCAGGTAGGCGCGCCGGATCTTGGAGCGCTCGGCCAGTTCCTCCAGGGCCATGCCGTGGATCTGCCGGGCCTTCTTGAGCGCGGCGCCGTTGAACTGGGTCACCGACTTGAGGAACTCCTCGCGCGCGGGATTGACGGAATGCGCTTCGGGCACCAGCGCGGGCTTTGGCGCGAAATGGTCCGACGATACGCTGGCCGGCGGCACATGGGCTGACGACACGCTGGCCGGCGGCACGTGGGCTGACGACACGCTGGCCGGCGGCATTTGAATCGGCGGCACGCGGGCGGGCGGCGTCCCCTGCAAGGCCGGTGCGTCGGAGCGCGTCCCCAGGGAGGCGGGACCGCCCGCTCCCGGCGGGGACGCGGGGGGCCGCGCCGCGCCGCGGGTCGGCTCGGCTCCGAAGCTCCCGGGCGGCGGACCGGCGGGGCTCGCGCGGCGCGGGAGATCGCCCTCCGGCCGCGCGCGCGGCAGCGCACCGTGGCCGGCGGCCGCGTGCAGGCCCGGCGGCTGGCCCGGCTGAGCGCCCCCCGCGGGCGCGCCCCGCCGTGCCCCGGGCGCAGCTTCGCCGTCCTGCTGCGACAGCAGCGCGTCGTAGGAGCGGCGGCTTTCCGGATTGAACAGCGTCTCGAAGGCCTTGGCGATCAGGCTCAGGATCTCCCGGTTCTCCTGATCCGAGAACAAGGAGTAGGTCGCGAGGGAATTCTCCTGGAACGTGTGGCGGCAGATCTCGTAGGCGCTGCGGATTTCCTCGGCCGTAGCGGCGCGGTTCACGCCGAGGATGTCATAGTAGTTCTGGGTCTTGAACGATTTCATCGGCATGATCGCAACTCGCCGGGGACCGGTTCTCCGTCCTGGACCCCAAGCGCCAGGCTTGGCCTGTTGCATCCGCGGCGATCCCTGCCCAGATGTCTGTCAGTTTCGGACCAATCTCCCGTTTCTTACACTCATTCGGGTTTTCTTACACTCATTCCGGTTTCAATTGCACGTCGTTGACGAGGTTGTAGGCGATCGTGCGCAGGTTGCGCGCCGCCCGCCCCTGGTCCTGGCTCATGGCGATCGGCTGCCGCTTGCGGATGGATTGCCAGACCTGCTCGTCGTTCTCGAGGTAGCCCAGGAAATCCACCTTGATTCCGAAGAACCGGTGACAGGCGCTCTGCATCGCGAAGCCGATGCGCACGTCGCCCATCGAGCGTACCTGATTGACCACGATCCTGGGGCGGAACTGGGCCAGCGCCTCCTCCATGCCCGCCCCGGCCCGCCCGTCCATCCGCGTCACGTACTCGATCAGCTCGACCGGGGTGCGCACGCCCAGGTCGTTCTTCTTGTTCATCGCCTTCTCGATCACCGCGCGGATGCGCGGGTCGGTGCTCATCGCCCGCAGGCGGCGGAACAGCGCGCTCTTGATGAACCGGTAGGCGTTCTCGATGGAGGTCGGCTCGGGCATGACGACCAGCACGCCCTTGTCGGCCAACAGGAAGAAGTCGAGCGTGTTGCTCGACGTGCCGGCCCCCAGGTCCAGCACGATGTGGTGCGCGTGCAGCATCTGGATCGCCCGCACGAGCTTGACCTTCTGGCTGTACTTCGGATTGGCGATGCCCAGGAAATCCTGGGCGCCGCTGATCAGGAACAGGTTCTCCTGGCCCGTGCGCAGCAGGACGTCCTCGATGCGCAGCTGCGACTGGGTCATGAAATCCGAGAGCGTCACCTCCGGGGTGGCGATGCCCAGGCACGTGTGCAGGTTCGCCCCGCCCAGGTCGGCGTCGATCAGCACCGTCTTCTTGCCGGACTTGGCCAGCAGGATGCCCAGGTTACTGGCCAGGATGCTCTTGCCGACCCCGCCCTTGCCGGCGCCGACGGCGATGATTTCCTTGTCTCGGATCAGTTGACCCACGGTCCCCGTCTCTTCGCTGGACGGCCGGAGCATGGCACCCCGGGACGGCAGAACATGCCGTCAAGGCGTCCGCTTCCCTCCCTCGGCAACGCTCTCCGCTCGCTCCGCCATTGGGCAGGCCCAGCCGCCCGACCGCGCCCCTCACCCGCAGGCAGACGAGGTTACGATACCAGGAATTTTGCCTGTTCTCAGAGGAATTTGCACCCCTGGCGGCGGTGTCGCGCTTCGCGCCCGGGGCCGACGCTCAACGCTGGAAGCGGAGCAGCGCCAGGCCGACGCCGGCGAAGGCGACATTGACCCCCAGCGCGGCGATCCATCCCGGCAGGAAACCCCCTTTGCCGAGGATGAACAGGATCTCCGAGCTGATCATGAACACCAGGCCCACCAGCAGCGTGACGAGCACTTCGCCGGCCACGCGCCCGCCGCGGAAGTGGAACTGGGACAGGGGCGTGCCGATCAGCACCATCACCAGCGGCGCGGTAAACACCGCCAATTTGCGCAGCAGCTCCAGCTCCTGCGCCTCCACCGGCTGGGAACGGCTTTTCCGAACAGCGATTTCCTGGTACAAGTCCCAGACGGGCAGGTGATGCGCGTCCATCTCGCGCGGCTTGAACATGTCCGGGAAACCGACGTCGGGAACCCGCACCTCCGGGGTGGTGCTGAGCGTCCAGAGGTCGCCCGGCTGCTTTTCCCGCACGCGAACCCCCTGGAAGGTCCAGGAATCGGCGGCGGTGTGGCTTCCCTGCGGCAGGACCGTGACCTGGGCGAGGCGGAACGGGTTGGCCTGCCAGCGGAAGATGGAGGAATTGAGCACGACCCGGGAGAGCGGATCCGCGCGTTCCACATACACCAGCGCCCCCCCGAGATCGCGCCATTGGTGGCGCGCGTCGGCCGCGCGGCTCTCTTCCCCTTCGTGGAGGAAGTTGTACAGGTAGTTCTGGTTGAGGTAGGCCAGGGCCGTCACGAACGCCAGCACGGCGAAGAGCGGCAGCATCAGGTTCCGGTAGCCCATTCCGGCGGTCTTCATCGCCACCAGTTCGGACGTGCGGCTCAGTCCCGCGAACGTGAAGACCGTCGCCAGCAGCACGGTCATCGGCAGGAGAATCTCGAGCAGGTCCGGGATGGACCGGATCGTTTCCACCCAGAAGTTCAGGAACGCGTCCCAGGATTGAACCGCATTGTTGACGTCGCCGAGCAAGGCCGCGATCAGGATCAATCCCACCAAGCCGGCCAAGCAGGCCAGCCAATAGCGCAAGAAGCGCAGCGCGATGTAGCGGGCGAGGATGGTCATCGGCCGCGCCGGGAAAGGGCCTGGCGCCGCACGGCGCTTGCGCCGCCGGCGTAAGGGGTGCGAATGCGCGGGCCACTGATACGCGCGTGACGGGTGCGCGGGCAACGAGTGCTTGGCGAAACGGCGCGCATGCAACGGCGGGCGTCGGGCAGGCTGGACGCCGGGGGCGCGGCAGGAGCGAGGCACAGCGAGGAGTGCGCGGACATGAGCAAGTCCATTCTGGTGCTGGAGGAGAATTCCGTCATCCACGGCCTGGTGGCAGCGGCCCTGGACATGGACGGGCTCACCGTCCACCACGAGTTCAATCCGGCCAAGTACGTGGAACGGGCACGCACGCTCCAGCCCGACCTGATCCTGATCAGCAACGCCGACCAGCACAACAACTACGCGATCCTGCGGCAACTGAAAACCCAGGCCGGGCTGGGGAGCGTGCCGCTGGTGCTGCTGGCCAACTCCCGGGACCGCGTGGATCCGGGCCAACTCAAGGATTTCAAGGTTGCCGGGCTGGTGCGCAAGCCCTTCGAAGCCAGCGACCTGCAACAGCAGGTGAGCAAGCACCTGAACCTGATCGACCTGATCGGGTCCGCCTACGAATACCAGAAGTCCCAGTCGGTGCGCGACGAGCAGCTCAATCCCCTGACGGAGATCGATGCGCTCGACCCGGATGTGGCGGAGCTGCTGCAGGAGAGCGGAAAGGCCATCCCCCTCGGCGCCGCGGCCGTCCCGGAAGTGGATTTCTCCGCCGAGTTGAGGCAGGAGCGCACGGCGAAGCCGCAGACCACAGCGAAGCCGCAGACCACAGCGAAGCCGCAGACCACAGCGAAGCCGCAGACCACAGCGAAGCCGCAGACCATGGCGAAGCCGCAACCCACGGCGATGGCGCAGTCGTCCCTGGACGAACTCGACATGCTGGACGAGGGGCCGGTCGAAAGCTTCTCGGCGGGGAACGTCGGCGCCTTGCCCGGAGAGGACGTGCTGCTCGACGAGGAAGACCTTGGCCCGCCCCTGGGCGAGATTCCCCATTACGCGGGGATGCCTCCGTTCGCCGAGACGGCGCTGGAGGAACTCGGCCCGGAGGACCTGCTGGACGAGGAGGCGTACGAGGAAGCGACGTTCGGTGCGGTCAGCGTGGACCAGACCCTCGCAAGTGCACCGCCGACGCCGGGCGGCGCCGGCCTGGACGAGATCGAGGTCGAGCTGTCCGGGGACGACCTGATGTTCCCCATGGAGCCGCCGGAGGAGCCCGCGGCAGCGCGCGCAAGCCATCCGGCGCCCGCCGTGCCCGAGCCGTTCGCCGATTTTCCCGCGGGCGCCACTGAGCCCTCCGCGGCCGAAAGCGACATCCCGCCGGCCGTGCGCCGGATGATGGAGCTGAAGCCCGTGTTTTCGAGGACCCCGTCCGCCGCAGCCCCACAGATGGCAGCCCCGCCCGGCGCAGCCCAGCGCGCCGCGGCGCCGGAACCCGCACCGCCGCGCTCGCCGGCCGAGCCCTTCCCGACGCAAGCGGTGGGAGAATCCTTCGAGCTCGGCCACGAAGAGCTGGACGATGCGGCGATCCAGCGGGCGCTGGAGATGGCGGAACTGGAAGAACTCATGCCTCTGGATGCCGCCGATCCCGAATTGCTCGGCCTCGCGAGCACGGACGAGACCGACCTGGAAGCGGTCGAAGCGATGGCCGAGCTGGAGCCCCTGGCGGCAGTGACGGAGCAGGACGACCAGGATCTCACCATTGACGAGGACGAGCAGGAGTTGATCCTGGCCTCGCTGGATGAGGAGAGCGAGGCGGAGGGCGCGTCAGCCTTCCCTTCCGGCCCGCTCGAGCTGACGCAGGAGGAGCGCGCGGGGTTGACCGAAATGCTGGATCAGGGGACGGCAGCCGGGGCGTCGGCCGGACAGACGGACCAGGAAGAGCTGGACCTGCTGGACGCATTCGCCTCGGAGCAGGAAGCCTTTCCGCCGGTCGAAGCGGGAATGGAAGCGGAAGCGTTCCGCGACGCCACGTTCCAGAATATCCCTGCGGCGCCGAAGCAGGATGCGGCCGGCACGCTCGACCTTCCGCTCGACGAGGTGCTGGAGGTGCCGGTGCCGGACATGCCGGAGGATACGGAGTGGCTGGGTAAGACGGCCAACCTGGCCGAATCCGAATTCCCCGGCGGTGAGTTGGCCGGCGGCGAATTGCCCGGCGGCGAAATGCCGGGGGAAGATCTGCTCGGCGACGAATTGCTGGGGGGCGAGCTGCTCGACGACGAACTGCTTGGGGGCGAGCTGCTCGACGACGAATTGCCGGGGGGCGAGCTGCTCGACGACGAATTGCCGGGGGGCGAGCTGCTCGACGACGAACTGCCCGGGGGCGAATTGCCCAGCCTCGAGTCGTGGAACGCGGAGACCCCGGAGCCCGCCGCAGCCGCGCCCACCGCTCCCCGCGGCAGCGCCATGCGCCCCGCAACCGCCGCGCCGGAATCCGACTCCTTTGAGGACGCCTTTGCGGCCCTGAAGGACGAGATCGAGGCGAACCCGCAGGGCGAGCGGCTGGACGACATCCTGAAGACGGAGCAGCTGCAGGAAGCGGTCGCGAAAATCAGGTTCACCATCCCGCAGCACGAGCACGCCCTGGCGCGGGGCATTCCCCTCTACGGCCTCCCCGAGCGGGTTGCAACGCAGCCGGCCGCCGCCGTGCCCAAGCCCCAGGGCTCCGCCGCCGCCCGCACCATGACCGGAGCCGGGCTGACCGAGACGAGGATGGGCGAGACGATCATGACGGAGGCGACCCTGACGCAGGAGGCGCTGCAGGGGGTAGCTGAGGGCTACGGTGCCGCCGACAGCGCCGGACGGGCCGGCCTGGCTGCCTCCGGCTCGCTGCTCGACGAGGCGACGCGCGCCCGCCTGAGCCAGGTGCTGGACGAGATCATCTCCTTCTCCGTGCGCAAGGCCGTGCGCGAGGAAATGCCGCGGCTGATGGAGCGCATGTCCAAGGAGCGCGGCCCCTCCGCCTGAGCGCCCGCCCGGCCCGCCGTGTCCGCCTGAAACCCCACCGAGGCATGAACCTGAATCGCTACGTCCCCGCCGAGCTGGAAGGCAAGTGGTACCAACGCTGGCTGGAGCACGACCTGTTCGCTCCCGCGGCCCGGCCGCGCCGCCCGGATGCGCCGTCGTTCTGCATCGTCATCCCGCCGCCCAACGTGACCGGCTCGCTCCACATGGGGCACGCCTGGGACAACACGCTGCAGGACATCCTCATCCGCTGGAAGCGCATGCAGGGCCTGCACACCCTGTGGATCCCGGGCACCGACCATGCCGGGATCGCCACGCAGTGGATGGTCGAGCGCGAGCTGCGCAAGGAGGGCAAGACCAAGGAGCAGCTCGGCCGCGAGGCGTTCCTCAAGCGCGTGTGGGAGTTCAAGGAGGAATCCCACGGCACGATCATCGGCCAGCTCAAGCGCCTGGGCGTCTCCTGCGACTGGGGGCGGGAGCGCTTCACGCTCGACGAGGGGCTGTCGCGGGCGGTGCGGCGCGTGTTCGTCAGCCTGTACCGGGAGGGCCTGATCTACCGCGACCTGCGCATGGTGAACTGGAGCCCGGGCATCCTCTCCGCCATCTCCGACCTGGAAGTGGATCACAAGACGATCGACGGCAAGCTCTGGCACTTCCGCTACCCGCTCGCGAGCGGGAAGGGGCACATCACCGTCGCCACGACGCGGCCGGAGACGATGCTGGGGGACACGGCGGTCGCGGTGCATCCCGACGACGCGCGCTACACGGCGCTCGTGGGGCAGACGGTGCGACTGCCGCTCGCCGGCCGCGAGATCCCGATCGTCGCCGACGCGTACGTGGATCCGAAGTTCGGCTCGGGCGCCGTCAAGATCACGCCCGGCCACGATCCGAACGACTTCGAGCTGGGCCGGCGGCACGGCCTGCCGATCCTGACGATCCTGCACGAGGACGCGCGCCTCAACGACGCCGTGCCCGCGCCGTACCGGGGACTGGACCGCTTCGAGGCGCGCAAGCGCGTCGTGGCCGACCTGGAGGCGCTCGGGCTGCTCGAGAAGGTGGAGCCGCACCAGCTTACCGTGGGCGTGTGCTCGCGCTCCGGCTCGATCGTCGAGCCGCGCGTGTCGCGGCAGTGGTTCGTGCGCATCCGCTCCCTGGCCGAGCCCGCCATGGAGGCCGTGCGCAACAAGACGAT
>JBGOTW010000145.1:0-10443 GCA_041476685.1 bacterium | reverse complement strand
TCGCCCGTGCGCACCTGCACGAACGCGAGCGCGTCCGGCGCCTCGGCGTGCGTGAGCGCGTAGAGGGGAAGCTGGGGCGCGTCCGGCCGGTCCGATAGCCACTGGTTCTTGTTCACGCGCCCGCTCTTGTAGTCGAGCAGCAGCCGGCTGCCGTCGGCCAGCGTGTCGACGCGGTCCACGCGCAGGCTGACTTCCACTCCGCCCACGCTCGCACCCGCGGCCTGCTCGGACGCCGTTACCGTGAACGGAGGGCGCGCGGTGCGGTCCAATTCGAGCAGCTCCCGCGTCAGCCGCGCCAGCCGCTCCTGCTCGAGCCGCCGCAGCCCGGGGGTCAGGCGTCCGTGGTGGCGGGCGAACGCGTCCAGCACGGCGTCCGTCGCCTTTCGGACGAGGGCGTCCAGTACGGGGGAGCCCTCGCCTTGGCAGGCGGCCTGGAGCGCGGCCTGGGTCTTGAGGCTCGTCCACACGTGCTGCAGCACACCATGCAGCAGGCTGCCATGATCGGCAGCACTCAGACCCGGCTCGGGCAAGGGCGACTCCTCGGCGCCCAGCCGCTGCCGCGCCTGGGCCCGGAATGGGCAGGCGGCCATGTCCTCGAACAGGCGGACGCCCGAGCGGAGGGCCGTTCCGGCCGGCAGGGGGCGCAGGGGCTGCTCCGTGCGCTCCTCGAGCCGGGCGTGCCGGCGCAGCGTGTCCACCAGACGCGGCTGGGCCGACAAGCGCAGCGCTTCCGGCAGCACCTCCGGCAGATCGGCAACCAAGGGACTGGGCCGGAGCTTCGCGGCACCCTGAGAGAGGGCATGGGAGAAGATGACGTGATCGGCGGCGGCCTTGAGGCGGGCCGTGACCTGCTCCGCAAACAGCAGTTCGCGCTCGGCGGAGGCGCGGGGCAGGCCGCGGGCACGTTGCACCGCCAGTGGCAGGAACGGATTGGGCTGGGGCGGGCGCGGCCAGCTCTCGTCGTCCAGGCCCAGCACCCACAGCCTGTCGAAGGTGAGGCCGGAGGCTTCCAGATGCCCCAGGATCTGCACCGACGCCGGTTCGGCCTGGGGCTGAAAGCTCGCGTTGGCGGCCAGTTCGTGCAGCCGCGCCAGCGCCTCGCCCCGGTCGGAGGGCGGCAGCACCAGGTCCAGGCCGCACAGCTCGTCCAGCAAGTCGCGCCAGCGCTCATACGCCTGGAATTCCGCCGAACCGAGGCTGCGCCCGCCTTCCCCGTGGCCCGGCCAGCCAACCGCACGCAACAATTCGGTGAAGCTCCGGGCCCAGCCCGCGTGGGACTGCCGCGGCGGCAGGTGCTGCTGCACCTTTGCGGCCGCTTCGACCCGGTCTCGCAGCAGGCCGCAGCCGCCGGCCGCCGCATGCCGGGCCAGGGTTGCCAAGCTCACTGCCGGATCGCCCTGACCGCGCAGCCGGGTCACCAGCATGCCGCGCCGCTCGCGCTCGGCTGCGGCGGCGCCCAAGTACGGAGACCGCAGCAGGGCTTCGAGGGCGGCCAGGTCGTTGGGCGAGCTGTCCAGCCGCAGCAGGCCCAAGGCGGTGCGGACGAGCGGCACCTGGGTAAAGGGAGGAGCGGCGGAGATGTGGAACGGCAGCGCGCCCTCTTCCTCCCGGCCGAGCGTTCCCGGGAGCGCGGCCTCGGGAGCCAGCACATCCCGGAAGACGCGCGACAGCTGGTTCGCCCTGGCGTCCAGGGAGGGCACGACGATGCCGACGGTCCTGGCGCCGGCTTCGAGCTGCGCCCGTGCCCAGCGGGCGGCCGCCTCGCCCTCGGCTTCCGGGTCCGCACAGGCCACGCGCTGGAGGGTCCCGGCCGCGATATTTGCGCTTCGGGCGGGCGGTTCCAGTTCGACGCACGCGCATCCCCGTTGCACCAGGGCGGCAATGAGCCGCTCCTGGCCGGGGTCGAACAGGTCGAAACCGGCGAGCAGCACCCGCTGCGGCACCGGGTGCCCTTCTTCCGCGATCCAGCGCGTCACGTGACGCGGCAGCCGCGCCGCATCCATCCATCCGTTTTCATCGCTCCGTGCGCCGTAGGCGCGGGCCCATGCGGCGAAGCGTGCTTCTTCCGGTGTGCCGCTCCTCGCGTCCGCCGGAGCAAGGGGAACGTCCCAGGCGTGGAGCAGACCCCAGGCTTCCTCGGCCTGCCGGGCCAGGCCCGGCGCATGAAGCAGGTCGCGCGTGCGGCCGTCGGCGGCGATGACTTGCTGCCACAGGGCTTCCGTCTGAGCCTCATTCAGCAGCGCGGCAGGTGCGGCGGCATCCTGCGCCGCCGCCAGCACGCGCTCCTGCCACTGCCGCTCGATCCAGGTGCGCCAGGTGAGGATGATGGGCGTCGTCCAGACGACCCGGCCTTGGAGCGCCTGGTGGCCGGCGTAGACCTCATGGAGATGTCGCTGCAGGCGGCCGGTTGCCGTCAGCACCAGGGCCCCGGCTTCGGCTTCGGGCAGCCAGCGTTGTTCGGAAAGTGCGGACAACTTCAACATGGGGTCCGTTCGCGGAGCGGGTCTTGCCCCGGTCGACCAAGGCAGCTGGAGCCTGTGGGGCCCGGCGCAGGCAACTGGGCGCAGAGGCGGATTCTGGCCGAGCGGGCCAGGGGTGCGCGGACCCGCGTGTGGCGAGATCGTATCACAGGTCGTTTCCGGTCCCTGAGCCCTGTGTCACAATACCTGCATAGACGATAGCGGTGGGCTCCGCCGGCGTAGAGTAGAGCTACCGCGCTGCCGGCCAGGCAAGGCCCGGTCGCCGAACCGTTCATCCGGAACCAGGATGCCGCGCTTTCATCCCAAGCTCGCTCTCAAGACGGCTGTAGGCGTGCTGCTCTTGGCCCTGGGACTCCTGCCCAATGGAGCGCGGGAGGGCCACGCGCAGGCCCAGGGTGCGCCGGGAGCAACGGCCAGGCCGGCCCGGAGCGGCAACGTGGGCCGCACGGCCGCAGGGACTCCGGCTGCGCCCCGGCCGGCCCCTGCCTCACCCGCAGCGGGCAGCAAGGCGGTCCGTCCAGCTCCGGCTCCCTATGCGGCCCAGCCGCGCGCGGCCCGGCCGCCCCCGGCTCAGGCGGCGCCGAGCCGTCCGCAGGCCGCGGGCCGGACCGGGCGCGTGGGTTTGGCCGCTCCCCCGGCGCAGTCTGCGGCACCCCGGACCGCGGCGCGTCCCCCAGCGGGTACTGCCGCTCCCCGCCAAGGTGGGGCAAGCATTCCCTCCGCCGCACCGCGCACTGCGCCTGGCGCACCTGCGGCGAGCCGCTCCCCCGGCGTGCAACCCAGCCCAGCGCGGGCGCCGGGGCGCACGGGCCGGGTAAGTATCGCCGCGCCCCCGTCGGGCGCTGCGTCTCAGGCTGCAGCGCGACCGCAGGCTGTTCCGCCGCAAGGCCGGGTGGGCGCGTCGGCGCCCGCTCCGCGTGGTGGCGTGCCTTACAGTGCGCCTGCGGCCCAGCGTCCGGCCGGCACGTCGCGCATCTCCACCCGCGCAGCGCCTCCGCCCGCTGCTCCCGCCGCCGCTCCTGCGCAACGGGGGGGCTTGGGCCGCGCCGCCAACACCGGGCGCGTGGCTGCACCGGGTGGGCCCGTGCCTCAGGCCGCGCCGGTCAGACCCGCGAGTCCGGCGGCCCGGCCAGCAACTCCGCCGGCCACTCCGGCCGCCGCACCCGCCGCTCCGTCTGCGCAACGGGGGGGCTTGGGTCGTGCCGCCAACACCGGGCGTGTGGCTCCTCCGGCTGGGCCCGTGCTTCAGGCCGCGCCGGTCAAACCCGCGAGCCAGGCCGCCAAGCAAGCACCCCCGCCGGCTGCACCCGCCGCAGGCCGCGCACGGTAGGCGGTCCAGGCCACTCAGCCTGGAACGGTCCGTCCCGCAGCGCTCCCCGAACCTAGCCGTCCGCTCGCGCTCGGGCGCCGCACGCTCTCGCGTCATGGGAAGCGTGGCGCCGTGCGGAGATAATCCCGCCGGCCCTCCGGAATTTTTTCACGCTCGCGGGCGTCCCCCTGAACGAGGACGCCACGGGCGAAATCGGGATAGTCGCGGACCGCGTGTGAGGCTATATCTCGTCGTTACTCAAATGCACGGCCGAGGCGCAGCCGCGCCTCTCCATGAAGGTGAGATCAGGCATGCCAGGGATGGACCTGCGCCATTGGGGCGTCCGCGCCTTGCCTTTGCTGCTGGCCGGGTTTGCGGCGCTCCCCTTCGCGGAGGGACGCGCACAAGCGATCGAGTTCCCCGCGGCCCCCCCTCCGGCGGCGGAGGCCCCGCTCCCGGATGCCGAGCAGCCGCGGTTCCTAGGCGCCCAATACACCCTGATCCGCCAGCACCTGTACCCGTTCCCCTCGGCCTACGAAGGCCCCAACAGCCTCACGCCGGACGGGGACGACCAGTCCACGCAGTCTTTCGGCTTGTACTTCGGCTGGCGCGTGGCTCCGGCGCTGCACGCCTACCTGGATGTGGAGATGGTGCGCGGGCGGGCTGTGGGCGACGCGCTTGGGCTGGCGGCGCTGCCGAATGGCGACGAGTTGCGCACCGGGACGGTGGAGCTGGGCGAGGGGCCGTATCTGGCGCGAGCTTACCTGCGGACGTGGATGGCCCTCTCCGAGGCGACGGAAGCGGTGGCGGCGGGCCCGGACGAGCTGCCGGTTCCGAAGCCCGCTGAGCGCATCGAGCTCAAGCTGGGCAAGCTGGCGGCGACCGACGACTTCGATCAGAATCGCTATGCCAACACGACCCGCCTGCAGTTCATGAACTGGGCGCTGATCAACAACACGGCCTGGGACTTCGCCGCCGATACGCGCGGGTACAGCAACGGCGTCGTGGCGGGATGGGTACGCCCCGGGATGGCGCTGCACGTGGGCGTTTTCCAGATGCCGACATTCGCCAATGGCAACACCCTGGATGCGGACCTGGCCCGCGCCCGCGGGGAGAATGTGCAACTGACCCTGCGCGGAGGCGGGGGCGAGGTGCTGCGGCTGCTGGCCTTCCGCAACTTGGCGCGGATGGGCAGCTACCAGGAGGCGCTCGCCCGAGGCACGCCGCCCAATGTCGCCGCGGACGACGAGCCGGGGCGGATCAAGTACGGCTGGGCGGCCAATTTCGAGCAACCCCTGGCTCACGGGGGCGAGACCGGTCTGTTCGCCCGGCTGGGGTGGAATGATGGCAAGACCGAATCGTTTGCCTACACGGAGGCCGACGAGCATCTGAGCCTGGGCGTCCAGGTGGCGGGCGTGTTGTGGGGGCGGCCATCCGATCGGTTCGGGCTCGGGGGCGCGCTGCAAGGCCTGTCGCCGGACCACCGGGACTACCTGGCCGCAGGGGGCACCGGATTCGTCCTCGGGGACGGCCGCCTGAACTATGGACGGGAAAGCGTGGTGGAGGCTTACTATCGGTTACAGTTGAACCGCTATCTGCATGTGGCTCCCGACTACCAGTACTTCGAGAACCCCGGCTTCAACCGCGATCGGGGCCCCGTTCGGGTGCTGAGTGTGCGGGTGCGCCTGGCCTGGTTCCCCTAGCGCGCGCAGGCCGTGACTGCCGCCAGCACCCATGCCCTCAGCCCGAGCGGGCGGCGGACCTATGCGGAAGCACGGCGCCTGGCCAGGCGCAGCCGTCCTTGGGGTGCGTGGCTCCAGGCGCGGACGATCAAGCGAGCTTGTGGTTGGACAGTTGCTCCAGCGCCGTGATCAGGGCGCAGTGGTCCAGGTCCGCGCCGCCTTGACCCGCAACCGCGTTATAGAGTTCCTGGGTCGTGGCGGTATTGGGCAGGGTCAGGCCGAGCTTGCGCGCCGCGCTGAGCGCGTTGTTGAGGTCCTTCTGCTGATGCTTGACCCGGAAGCCGGGCTGGAAGCGGTGCGCCAGGATCCATTCGCCCTTGACTTCGAGCAGCCGGCTGTTGGCGGCGCCGCCCATCAGGGCAGCGCGCACCTTCACGGGATCGGCTCCGGCTTTCGAGGCGAACAGCAGTGCCTCGCAGATCGCCTCCAGGTTGAGCGCGACGATGATCTGATTGGCGACCTTCGCGGTCTGGCCCGCGCCATGGTCTCCGATGTGGGTGATGGTCTTGCCCAACAAGTCCAGGTAGGGCTTGACCTTTTCGAGCACCGATTCCTTCCCGCCCACCATGATGGACAGGGTACCGGACTCCGCCCCGACTTCGCCGCCGGAGACGGGCGCATCCAGCATGTCGATGCCCTGCGCGGCGAGGCGCTTGGCGAACTCCTTCGTCTCGACCGGGGAGATGGAGCTCATGTCCACGATGATCTTCCCTGGCGCGCGGGCTTCTGCCGCGCCGCCCGCTCCGAAGAGCACTTCCGCGACGTCGGGCGTGTCGGGCACGATGATGAAGGTGACTTCCGTTTTCTCGACGACCTCGCGAGATGAGCGACACGCGGTGGCCCCGAGCGCGAGCAGCGGTGCGATGCATTGCGGTGAGATATCGTAGACGTGGAGACGGTGCCCGCCTTTCATCAGATTGCGGCACATGGGATTGCCCATGATGCCCAGCCCGATGAATCCCAGACTTGCCATGACGTGACTCCAGCAACGCGACACACCCCCGTCCGGTCCGGTAGATACGCCGTTCACGACGGAAAGCGAAGTCCCCCTGCTTGCGAAAAGCTTCACCCGGCGCAACGATGCAGGGCGTTCTCCCGGCAGTGGCGCTGCCCGCCGCTGCGGCGACTTTCACGAATAGGTGCTATAGGTGTACCCGCGGCACGTGGGGTGTGAGGTCTCTGTTTGTTGTATCGTTGCGGGACAGCCGTCCCGCCATCCGGTGCTGGCCCAGATGTAAGGCGGACCAGTCTCTCCGGAGGCTGCAATGGCTCTACGGATCGGTTCATGAGCGTCGCCAACGAAGCCGAAGCACATCCAGTCGTCCTGGTGGTGGACGATCCCCGCAGGCGGCGCCTGATGGAAGGCGCGCCCGCGCAGCCGCCGTTCTTCTCTTTCCTCGAAGCCGAAGACCCGGCGAAGGCGACCGCCGTTCTGGACCGGCTGCATCCCGAGGTCGTGGTGATCGACGCGCACCTGCCGCGGGAGGAAGGCTTGAATCTGTGCGCGGCCATCCGCCGCGGACCGGGCGGCCAGACCCTTCCGATCGTGATGGTCGTCAATCCGGACGATACGGACGTGATCGAGCGGGCCTATCAGGCCGGAGCCTTCGCGGTGGAGAGCGCGCCGCTGGCCTGGCCGCTGTTTGCGCACCGCCTGCGGCACATGCTGCGGCTGGGACAGTCCATGGCGGCCCTGCGCCGGACGACCGCGGGCTTGGAGAATACCCAGCGCATCGCGCACCTGATGAGCTGGAGCTACGAACTGGAGAAGCGCGACTTCCGTTGCTCCGTGGAGCTGATGCAGCTACTGGGATGGAAGCCGGACGGGGCTCAGTCCACCTTCGAGACCTACCTGAACCTCGTTCACCCGGAGGACCGGGCCACGGTGAAGGATGCGTTCCTGGACGCCCTGTACAACAAGCGCGCCTACAGCCTCGAATACCGGCTGCAGGCCCCGGGCGGCAGCATCGTCAGCGTGTTCGACAACGCCGAGATCGTGCTGGACGAGTACGGGCGGGCCATCGAGCTGATGGGCTCGGTGCTGGACGTTACCGAGTGGCGCGGCGCCGAGGAGCGCATGCGCTCGATGGTGCATTTCGATCAGGCGACCGGACTGCCCAACCGCACCCTGTTCCTCGACCGCCTGATCGTGGCGATGGCCCAAGCCCGCCGCAGCCAATGGAGCATGGCGCTGCTGGTGCTGGACCTGGACCGCTTCAAGGACCTGAATCTGACGCTGGGTCATCCGGTGGGGGACCAGCTGCTGAAGGAAGTGGGCCATCGGCTCGGCGAATGCGTCCGCAACAACGACACGGTGGCGCGACTCGGCGGCGACGAATTCGGGCTGATCCTCGTCGGCATCAAGACGGCCGAGAACGCCGCGCTGGTGGCCCAGAAAGTGCTGGCCGCGCTGCAACAGCCCTTCACGCTGGAAGGTCACGACGCGTTCACGTCGTGCTCGGTCGGGATCGCGGTGTTTCCGACGGACGGGGAGACGCCGGAGGCGCTCATGCGCAGCGCCGACAGCGCGATGTACCGGGCGAAGGACTCGGGGCGGAACAACGCCCAGTTCTACACGGCCGACATGAACGTCCGCGCCGCCGAGCGGCTCGAAATGGAGCACGGCCTGCGGCGCGCGCTGCTGCGCAACGAATTCGAGCTGCATTACCAGCCGATGGTCGAGCTGCAGACCGGCCGGGTCGCCGGGATGGAGGCCCTGCTGCGCTGGAACCACCCGCAGCGCGGCATGCTGGCCCCGGGGCACTTCCTCCATATCCTGGAGTCCACCGGCCTGATCGTGCCGGTGGGAGAGTGGGTGTTGCGCTCGGCCTGCACGCAGAGCCAGGCGTTCATCCGCTTGGGCCTGCCGTCCCTGCGCACCTCGGTGAACCTGTCGATGCGGCAGTTTCAGCAGAAGGAGCTGGTCGGCGTGGTGGGACGCATCCTCAAGGAGACCGGCATCCCGCCGGAATCCCTGGAGCTGGAGATCACCGAGACGCTGCTGATGGACGACGTGGACGATGCGGTGAACAAGCTCACGCAGCTCCGCGACCTGGGCGTGCGCCTGTCCATCGACGACTTCGGCACCGGCTACTCCTCGCTCAGCTACCTGAGCCGGTTTCCGATCGACACGCTCAAGATCGACAAGTCCTTCATCCGGCACATCACCTCGCGCCCGGGGGATATCGCCATCGCCAAAGGCATCATCGGCCTGGCGCGGAGCCTGGGCCTGCGCGTGATCGTCGAAGGCGTGGAAACCGAGGCGCAGCTGCTCTTCTTCCGCAACCACATGTGCGACGAGATCCAGGGCTTCTTCTGCGCGCAGCCCATGCCGGGGCCGGAGTTTGCGCGGCTGGTGCAGGAGGGCGGGCTGTTCCGCATGCCCGAATAGGCCCTCCGGCGTTGCGCCGATCCGGCTTACTCTTCCCCCACGGTCTTGCTCCACTGTCCCCGTTTCCGCCGAGGTGTTCGTCCATGCTGTCCAGGTTGCACGGGATCGTGACTCCGCTGGTGACGCCGCTGACCGCGACGGGGGATTTGGACCTGCCAGGATTGGAGCGGTTGGTCGAGCATCTCGTCGCCGGCGGCGTGCACGGCCTGTTCCCCTTGGGCACGACCGGCGAGGCCTATATTCTCGAGCCGGAAGTGCGGCGGGAAGTGGTGCGGCATACGGTGAAGTTCGCCCGGGGGCGATTGCCGGTGTACGTGGGCGTCGGCGACGCCACGCCGGGCCGGACGTTGGCCCACGCGGAAGTCGCGGCTGCGCTGGGAGCCGACTATCTCGTCCTGATCTCGCCCGCGTATTTCGATTTTGCGACGGAAGAGAAGGCGCGCTACTTCGCGGACCTGGCGCGGCGCATGCCGCGGCCGGTCATGCTTTACAACAATCCCGGCGTCACGCGAAACCCGATCACGCCGCCCGTGCTGGAGCGGTTGCTCCACGCGCCCAACATCGTCGGGGTCAAGGACAGCTCGGGGCAGGCGCACCAGACCCTGGAGGTGCTGAACCTGCTGCGTGGTGCGGCCCACTTCCACTTTTTCGAAGGCATCGAGAGCCTGTTGGCCCAGTCGATGGCGATGGGGGCTCATGGGGGCGTGGCCGGCGGCTCGAACCTGTTTCCCCGCCTATTCGTCAATCTGTACAACGCCGCCCGTGAAGGCGATCTGGCCCGCGTGCGCTTCCTTCAGCCGCAGGTGCTGGCCGTAGACGCGGTGTACCGGCAGGAGGCGAGCACGGGGACGCCAGTGGGCTCGTACCTGAAGGGGATCAAGTATGCGCTGAAGGTGCTCGGCGTGTGCGGCGAGCACGTGGCCTTTCCCTTCGATCCGCTCGGCGCCGAGGCGCAGGCCGCGATCCGGCGGATCGTGGCCGAAATCCAGTCGAGTCACCTGGTCTAGGCCGCGGAAGTGCTGCGCCCGGCAGGCCCGTGTCAGCGTCCCGCAGGCGCGCTGCCCGCGCCGGCAGCCGGGCGGGACGAATGCGCCTTCATCCACCCGATGATCGCCGCCGTTACTTGCGCTTCGATGCCGAAATAGCCGTGGGGGCTGAACGGCTCGCAGGGTCCGCTTTCCGGCTTGCTGCCGCCGGAAAAAGACAAGAACTCCGTTACGGTCGTGCGTGTCATCCGTTCCGCCAGCACTTGGCTTCCCGACATGTGGCTGTCCGGACACAGATCGGCGTTGTGGCTTACGATCAGCATCGGCACATGGATCGATTTCAAGTCGGAGTTGTACACGGTGCCATTCACGGCGCCTCCTGCCGTAATCGTGGAAGTGAGCACGATCCCGTCAGGTCCAGCGGGGGAAAGGCGGGCTGCCACGCTGGCTACCGAGACGGTGCCGTTGCTGGTCCCCGCCAGCCACAGCGGCCCCGTGGACTGGCTGCGCAGGTAATTCATCGCGCCCTTGATGT
>JBGOTW010000144.1:0-10457 GCA_041476685.1 bacterium | reverse complement strand
GCGACCGTGTCCTTGAACCTCGCCAGGTCGAAACCGCCCTCGGGCGTGCGGCAGCCGAAATAGCCCGTGCCCACCTGCCAGACGATATCGCCCCCGTTCTGGTGATGCCGGGACAGGCCGCCCTCGCCGGTGCTTTGCATGCACCCGGCCAGCTTCGCCCCCAGGTTCAGGGCGGTCACGGCGTTTGCGCTGAGCGAACCGTAGCTCATGCCGGAAATGTTGATGATGGATGAGGGGCGGAACGCCTTGGCGCGGCGGCGGTGCGCTCCCATCACCTTCGTGCACGGAACGCGGTACTGCGGGTCGTAGTCCGGCGAGTCGTGCGGCGCCTCGACGAGGGGAAAGGCCGAGTGCTTGATGATGAGATAGTTGCTCGTCTCGTCCAGGTCGTTGTCCGTGCCGAAGCCGAAGTAGTTGTTCTCCCGCTTCGAGGAGGCATAGATCCAGCGGCGCTGGTCGCGGCTGAAGGGCCGCTCCTCGTCGTTGCCCGTGACGATGTACTGGCGCAGCTCGGGACCCAGCGCTTCCAGCCAGAAGCGGAAATGCCCGATGATGGGGAAGTTGTGGATGATGGCGTGCGTGCGCTGCCGCACGTCGTACACGATCCACGCGAGCAGAAGGAGCAGGACGACGCCGAGAATTCCCAGAACCATGCTTCCCCCCCCAGGAGAAGGACCCCCGTCCGCCGCCGGGCCGTGTGCGAAGCGGCAGCAGGCCGCTCTCGCCGCGCCGGACGACAGGCCAACCTAGCCTTGCCCCGCGAGGATGACAATGGGCGCCCGCGCGCCGCCGCCCGGCCCGATCGGTGCCGCCGGATCGGTGCCGCCCGATCGGTGCCGCAGCATCAGTGCTGCAGGATCTGGCTGAGGAAGAGCCGGGTGCGCTCCTCGCGGGGGTTGGTGAAGAATTCCTGCGGCGTGTTCGCCTCGACGATCTGGCCCTGGTCCATGAAGATGATGCGGTCGGCGACCTCCCGCGCGAAGCCCATCTCGTGGGTCACGCAGATCATGGTCATGCCGCTCTTCGCCAGCTCGCGCATGACGTCGAGCACCTCCTTGATCATCTCCGGGTCGAGCGCGGAGGTGGGCTCGTCGAACAGCATGATCTTCGGCTGCATGGCCAGGGCGCGGGCGATGGCGACCCGCTGCTGCTGCCCGCCGGAGAGCTGGCCCGGAAACTTGTCCGCCTGCTCCGCGATGCCCACCCGGTCCAGCAGCTCCATGGCCACCCGCTCCGCCTCGACCCGCGGCAGCTTGCGCACCCAGATCGGCGCCAGCGATACGTTGTCCCTCACCTTCAGGTGGGGAAACAGGTTGAACTGCTGGAAGACAATCCCCACGTCGCGCCGAATCATCTCGATGTGCTTCAGGTCGCTGGTCAGCTCGGTGCCCTCCACGAAGATCTGGCCGCGCTGATGCTCTTCCAGCCGGTTGATGCAGCGGATGAGCGTGGACTTCCCCGACCCGGACGGGCCGCAGATCACCACCACTTCCTGCCGCGTCACGTCCAGGTTGATGTCCTTCAGCACGTGGAATTGCCCGTACCACTTGTTGACCTGGCGCAGCTCGATCATGAGCGGCTGGCCGGCGGCGGAAAGAGGCTTGGACATGGGCGGCGATCTCCGTGCGCGGTTGCCTGGGCAACGGGGCGGGGGCGGGCTACTGGCCCACCTTGAAGCGTCGTTCCAGGACGCGGCTGAAGTGGGACATGCCGTAGCACAGGGAAAAATAGATCAGGGCGACGAACGCGTAGGCCTCGACGAGCTTGCCCAGCCAGCGCGGATTGGCCACCGCCTGCTGGGACATGCCGAGCAGGTCGAACAGGCCGACGATGGCGACGAGCGAGGTGTCCTTGAGCAGGGCGATGAACGTGCCGGTCAGGGGCGGGATGACGATGCGCAGCGCCTGCGGCATCACGATCAGCCCCATCGTCTGCCAGTAGCTCAGGCCCATGGCGCCGGCGGCCTCGACTTGGCCCCTGCCTACGCCCTGCAGGCCGCCGCGCACCACTTCCGCCAGGTAGGCGGACGAGAACAGGATGATGCCGACCTGGGCGCGCAGCACCTTGTCGAAATTCAGGCCCTCCGGGAAGAACAGCGGCAGCATGAACGAGGCCATGAACAGGATCGTGATGAGCGGGACGCCCCGGATCAGCTCGATGTAGGCGACGCAGATGGCGCGGATGATCGGCATGCGGCTGCGCCGGCCCAGCGCCAGCACGATGCTGAACGGGAACGCCACCGCGATCCCGGCCACGGTCAGGATCAGCGTCAGCATCAGCCCGCCCCAGCGCGTCGTCTCCGGCATGGACAGTCCGATCCAGGCGCTCCCCCGGATCAACAGGAAAGCCGCCGCGAAGCCCACGGGCCAGAGCCACCAGAATCCCTTGTGCGAACGCGCGCGCCGGTTCAGCGTCACGGCCCCCAGCACCAGCACGATCAGCAAGGCCACGGCCGGCCGCCAGCGTTCCGGCTGCGGATACACCCCCACCATGAACAGCGGCCACATCTCCCGGATGAAGCCCCAGCAGGCGCCCGCGCTGCCCTTGCACGCCTGCGGGCCCTCCGCGAAGCTGGCGTCGAGCAGCGCCCAGCTCACGAAATCGCTCGCCACCGCCCAGACGATCCAGGCCGCAGCCACGGTCAGCAGCGAGTTGAACCAGGTGCTGAACAGGTTCTTGCGCATCCACCCGACCGCGCCCAGGCTCAGGCGCGGCGGCAGGTGGGGCAGGGGATTCGGCGGCAGCCGGCCGGCTTCGCTTGTCATGGTCTTGGCTCCGCCCCTTAGCGCTCGATCAGGCGCACTTGCGCGTTGTACCAGTTCATCCCCGTCGAGATGAGCAGGCTGATGGTCAGGTACACGGCCATGGTGACGGCGATGATCTCGATCGCCTGGCCGCTCTGGTTGAGGATCGTCCCGCCGACGCTCACCAGCTCCGGGTAGGCGATGGCCACTCCGAGGGAGCTGTTCTTGGTGAGGTTCAGGTACTGGCTGGTCATGGGCGGGATGATCACGCGCAGGGCCTGGGGCAGGATCACCAGGCGCATCGCCTGTCCCGGCCTGAGCCCGAGCGAGGCGGCGGCCTCCCGCTGGCCCTTGGAGATCGCGGAGATGCCGCTGCGCACGATCTCGGCGATGAACGCCGCGGTGTAGAGCACGAGGCCCAGCAGCATCGCCGCGTACTCCGGCGAAAGCACCATTCCGCCGGAGAAGTTGAAGCCTTCCAGCTTCGGATAGGTCAGCTCGAACGGCGCGCCGAACACAAGCCAGGCCAGGGCCGGCAGCGCCACCAGCAGGCCCGCGCACGGGTAGAGCACGGGCAGCTGGCGGCCGGTCCGCTCCCGCATCAGCCGCGCCTGCTGCGCCCACAGCCAGCCCAGCATCAGCGCCGCGAGCAGCGCGGTCAGGAATTCAGGCAGCCCGGCGCGGGGCTCCGGGCCCGGCATGAACACCCCGCGGTTGTTCAAGGTGACGACGCCCCCGAGCGTCAGGCTCTGCTCCACTTCCGGCATCGCCCGCAGCACGGCCTTGTACCAGAAGAAGAGTTGCAGCAGGAGCGGGATGTTGCGGATGGTCTCGACATAGACCAGGCCGAGACGGCTGACCAGGTAGTTGCCGGAGAGCCGGGCCAGGCCCACGATCACGCCCAGGATCGTCGCCAGCACGCACCCCACCGCCGAAATCTTGAGCGTGTTGAGCAGGCCGGTCAGCAGGGCCACGCGGTAGTTGCTGGCCTCGGTGTAGGCCTCGGCGGTGAACAGCCCGGCGGTCGCGAACAGGACGGCGGCCGGAATGCCCACCAGGATGCCCAGCGCCAGCGCGAGGCCCGGCAAGCTGTCCCCGAGCTTGCGCCCGCGCCGCTTGTAGGCGCGCGACAAGCCCCACGTCGCCACGACGCACGCGGCGAACGTCCCGAGGAAGATCGGCAGCCCCCCTTCGAACTTCGGGACCGGCAGCACTTCGCTGATCCCGAAACCCGCCTCGTTGGAGAGGAAGCCGAAACCGGAGCTGATCCCGCGCTGTTTCAGGTTGGTGAAGGTGTTGACGAAGAAGTAGACAACGGCGGCGACGCAGCCGCCCAGCACGAGCGCCTGGTAAGAGAGCGCCCGGAAAGTGGGGTTGTTCCAGAGGGCGACTTTCGGCGGAACGTGCGCGGGGGTTTGCACGGCTGGGCACTCCGGGTGGGCGGCGGGCCGCCGGCGCGGTCCCCGGCGAGGGGGCTGACGCCGGCGGAAGGAGCCCGCTCGGGAGCGATCCGGCTAGCGGACAGGCGGAACGTAGAGCAGGCCGCCGTGAGTCCACAGGGCGTTCAGCCCCCGCTCCAGCTTGAGCGGGGTTTTCGGGCCGAGGTTGCGCTCGAAGATCTCGCCGTAGTTCCCCACCGCCTTGATGGCCTTCAACGCCCAATCCTGGGGAAGCCCGGTGTCCGGGCCGAACGTGTCGATCGCGCCCAGCATGCGCTTGATCTCCGGGTCGTCCGAGGACTTCATGGATTCCACATTGGCCTGGGTGATTCCCTTCTCCTCGGCGATCACGTGCGCATTGAACACCCAGCGCACGATGTCGGTCCACTGGTTGTCCCCGTGCCGGGTCATCGGGCCGAGGGGCTCCTTGGAGATGATGTCGGGCAGGATGACGTGGTCGTCCGGCACTTTCAGCACGGGCCGCTGGGCGGCCAAGCCGGAGGCGTCGGTCGTAAACGAGTCGCAGCGCCCGGCAGCATAGGCGTCGCGAGTGTCGTCCGCGCTGTCGAACACCAGCGCCTTGAACGTCATCCTGTTGCTGCGGAAATAGTCCGCGAGGTTCTTCTCCGTCGTGGTTCCCGTTTGCACGCAGATTGTCGCGCCATTGAGCTGCTTCGCGCTCTTGATGTTCTTCGCCTTGCGCACCATGAAGCCCTGGCCGTCGATGTAGTTGATGCCCGCAAAGTCGAAGCCCAGCTTTGTGTCGCGGTTCATCGTGATGGTCGTGTTCCGGTAGAGCACGTCGATCTCGCCCGACTGCAGAGCCGGAAAGCGGTCCTTGGCGGTCAGGGGCGTGAATTTCACGTCCACCCCGATCGCCGCCGCCAGGCCGCGGCAGAAGTCCACGTCGAAGCCCCGCCGCTCACCGCTCGCATCCGCCGAGGAGAAACCCACCAGGTTCGGCGACACGCCGCATTGCAGCCAGCCCTTCTTCTTCACGTCGTCCAGCGTGCCGGCAAGAGCCTGCCCCGCCACAAGCAACAGCACCGCCAGCAGGCCGGCCCTAACCAGCCCGCCCGCCCAGCCCCTTGTTTTCATGGTCTAGCCTCCGATTGTCGGGTTCGGCTTGTACGGATGTCGCAGGAATTTCCCCGGCCCTGTTCTAGCTTCATTCGTCCGCCAGGCGCAAGCCAAACGCCCTTTCCTGGCGGATCGGCGCAACATACAGGATGCCGCTCCCGGTCCACAAGGGTTTCACCCCCGCTCCAGGCGGAAAAGGAATACATTGATCCTGTTTTGGAAGACCCGCCCCTGGGCCCCTTGTAGCGCCGCGCTGCACTTGGTCGCAAGCCAAACTCCGCCGCGGCCGGGTTCTCCAGCGGCAGGCAGCGCGGTGGGCGCGGGTGCCGCGGTGGGCCGGCGGCTCGGTAGGCCGGCGGCCCGGTAGGCCGCTTGAGGGGACTCGGCCAAGCCCCCCTGTGTCCCAGGGAACCCGGTACAGTCCATTCCCGTTTCAGCGTACTAGGGTCGAACCGCGAGTTTGCGGATGGGGTGGACCCTCTCCTTGAGGCGCAGCACGGACACGCGCCAAGTCCGAGGCACGCGATGAAGGTACCCAAGGAACCCAGCCTTCCCGTGGAATCCATGCCGTCCGAACCGCAGGCGTCGCGGGACCCGCCTTTGCCTCGAGCCACGCCCGACGCTTCCGCCTCGCGGCTGCATGCCCGGCTGGTGTGCGCGGACGCATCCCTGACCAGGCTCGTGCAGGAGCGCCTCGCGGCGCTCGGGGTCCTCGTCAGTGTTCAACCCCCTGCGGACCAGGACGCGGCCGGCGTGCAGGCAGCGTCTCCTGACCTGGCGGTGGTGGATGTGCCGGGAGCGGCGGTCGCGCTGCGGAAGATATGCGGGGCGCTCCGAGCCGGCCCGGGGGGAACGGACGTCCTGATTCTCGGCTTGCTCTCCGACGCCTCCGCCCGTGCCCAATGCGATGCGCTGGCGGCGGGCTGCGACGAGGTGCTGGCGAAGCCGCCCGATCCCAGCCTGCTTGGCCTGCGCCTGGCGCTCATGCTTCGGCGGGCCGGGGAGCGGCGTGCGCTGCGCCAGGCCGGGCGCGGCGCAACGGAGCGGGCATCTGCCGCCGGCGAGGAGCCTGCTGCGCCCGCCCTCGCAGAGAGCCTACAGCACGCCTTTCTTGCCGGCAGCATGGACGCGGTTTATGTCCTGCGGGCCGTGGCGGATCCGTCAGGCGTCTTCACGGACTTCGTGATCGCCGATGTGAACGAGCGGGGCGAGCGGGCGATTGCGCTCGGGCGGACCGCGCTGCTCGGCAAGCGCGTCTCGGAATTCGGTCCCCACATCTGGAGTAGCGACCTGAAGGTCCGCTGCCTTCAGGCGCTCAGCACGGGCCAGCCGATCGAGGGCGAGCGATCCTATCCGGCGGGCACCGCATCCCCGTCGTGGTACCGCTTCCAGGTCGTCCCCTATGCGGAGGGCGTGATCCTCCTCTCGCGCAACATCACGAAGCGGAAGCGGACGGAGGAGGACCTGCGCCAAAGCCGCGCACTGCTGCAAGCGATCTTCGACACCATACCCCACGATATCTTCGTCAAGGACCGGTCGAGCCGTTACCTGATGGTGAACCGGAGCATGGCTCGGCGCTGGGAGCGCACCCCGGAGGACTTCGCCGGCAAGTCCAAACCGGTTGACCTTCCCGCCGAGGAAGCGGGAGAGCGGGAGAGCACCGACCGCCAGGTGATGGAGCGGGGCGAATCGGTCTCCGGGACCTTCAAACGCACGTTTCCGAGCGGAGCGGTCCGCTCGCTCCACATCATCAAGACGCCCTTGCGCGACGGGAGGGGCGACATCGTCGGCCTGGTGGGGATGGGGGAGGACGTCACCGAGCGCATTCAGGCCGAGACCGATCTTCGCCACAGCCGGGCACTGTTGCAGGCGGTCTTCGACGCCATCCCGCATGCCGTTTTCGTCAAGGACCGGGAAGACCGCTACGTGACCGTCAACAAGGCGACGGAAGCCCTGCAACCTCCCGAGGCCGGAGCGCTGATCGGGCAGCGGCTGCTGGGCGCAGGCGGCCGCCCGCGGCCGGAACAGGAGCTGTCGGCCAGATCCACCCGCCAGGTGGTGGAAGGCGCCGGGCGCGTGGATTTCGACCAGGTCGTGACCCTGGGAGACCGCGAGCCGCGCGTATTCCACATCGTCAAGGTGCCGCTGCGGAACGGCAACGGCGAGGTAGCCGGGGTCGTCGGGGTTGCCGAGGACATCACCGAATTCACGCAGGCCGAGCGCAAGCTCCGCGACAGCCAGGCGCTGCTCCAGGCGGTCTTCGACACCATTCCCCACGAGCTGGTCGTCAAGGACCGGGAACACAGGATCCTGATGGCCAACCGCCGCACCACGGAGCGCTGGAACCAGCCCATGGAAGAGCTGCTCGGCCAGCATTCTCCCGGGCTGCGCTATCGCACCGAGGACGATCTCCGGCGCGCGGAAGCGAGCGATCTGCAGGTGCTGAAGGACGGCCTCCCGTATTTCGGCGTCGTGGAGCGGAGTCTTCCCGGCGGGGAGCGGCGTCCCTTCGAGGTCGCCAAAGCCCCGCTGCGCGACGCGCAGGGCGGGATCGTCGGCCTCGTGGCCGTCGCGGTGGACATTGCCGAACGTGTGCGGGCGGAGGCGGCCTTGCTGGAGAGCCGGAGCCTGCTCCAAGCCATTCTCGATGCGCTGCCGGAGTCGGTCTACGTCAAGGACCGGGCGGGACGATACACTTTGCTCAACGAGGAAGCGGTGCGGCGTCTGGAACGCCCGCGCGACCGCTTGATTGGCCAAACCTTGCACAGCCAGTCCGGCTTCACCCGCGACACGATGGACCGCCTGCTGGAGGCGGACCGGAAAGTGCTGGAGGCCGGAGAGATTGTCGAATTGCCGCAGGAGCTGCGGCAGTATGCGGACGGCCGGGTGCGGTGGGAGCGGCGCCTGAAGGCGCCCCTGCGGGACGCCGGCGGCGCCATCGTCGGGATCGTGGGCATCGCCGAGGACATCACCGGCCGCGTGCGCGCCGAGCAGGCGCTGAAGGCGAGCGAGCTCCTGCTGCACACGATCATCGACTCGCTGCCCGAGGCGCTCTTTGTCAAGGACCGTGAGGGCCGCTACCGGCTGGTGAACGCCAGGCAGGCCGCGCTGTACGGTTTCAATCCGCGCGACTTTCTCGGACACACGAGCGCCGAGCTGTACGCGCGGAGCGACCCCAAGCTGATGGAAACCATCGCCGCGGCGGACAAACAGGTGCTGGAAAGCGGTCAGACAGTGGAGATTCCCGAGATTTCCCGCAAGCTCCCCTCCGGCGAGGAGCTGTGGGAACGCATCGTCAAGGCGCCCCTGCGCAACGATACGGGGGAAGTCATCGGCCTGATCGGAATCCGGGAAGACATCACCGCCCGCAAGGAGGCGGAGGACGAGCGGCTGGGCCTGGAGCGGCTGATGCAGCGCACGCAGAACCTGGAAAGCCTGGGCGCCATGGCGGGCGGCATCGCCCACGACTTCAACAACCTGCTGCAGCGCATCCTGGGCTACGCGGAGCTTGCGCTGCTGGAGGCCGGGCCGGACAGCCCGGCCCAGGAGTCCCTGCAGCTGATCCATGCCGCGGGCGCCGCCGCGGTGGCGCTGACCCGGCAGATGCTGACGCTATCGGGCCGCTCGGGCTTCGCCCTGGAGCCGGTAGATCTGAACCACCTCGCCCACACGACCGCGCTGGAGATGGAGAAGCTGATCGCTGCGCCCCTGACACTGTCTATCCGGCCCGGACCGGATGCTCCGATGGTGATGGCGGACATGCCCCTGCTGCGGCAGGTGCTGCTGAGCCTGGTGAGCAACGCGGCGGAGGCGCTGGCGGACTCTGCCGCCGGGGAAATCACCGTGACCACCGGCACCCAATTGCTCGCGCGGGAGGCGCTGGACGAGACCTATTCCGACCGCGACCTTCAGAGCGGCCTGTATGGCTACCTCGAGGTGCGGGATACCGGCCCCGGCCTGCCGGAAGGGATCCGGCGGCGGCTGTACGAGCCGTTCCACAGCACGAAATTCATCGGACGGGGGCTCGGGCTGGCGGCCGTGCGCGGTATCGTGCGCGGGCACCAGGGCACCATCCAGGCGCTCTCCGTTCCGAACGCGGGCGCGACATTTCGCGTCTTCCTGCCGGCGGCAGGGAACAGCGTGATCGAGGCGGCGGCGACTTCCGCCCCCGCGTAGAGGGGCCTTCGCGCCCTGTTGCCCATGCAACGGTGGGGGTATGGGGCCCTCGGCCCCGTTGCCCAGGCAACCGGGGGCGCGGGGCAGCGCCCCGCGCTTTGCAGCAGTCACTACCCGCTTTGATGTTACAGTCCACTAGTCCCCGTGCCCGTGTCCGGCAGGGCCGGCCGCCGCAGCGGGGGGGCCGGCCGCCGCGGCGGGGCCGGGCTTGGCCGACTGCAATACCAGTTCGGCGATGTCCAGCACCTTGACCTTTCCCTCCAGCCCCTTCTGGTTGATCCCGTCGCTGATCATGGTCATGCAGAACGGGCAGGCCGGGGCGATGGTCTCGGCGCCGACCTCGACCGCCTGACGGACGCGCTCCTCGTTGACGCGGGTGCCGATCTTCTCCTCCATCCACATGCGGGCGCCGCCGGCTCCGCAGCAGAAGCTCTCGTTGCGGCTGCGGCGCATCTCCACCGGCGCCTCTTTCGCGGCGGCGGCCACCAGCGCGCGCGGGGCGTCGTACTCCTGGTTGTAGCGCCCCAGGTAGCACGGGTCGTGGAACGTGACCGTGCCCCCCTGCGTGGGCGCAAGCTTGAGCCGCCCCTGCCGCACCAGGTCCGCGATGAATTGCGAGTGGTGATAGACCTCGTACTTGCCCGCCAGCTGCGGGTACTCGTTCTTCAGGCTGTTCAGGCAGTGCGGGCAATTGGTGACGACCTTCTTCACCCCGTGGGCGTTGAGCGTCTCCACGTTCTCCTTGGCCAGGGTCTGGTAAAGCATCTCGTTGCCGGAGCGGCGGGCCAGGTCGCCGGTGCACTTCTCGGCCGTGCCCAGCATGGCGAAGCGCACGCCCGCCTGCTTGAGCAGGGTGGCGGTGGCGCGGGCGATCTTCTGGTTGCGCTTGTCGAAGGAGCCCATGCAGCCCACCCACAGCAGCACGTCCAGGTTGTCCGCGGGCATCCGGTCGGTGAGGATCGGCACGTCCAGGCCCTGCGCCCAGTCGGCGCGCTTATCGTAGCCGATGCCCCAGGGG
>JBGOTW010000143.1:0-10657 GCA_041476685.1 bacterium | reverse complement strand
AGCGACATGACCGCCTTCGCCAGATCCGCCGTGAGCTTGTCGAACACGGGCTCGCCCAGGCCGGGCGGGCAGCCGCGTACCCGCACCGTGATGATCCCCCCGACGCTGTCACCGGCTTTGCGCACCTCCTCGATGCGCTCGATCATGCGCCGGGCCGCCGCGGGGTCGGGACACCTGACGACAGTGGCCTCGACGGCCGCCCCGGTGACCTCTTCCTCATTGACTACAGCAAGAATCTGGTGAATTTGTGAAACCCAGGCGATGGTTTCCGTCTGGAAGTACGTCCGCAGCAGCTTCCGGGCGATCGCGCCCGCGGCCACCCGGCCAATGGTTTCCCGGGCGCTGGCGCGTCCGCCGCCCTGCCAGTTGCGCAGGCCGTACTTCGCTTCGTAAGTGTAGTCCGCGTGGCTCGGCCGGTACAGGTCCTTCATCTCCTCGTACGCCTCGGGCCGGGCATCCTCGTTCATGACGAGAATGGCGATGGCCGAGCCCAGCGTGCGGCCTTCGAACGTGCCCGAGAGGATGCGGCAGGTGTCCGGCTCGTTGCGCTGCGAGGTGATGGCGCTTTGGCCGGGCCGCCGCCGGTCCAGCTCGGGCTGGATGTCCGTTTCGACGAGGGGCACGCCCGCCGGGCAGCCCTCGACGACCACGCCCACACCGCCGCCGTGGGACTCGCCGAAGGTGGCGATGCGGAACAGCTGTCCGAACGTGTCGCCCATGCCGGGAGGTGCCTTTCGGAAAGCGGCGGGCCCGGCCCATCCGAGCGTCGCCGTCCCCATGCGTTCAATGCGCCGAATCCCGCGCAGTCCATCCGTGGCACGGCGATCTCAGCGGGCCAGCCTGGTGCGGATCTTGGCGCGCCATTCCTGGGCCGCCCTGGACTCCGGATTGACCGCAAGCACCTGCCGGAACGACTGATCGGCCGCAGGCCACTGTTCCAAGTTCGCCTGGGCGATGCCCAATTGCAACCAGGCGTCCGCATTGCCGGGCTCGATCTTGACGAGCGTGCGGAGGGGTACCAGCGCGTCGCGCCAGGCCCGCCGCGCATTGGCGATCAGCCCCACGTGCAACAGGGCCACGGACTGTTGGGGATCGTCCTGGAGGATATGCTGGAAAGTCTGCTGCGCCTCGTCCAGCGCGGCCGACTTTTCTTGCGCGATCCCCAGGAAGAGCAGGACTTCCAGCTCGAGCGGGTTTTCCGCCGCCAGGTCGCGCAGGGGCGCGACCGCTTCGGCGGAGCGCCCGGTTTCGATCAGGATGCGCAGTTGATACAGCACCGGCCGGTAATCGTACTCGTCCTGCTCGGCGGCCTTCCGGAAAGCGGCATCGGCGGCCTCGAAGCGGCGGGCCTCGAAGGCGGAGATCCCTTCCTGCAGCGCCTTGGTTTCCGCGCGCGCCGCCCGGTCCCCGTCTTGCGGCTGATCGCCCGCCGCGCGCTGTGCCGCCCAGCGGCCGAGCGTCCCTTCGAGGATGCCCGCTTGGAACGGCGGCGTGGCCGGAGCCCGGGCCGACTGCCAGAGGAACGGATTGGCCTGCCGGGCGCGCTTGAAATGGTTGGTGCCTTCCCCGCTCGAGGGGCCGGCCACGAGGCCCAGCACGACCCACGCCAGTCCGTCGAGCGGGTTCTTCAGGCGCGCCACGGACGCCTCAGTCTTGGCCAGATAGTCCTGCCGCAGGAAGAAGTGAATCTCGGCCTGCAAGGCGCGGCGCTCCGTATCGGCCGGGTCCGCGTCGAGGGCGCGCTGGGCGGCCTCCGCAGCGCTGCCCAGCTCGCGCAGCTGTTCCGCGTCCTTGAGCGTCAGCAGCGCCCGCTCGAGCCGGAGCCGCGCCACGGTCTCCAGCGCCACGCCGGCGACCGCGGGCTCCGCCGCAAAGGCCTGCAAGTCCGCGACGAGACGCGCCCGCGTGTCGTCATCGCCCGCCTGGGCGGCCTGGGCAGCGAGGCGATAGACGGTCTCCACCGCGCTCCATTTTCCGGTGGCCTTGCCCGCGGGAGCCTCCGGCAGGTTCAGCGCGGCGCCGACCTTGGCGAGCAGCGGCGCCACCGCATCGCCCGGCGGATCCGACCCCAAGTCCAGCGACAGGTCGAGCGGGGCGGGTTGCAGGAGGTCCCCGTCCTTGCCCAGCACGCGGACTTTCAGGTCCGCGCGGTCCAGTACCCGCTGTACCGTGCCCACGATCACGTAATTCAGGCCCAGCTCGTTCCACTGCGCGCCGGACGGAGCCGCCAACGGTGCCAGCCCCAGCAGCGCCGCCCGCTGGCTCGACGCGTCCTGCGTCAGCAGGGCGATGGTTCCGCCCGCCTGGATCCGGTGCCGCAGGGCATCCTGGACGTAGGCCCCGATCCATTCGTCCGCGGCTCTGCGCAGGGAAACGAATGGCAGGATGGCGGCGGCCTGGGGAGGCGGCAGCGCTTGTGCGGCGGGTCGCCGCTGGGGCGCGGCCCGTGCGCCCGCAGGCGTGGCCGGCGCGGCACCCGCACCGCGGGCGGGCGGCGCGGGCGCCCGGCCGGGTGCGCGGGCGGCGCCGTCCGACGCTGGAACGTCGGCACCGGCCGCGCCCGGGAAACCGAACAGGATAAATGTGGCGGCAATCAATACAGCAAGCAGGCGCCAGGGCCTGTGCGCGGACTGGATGATGGGATGGGGAAATCCGCCGTCAGAGCGAGAGCGAACGGGCAAGACGAGACAAGCTCCCGCCGGTTCCGGAGAGAAACCGGGGGCCGGCGCAAAATACGCCGCCTGGCCCCGCACGTTCCTCACCGTGCGGGATTTCGAGCGGCCGGACGCGAAGCCTAGCCGGCGATCAATGGTCGTGAGAATGAGCGCTTTGAACGTAGGCTGCCGTCCCCTTGCCCGCATCCGTGCGCGGCATGGCCCCGTTGCCCTGGTCTATGGCCTCGATGCGCACGAGCAGCTCGCGCAGCTTGTCCTCCAGGATGCGTCGCTCTTCCCTGAGTTCGTGCACTTCCGTCCGCAAGCCTTCAATGGTATCCACGGCGGAATTGACGCGGTTCTCCAATGCATCCAGCAGCGCTTTGGACATGGCAAAATCCCTTTTACCAAGTGATCCCCGGGCAATCCCGCCCGCGGAGTTCCGGGAGGCGTCTCCCCCTAGCAGGCCCCCCTCGGCTTTCCGGAGACACAGAAAGCACTCCCCGTATACCGCAAAGCCCACCCGGGCACAAGCCTTTGCTGGCGGATTTTGCTAGTTCTTTGAGGGGCCTGCACGCAAACGGAGCGGTCCGGACGGCGCCGGTCAAGCGCCAAGCGGCCCAGGAGGCGGATTTGCGCGCTTTCATACCGCCCCGAAGCCAAGCGAGACGCGGGTTCGGGAAGGGGCCGCCCTGGGCGGCCGCCGCGCCGAAAATCAGGGAGCCTGACATGGACATCCACGCCCACCGGGGCAATTCGGGCGAAGCCCCGGAGAACACCCTCGCCGCCTTCCGCCAGGTGCAGGAGACTGGCGCCGCGGGCGTCGAGTTCGACGTCCAGCTCAGCCGGGACGGCGTCCCCGTCGTGATCCACGACGAGCCGCTGGAGCGCACGACGACCGGCAAGGGTTTCGTGCGCGACCACACACTGGCCGAGCTCAAGGCGCTGGACGCGGGCCGCTGGTTCGCCCCGGGCTTCGCCGGGGAGCGGATACCGACCCTGCGCGAGGTGCTCGACTTCCTCCTCGGCACGTCGCTGCAGATCCAGCTCGAGCTGAAGACCCGGCGCTTCTTCTACCCCGGCCTGGCCAAGCAGGTCATCGACCTGGTGAAGCAGCTGGGCCTGGGGCCGCGGGTGGTGATCTCCTCCTTCAACCACAGGTCGCTGGGCGAAGCGCGAGCGCTCGCCCCGGACCTGGAGTACGCTGTCCTGTCGTCGGACCCGATGCTGGAGCCGTGGTTGTACGTCCGGCAGCACGGCTTCCAGGCCTTCCATCCCTCCGCGACGGTGGTAGACGAGGCGCTCGTGAAGGGCTGCCACGCGGCCGGCCTGCGGCTGCGGCCATGGGTCGTGGACGATCCGGCCGAGGCGGCGCGCCTGGAAGCCCTGGGGGTGGACGGCATCTTCACCAACCATCCGCGCCGCTTCATGCGCCCCGCCGCGCGCTAGGGGTCGGCCGCGGCTGTCCCCCGCACGGTCCGCTCGTCGCTGCCGCGCCGCAGCCCGGCGCGCGGACCCCCTTGCCTGGAGTGCCGCATGCAGGTGACGCGCAGGCTGATGATTGGCGGCCGTCCGCTCGCGCCCAGGTCCATGCGCGCGCACCTGGGCCTGTCCACGGTCGGGTCGGCCCAGCTCCGGCTCGGCCCCGAAGCGCTCACGCCCGGTCCGGCGGACCGGGAGGCGATCCACGCGCTGCTGGGCATAGCCAAGGGCCAGCTCGCCGAATGCTACCTCAGCGTCGCGGGAGGGGCCGACTACCTGATCCTCATGGGCGCCGTCACGCAGGTGACGCCCGGCCAGGGGGAGTACGAGGTCACCGTGCGCGAGCTGTGCGCCATCCTCGATTACCCGGCCGTCTTCTATTTCCGCCACAAGAGCGCGCGGGAGGTCGTGGCGGAGGTCGAGCAGAAAAGCCGGCTGCACTTCCTCGTGCCCAGCCGTGCGCCCTACCTGGAGGAGCGCAGGCCGGTGTTCCAATCCACCGGCTCCTTCCGCAGCGCCCTGCAGAAGGTGATCCAGCTGTGGGAGCTGCCGGATACCGTGTGGTACCAGCTGCCCGACGGGACGATGTTCTTCGGCCCGTGGCGCGCCGGGCCGTTCAACAAGGCGGACGTTCCCGTCGAGTCGGGTCTCGTGCTCGAGCAGAACCTCGAGGCGAGGACGCTGCGCCTGCCGCTGATCCCGGCGCTGCGGCCGGGGATGGTGGTGGACTGTGGGTTCCGCTTCCGCATCGATGCGCTGGAATTCGAGGACGAGACGATGCTGATCCGCTGGACGCGCCTGTAGCGCCGGCCCATTCCCGTTCGGAACCGCTCCCCATGCTGCATTGGCTTCTCCTCGCCGGGGCCTACGCCTGGCTCGGCTTCACGGCCGGCTACTTCTTCCGCAAATGGCTGGAAGGCAGCCTCCTGCCCCGCTACCGGGCGGAAGCGTCAGGCGGGCGCGCGGCCCCCGCGTATCCAGCGGCACCGTCCCCCGCGCCACCGATCCCGGCGTCAGCGTCCGCGACGCCACCGTCCGCGACGCCGCCGTCCCCCGCGTCAGCATCCGCCGCGGAAGAGCCGCTGGACTGGGTGGACGAGGCCAATCGCGTGCTCGGCGTGGTGCCGCGGAGCGAGATGCGGCGGCGCAACCTGCTCCATCGCGTCACCGCCACGTTCGTCTTCCATCCCGACGGCAGGCTGTTCGTGCAGCAGCGCGTGCCGGCCAAGGATGTCTATCCCGGCCTGTTCGACCCGTGCGTGGGCGGGACGGTGACGAGCGGCGAGACGTACGCGGCGAACGCCGCCCGGGAAGTGGAGGAGGAACTGGGCATCCGCGGCGCACCGCTGTATGCCCTCTTCGGCCACCGCTTCCGGGACGGCGCCACCAACAGCCTCATCCAGGTCTTCGCCTGCATCCACGGGGGCCCCGTGCAGCTGCAGGAAGCCGAGGTGGCGGGCGGCGAGTGGCGCGAGCCCGCGTCGCTCGAGCGGCTCATCGCCGCGGGCCGCGTCTGCCCGGACAGCGTCGCGGGCTGGCGGCTGTACCTGGAGCGCTTCGGCGCGGGAAGGAACTTCGCGCGCGACGTGGCGCCGGGGCTGGCGCCGAGCGGGCGCACGGGGCGCTGAGCCCCGCGCCGCCGGGCCTTCCCGCCGGAGTCAGGCCGACGGGTCCGGGTAGACCGGCTCCTTTTCGGCGCCGAGGACGGTCAGGCCGCCGGCGCTCCGCTCCAGTCGCACGCGCAGCCACATCTCCCGATTCAGGGCCGTGTCCCAGTAGCGCAGCGCGTGGACCAGGGGCGGCCCCGGCGCGACCTCGTCGGGATCGGACAGGGCCCGCTGCACCAGCGCGGGCTCGATGCCCCGCCGCTCCAGGCCGGCCAGCGCCTCGTCGGTCCAGTGGACGGCCATGGGAGCCGCACCTTGTTCGCTCCGGGTTCGCCGCGGCCAAAGGCGGCGGTCAGGCCTGGCGCCCCGGCTGGGTCACGTCCCGGATTCCGTCGCCGAGCAGGTTGATGGAGAGCACCAGCAGGCAGAGCGCCAAGCCGGGGATCGTGATCAGCCATGCGTCGAAGAACATGAAGTTCTTGCCCTCGGAGACCATCAGTCCCCAGGAGGGCAGCGGCGGCTGAACGCCCAGGCCGAGAAAGGAGAGCGCGGCTTCCAGCAGGATCGCATTCGCCATCTCGACCGTGGCGACGACGATGAGGATGTGGAGCACGTTGGGCAGCACGGCGGTGAAGATGATGCGCGTGGTGGAGCACCCCACGGCCTGGGCCGCGGCGACGTAGTCGAGATGGCGCACCTGCTGCGTCGCGCTGCGCATCACGACGGCGAAGCGGTCCCAGAGCAGCATGCCCAGCACCCCCACCACGACCCAGAGGGAGCTTCCCACCAGCGCGACGACGGCCAGCGCGACCAGCACGACCGGAAGGCTCAGGCGCAGCGTCGTCACGAATGTCACGGCAAGATCGATTCTGCCGCCGAGATATCCGCCCAGCATCCCCAGCGTGGCGCCGATCAGGCCGGAGATCGCCATCGCGGAAAAGCCGATCAGGAGCGAGATGCGCGCCCCGTAGATCATGCGGCTGAGGTAGTCGCGGCCCAGGTTGTCCGTGCCGAGCGGATGCTCCCACGTGCCGCTGACGTACCAGACCGGCTTCCTCAGGCGCAGCGTCAGGTCCTGGTGATACGGATCGAAAGGGGCGAGGAGCGGCGCGAGCAGCGCCAGCGCCAGCGCGAAGGACAGGACCACGGCTCCGATGATGAGGCCCTTGTGAGCCAATGTCCGCTCAAGCAGCAGGCGGCGCGGCGTCACTTCGACGGCGACGCGATCGGAGGCGGGAAGTTCCATGGCTGCGGCACCGGAAGGGATTCACGCGACGCGGATGCGCGGATCGAGATAGGCATTGAGCAGGTCCGCCGCCAGCGTCAGCAGGACGTAGAAGAGCGCGAGAATCAGCACGATCGCCTGCACCACCATCACGTCCGCCCGCGAGATGGACGACCAGGCGAGGTGGCCCATGCCCTGCAGCGCGAACACGGTCTCGATGACGATGGACCCGCCCAGCAGGAAGCCGAACTGCACGGCCGTCAGCGAGACGAGGGGGATGAGCGCGTTGCGCAGCGCATGTCCCCACAGGACCGTCCGCTCCCGCACGCCCTTGGCGCGGGCCGTGCGGATATAGTCCGAGCCGAGCGCCTCGATCATCCCGGCGCGGGTCAGGCGCATGATGGCCGGGGTTCCGTAGTAGCCGAGCGCGACCGAGGGCATCACGAAATGCGCCCAGCTGTCGCTCCCCGAGATCGGCAGCCAGCGCAGCACGACCCCGAACAGCAGCATCAGCAGCAGCGCGAACCAGAACGAGGGCATCGCCTGCCCGATGACCGACAGCGCAAGCGCGGCGCGGTCGATCCACGAGTTCGGATGCAGCGCGGCGAGCATGCCCAGCGGCACGGCGAGCAGCAGCGCGAAGGCCAGGGCGCTGCAGCCCAGGATCACCGTGACCGGCATGCGCTGGGCGATGATCTCGCCCACGTCCTGCTTGAAGTAGTACGACTCGCCGAAGTTGCCGACGACCGCGCCGCCGGCCCAGGTCAGGTACTGCACGAGCAGCGGCCGGTCCAGGCCGTACTGCCTGCGGATCTGCTCGATGTCCGCCGCGGTCGCGGACGGCCCGCCGATGGCGGTGGCCACGTCGCCGGACACCCGCACCAGGAAGAAGGCGATCACCGACACGGTGACGGCGACAAGCATCGCCAACGCGAGCCGCTTGATCAGGTAGCCGAGCATATGACGCCGCGGGAAGGGGCGCGCCCGGGACGAGCCCGCCCCTTGCGCCGATCCGCTATTTCCAGCGGGAATTCACGAACCGCGGGACCTCGTCCACGTTGGGCGTAAATTCGAGATCGCTGGTGAACGCGTAGTTCGTGGGATAGGTGAAGAAGGGCAGCCAATACATCCGCTCCGCGATGCGCTTGAGCGCCTTGGTGTAGTTGGCGCGGCGCACGTCGGGGTCGATGGACGTGTCGCCGGCCTGCAGCCAGTCGCGCACCTCCGGATCGCGGGTGGTGTCGTCGGGTCCGAAGCGGAAGTAGTAGCCGGTGAACGCCGAGATGTCGGCGATCGAGAACGACCCCCACGACCCGAAGAAGAGCTGCGCATGGCCGGCGCGCACCTCGTCACGCCACGCCGCGTACTGCAGGGACTTCAGGTTCGCGATGATCCCCACCTGGCGCAAGTCTCCCACGATCGCCTCCACGTACGGCCGGTCCCGCGCCCCGTAGCTGTAGATGTCCGTGGAGAACCCGTTGGGATAGCCCGCCTCGGCCAGGAGCTTCTTGGCCTTGGCCGGATCGTACTCGAACGTGCGCACGCCCTTCTCGATGCAGCCGAATTGCTCGGGGAAGCAGGGCGTGTGCACCAGCCGCGCGGCGCTGCCGGCGAGATTGAGGCGGATCGAGTCCCGGTTGATCGCGTAGGCGATCGCCTCGCGCACCTTCTGCTTGTTGGTGGGGGCGTCCGGGATCTTGCCCGACGCGGCGAAGCTGAGTGAGCCCACGCGCATCGTCTCTCCGGACTTCACCGACAGGCCCGGCTGCCTGCCGAGATTGTCCATCTGGTCGATCGGCACGCGCCAGATCCAATCGATCCCGCCGGCCATTAGTTCGGCGAATTGCGTGTTCTGCTCGGGGATGGGGCGGAACTCGATCTTGCCGATGCTGGGCTGGCCCTGGGGACTGTCCTTGAAGTAGTCCGGGTTCTTCTCCAGGCGCACCAGCTTGCCCGGACGAACTTCGGTGACCCGGTACGGCCCGGTGCCGACAGGCTTTTCGCCCATGCCCTTGGGTCCCGCCTGCTTGTAGTACTCGTTCGGGTAGATCGGGATAGGCCCGGCGAGGTACTCCAGCGCGGCCGGGAACGGCTCCTTCAGGTGGATGCGCACCGAGAACGGCCCGCGCTTCTCCGCGTTCTTGATCCAGTTGACGTTGTTCGCCGTCATGACCTTGCTGGCCGGATCGACGACATAGTTCAGGGTGTAGACGACGTCGTCCGCGTCGAACGGCTCGCCGTTGTGGAACTTGATCCCCTGCCTAAGCTCGACGTCGATGGTCGTGGAGTTCGTCCATTTCCAGCTCTTCGCCAGCATGCCCTTGTATTCGCCCGTCACCGGGTTGCGCCAGATCAGCTGGTCCCAGATGAGCCGGGCCAGGATGATGCCCTCGCGGACATTGTTGTAGTAGGCGTCCACGTTCTCGACGTCGAGGTCCGAGGAATAGCGCAGCGTATCGTCCTTCTTGCCGGCGCGCGCCTGGGGCGCAAGGCCGGTCAGCGCCAGCGCTGCGGCTACCAGCACGGCAAGTGCGATGCGAAGCATGGTGTCCCCTCTCGAATAAAGGCGGCAGCGCGGCGAGACGCGGTGCCTGGGCCTCGGCTGCGCGGCGCACGGCTCACCGGCGCACCGCTCACGGCGCGCCGCGCCCGCGCTCTATCTCGGGCTTGGCCCGCGCGCTCGTCCGACGGCTACCCCTACCACACTTGTTCCTAGTACCGGTAATGGTCCGCCTTGTAGGGACCGGCGACCGATACGTTGAGATACTCGGCCTGGGCGGCGGAGAGCGTGTCGAGCTGCACGCCGAGCTTGGCCAGGTGCAGCCGCGCCACGCGCTCGTCCAGGTGCTTGGGCAGGACGTACACCTTGTTCTCGTACTTGCCGGTGTTTTGCCACAGCTCGAGCTGGGCGAGCACCTGGTTGGTGAAGCTGGTGGACATGACGAAGCTGGGGTGGCCGGTCGCGCAGCCCAGGTTCACGAGGCGCCCCTCGGCGAGGATGGTGACGCGCTTTCCGTCGGGCCAGATCACCTGGTCCACCTGGGGCTTGATGTTCACGCGCTTGAGCGTCTCGTCCCCGAACACTGAGGCGACTTCCACTTCCGAGTCGAAGTGGCCGATGTTGCAGACGATGGCCTGATCCTTCATCGCGTCCATGTGCTGGCGGCGGATCACGTTGATGCAGCCGGTGGCGGTGACGTAGATGTCGCCGATCTTCGCGGCGTCGTCCATGCGCACCACGGGGAAACCCTCCATCGCGGCCTGCAGCGCGCAGATGGGGTCGATCTCGGTGACCAGCACGCGCGCGCCCATGCCCACGAACGCCTGGGCGCAGCCCTTGCCCACCTCGCCGTAGCCGGCCACCACGCAGATCTTGCCCGCGATCATCACGTCCGTCGCGCGCTTGATCCCGTCAATGACCGACTCGCGGATCCCGTACAGGTTGTCGAACTTGCTCTTGGTGACCGAGTCGTTGACGTTGAAGGCGGGCATCTTCAGCTCCCCCCGCTCCTGCATCAGGTAGAGCCGGTGCACGCCCGTCGTCGTCTCCTCCGAGATGCCCTTCATGCCCTTGATCAGGTCCTGGCGCTTCTGGTGCACGACGAGCGTCAAGTCGCCGCCGTCGTCCAGGATCAGGTTCGGCCCCTTCCCGTCCGGCCAGGCCAGCGTCTGGTCGACGCACCACCAGT
>JBGOTW010000142.1:0-10663 GCA_041476685.1 bacterium | reverse complement strand
TTCCCAATTGACCATATTCGTTATTTCCCCAGGCCCAAAGCGTGCCATCGCTCCGCAGGGCCAACGAGTGTGAGTCTCCAGCAGCGATGGCGGCCCAGTTGAAGTCGGTTCCCACTTGCACCGGACTGAGCGCACATGAAATTGACATCTGGGAACCACCACCGGACAGCTCGCACCTTGAGAGATTCGTGTCGTAAACGCCCAGCTTTCCGGATTGGTTTCCTCCCCAAGCCCACAAAGTGCCGTCTTTGCGCAGGGCCAACGAGTGATCTTGCCCAGCGGCGATGGCAGTCCAGTTTGTGGCGGTGCCCACTGGCGTAAGCCGATCATGTCCCGCATTGTCCCCGGTTCCAGCGCTGCCGGTGAATTTGTATCCAATCGCCAATAACGAGCCGTCCTTGCGGAGAGCGAGAGTGTGAAGCTGTCCCGCCGAGACCGCTATCCATTCTCTTTCGGCGATTGAAGATTGCGGCGCGAGGTGAGGCTGCTGTTTGATCTTTGGTGGCTTGGAGGTGGACTGCGTCGGCGAAGAGGAACCGGGTGGCGGCTGGGGTTTTTCAGGCGGATTCCCAGAATTTAGAAGTACCACCAAGCCAAACAAGACGGCCGCAAATACTACTACCCAGCCCAAGAATCCTCGGCCACCTTTGGTGAGAAATAGCCAGAGGACAAACCCAGCAGCGACAATGCTTAGGAAGACTGCCATCTGCGCCTCCATTTCCCGAACGGACTGAGGTGCCCCCGTCCATTCGACGACACGAAAGCATGAGCAAGTTCTCAAACAGACCCGCTGTGGGCATCTGGCGACCATCAGCAGGGGCTTCAAATCTTCAGTCGCGGTTTTTCCTCACAACATGTCAGGTGTTTAATCCAGTGGAGCTATTCCCTGTGGACGTTTACGTCCTCGTGGCCCGACCCTTTCGCTATGTCAAGGCGAAAGAAGATCGATGGGTTGGCCAGGGCGTTCGGCCGCGCGGTTAGGTCGCTGCGAACCAAAGCCCGGCTAAGCCAGGAGGAATTTGCTCACAAGTGCGAGATGGATCGCGCCTACTACGGGAACATCGAAAGGGGGGAGCACGTGCCGACGGTAGCCACACTCTGGCGGATCGCGGACGTTCTGAGCAAGCGGCCTCGTGATGTCATTGCGAAGGTCGAATCCGAACTTCAGGGCGCAAAGCTGAAGGTACATCCAGCAGTCCCTGGCAAGACCGAGGGAAAACAAAAGCCGTAGAACGCCAGGTATGTACCCAACGGCGACGACGCGAGAAAAAATTAGGATGGAGATTGATAGAGCAAAGTAGCACTTGGGCGAGTGGACTGAGGAACGAGCACAGGGTCCCTTCCGGATGTTGAGGTAGGCTGAAACCAATCCAGCCATCCCGGTACGACTAGGATTTGGCCGCCCCGCGCTTGCCCGATCTCTTTGCGACCGGCCCCCAAGCCACCAGGAACCGGGTCAGTGTGCGCGGCCACCACTTGCCTCCACGTGGCGCAGGTATCCCATCCGCATTCAGCCGCTTGATGATTGCACGCTGCGACATGCCCTGATCCCGTAGCTTGCGAACCACCGGCCACACATGGCCGGCGTGTGCTTTCGACTCAGCACGCTGACGCTTGTGTTCAAGGGCCAGCCTGGGATTGCCCATCCGCGTGCCCCTGGCCTTGGCTGCTGCAAGCGCCGACCGCGTGCGCTCGCTGATGGCCCGGCGTTCCTGCTGCGCCACGGCGCTCATGATGTGCAGCATGAACTCGTTCGCCTCGGGCATGTCGCAACAGCGGATGGGCACTTTGGCCTCCAACAGCTCAGCGATGAACCGAACCGACCGGCTGAGGCGGTCGAGCTTGGCAATCACCAGCGTCGCGCCCTGGGCCTTGCAGTAGGCGAGGCCTTCCCGGAGGACAGGCCGGTGACGCATCCCGTCGGCACCCTTGGCCGCGCCTGACTCCACCTCGATGAACTCCCTGATTGGTTGCGCTCCCCCGCCGTTGATGAATGCCAGGACGGCAGCGCGTTGGGCCTCCAGGCCCAGGCCGCTGCGCCCTTGGCGGTCGGTGCTGACGCGCAGATAGCTGACGTACTGTTTGACCGGTGCTCCGCCAGCCTTGGGTCTTAGTTTCATGCGTTGCCCTCCTACTAGGGTTTTGCATAACACTATACGAGCGTATGATGTTATGCAAATGGACAAGATTTCGGCCCGGTCCACCCCTGCACAGGCAGGGCAGGCCACGGGAATGCTCGGGACGGCTTCCGCCGCGCTTTTCTACAGCCGCTCACATCAATCCGATTCTTGGGGACCGCGTCAGTTCGGCGGCGCCTGCTTTATCTTGACTCCAGTGGTGGCGGACATTCATCTCCGATTTCACCTTGCGAGCGTTCCCTCCTTACACTCGATGAATATGCGTCAGCCTCGTGGTGGGGCTCGGTAGCCCGACCCTTCTTGTTCAAGTATGGTCGCAATGCCGTCCGACCTTCACGAATAGGTCGGGGGTCTAATGGCAGCCCGTAAGGGCAATAGAATTTTTTGAGAGTGAACATCCTCCAGGAACGAAAAGCCCAATCCTCAAAGGTAGACAATGCTGCCTACCCCCAAGACCTTCGCGCACTGGGACGCTCCCGGCGCGCGAGGTCACCTGCTTGAAGACCACCTGCGCGCGGTTGGCGAGCGAGCTGCGGAGTTTGCCGCGCTATTCGGTAGCGCCGATTGGGGGCGGGTGGCGGGGACCTGGCACGACTTGGGGAAGTACCGTCCTGCGTTTCAGTACATACTGCGCCAGGCTCAAGGCGAAGACGCCCACCTGGAGCGGGAAGGAACATCGGCTCGGGTCGATCATTCCTCTCCGGGCGCCATTTATGCCCAGGACCAGTTGGGTGGCACCGGACTTCCGCTTGCGCTCGTCATTGCGGGTCACCACACGGGGTTGAAAAACCGTGTTGATTGGAACGGTGGACGCGACAGCCGATACGACCGGGCGAAGCGCGAGCACCTGCTGGAGGAGGTGCCATTGGTCGCGATCCCAGGGGACATTGCCCACGTGCCTGCTCTTGCAGTGCCTGTTTTTCTGCGCGGACCAGAAATCGCTCTGTCTAAGCGCAAGGTCGAGTTCTGGATTCGGATGCTATTTTCCGCGCTGGTGGACGCAGATTTCCTGGACACCGAAGCATTCTTCGATCTGCGGCGGACTGAATTACGGCAAGGTTTCCCCTCGCTGGATTCACTGGCGGAACGCCTGCGGCGGCACCTGGAGGACCTAACGGTGCGAGCGGTGCCGTCGCCTGTGAATCAAGTACGCGGCGAGGTGCTGGCCCGATGTCAACAAATGGCGGCGGAGCCACCCGGCATATTCAGCCTCACCGTGCCCACAGGAGGAGGCAAGACCTTCGCAGCACTCGCGTTCGCTCTCGCTCATGCCAGGGCGTATGGCTTGCACCGGGTCATCGTAGCCGCGCCGTTTCTGACCATCATTGACCAGACGGTCGATGCCTACTACAGGGCGCTCAGTGACAGCGGGGACCTCCCCTTCATTGAGCACCATAGCGGAATCGAGCCGGAACACGAGCACGCCCGCAACCGCTTGGCAGTCGAGAATTGGGACGCGCCGCTGGTGGTCACGACGGCAGTTCAATTGCTGGAAAGCCTCTTCGCCAGGCGTACTTCGCATTGCCGGAAGCTGCACAATCTCGCGCGCAGCGTGATCGTGCTGGACGAAGCACAGACCTTGCCGGTGGATTTCCGCATCCCCATCGTCGAGGTGCTGCAAACACTGGCGGATGACTACGGCGCCACCATCGTCCTATGCACAGCGACCCAGCCGGAATTGCGGGAGCGCCGTGCTTCGGACGGAACAACAGTTGCTGGATTCCGCAGCATCCGGGAAATCGCTGGGGAGCGAGCGGGGATCGAGAACCACTTTCGGACGCTGCGCCGGGTGCGGCAGGAACGGGCGCACACAAAGGACTGGGACCAGATCGCAGCGCTGGTCGCTGAGGAACCTCGCGCCCTTGCCATTACCCACTTGAGGGCGGACGCACGGGAGTTGGTGGCTCGGGTTGAAGCGCTTCGACCCGGCGAGCCGATGTTCCATCTGTCGGCGCTGATGTGCGCCCGGCATCGCCGCGAGCGGATTGCTGAAGTCAGGGTGGCATTGGCAAGCCCAGGCCCGGTGCGAGTCGTGTCTACGCAACTGGTGGAGGCGGGAGTGGACCTGGATTTTCCGACCGTGTTCCGGGCCTTGGCGGGGTTCGATTCGCTGATTCAATCCGCCGGCCGTTGCAATCGGGAAGGTAAGCTGGCGCAAGGCCGGTTAGTTATCTTCGATGCGCCCACGCGGCCGCCGGTAGGCTTGTTGCGCACGGCAGCAGACCAGGCAGACACGGAGTTCACCGCCAATCCTGACCTCGACCTGTTCGCCCCGGATACGTACCGGAACTTTGAGCGCAAATTATGGAGCGGAGGGGCCAAGGGGGATAAGCGCGGCATCCAGCAGCTACGGGAGCAACTAGCCTTCGAGGATGTCGCCGATAAGTTCAAGCTAATCGACGACGCATGGCGAGCGGGGATCATCGTGCCTTGGGCGGAGGCCCCCGCGCTTTTAGCAGACGCGGAGCTCGCGACCGAGCCGGGTCACCTGCGCTCGCTGTCCCGCAAGCTGCAAGGCTACAGCGTGGAGATTCCGCGCCGGGCGGCCGATGCCTGGCTGGCTGCGGGCGTGCTCCGCGTGGTGGCGGAAACGTTCCTCACTTTGACCCCACCCTACTTACGAATTTACGACTCCGCGTTCGGGCTTCTCGTTACTCCCGATCTTCCGATGGCCGATCCGGAGGCATTGATCGGCTGACGCAACGCACCGTGTTTCAAAGGAGGCGTCATGGCTCATTCGCTCGACAGTCCGCTGTTCAAGGTCCGCATCAGCGGCGATTGGGCGTGTTTCACTCGGCCGGAAATGAAGGTGGAGCGGGTGAGCTACGAGGTCATCACGCCCTCTGCCGCCCGGGGCGTTCTCGAAGCGATCTTGTGGAAGCCTGCCATCGCCTGGATTGTCCACCGCGTTCACGTGCTGAAGCCGATACGCTGGGCGAGCTTCAAGCGCAATGAGGTGACCGACAAGATTCCGGTGGCCCGGATTACCAGGGCTATGGGTTCGGGGAACGCGGTGGAGCCGATCTTGGCGGAAGAGTGCCGCGCCCAGCGTCACACGCTGGCGTTGCGGGAGGTGGACTACGTAATCGAGGCGGGTTTCCGGATGGTCCCGTCCAAAGCCGGGCCGGACGACAGCCCCGTGAAGTTCACGGAGATGTTCCGGCGCCGCTTGGAAAATGGGCAGTGGTACCGGGCGCCGTACCTAGGGTGCCGGGAGTTTGCGGCCCGCGTGGAACCGGCTTCCGAAGCCTTCCAGGCCATCTCGGATAGCCGCGACCTGGGTTGGATGCTGCATGATATCGAGTTCCGCACCGATGCAGAGAACCTGCCCCATTTCTTTGCAGCCCGCATGACCCGTGGCGTAATAGACGTTCCGGAGTTCAAGCCCGGCCTTCAGGGCGGCGGAGGTGCCTCATGATTCTCACAGCACTGAAGGAACTGGCCGAGGCCGAAGGGCTGTTGGCCGACCCGGATTACGAGCCCAAATCCGTATCTCGCGTTGTGGAGCTTGCTTCGGACGGCCGTCTACTTGGTGTAATGGACATTCGGGTTCCAGATGCAAAGGGCAAGGCCCGCCCGGCTACCCTATCCGTTCCCAAGACGTTCAAGCGCGCCGGGATCGCTCCCCCGCCCTATTTTCTCTACGAAAATGCAAAGTTTGCCTTCGGAGTGGATACGAATAGTTCGGGCGTCTTCATTCGGTCGGACGACCGCCTGACTGCATTTCGGTCGTTGGTTGATAGGGCGGCGAACGAGACGCAAGACCCCGGACTGAAAGCAATGGCTGGGTTCCTTAAACAGCAACAAGCCCGCACGGACCGAGAGGTGGTGCTACCCGATGATTTTGAGCCCACCGACTGGTTTGTGTTCCGGATGCACGGCGATGATGGCTTTGTCCACAACCGGCCAGCAGTCAAGGCTTGGTGGGAAAGACAGCGAGTACAAACCGAGGAACCGGATGCGTTTTGCTTGGTCACGGGCTTGGCATGTGCGGCCGCAGAAACCCATGACCCGGTGAAAAACATTCCGAATGCCCCTGGGCAGGGCGTTGCCCTGGTGGTGTGCAAGAGCCCTACGGACGCCTTCGATTCCTACGGCCTACAAGGTGGGAAAAAGGCCCCAGTGAGCCGGGAGGCTGCCGAAGCGTATACGCGCGCGCTCAATCGCCTGCTTAGTCCGGGCTACCCCGATCCCAAGCACAGTGGACAGACGCTGCCGCCCCGTAGCGTACGCATCAGCGCGGACACGGCAGTCCTGTTCTGGACGGCCAACCCCGCGCATCCGTTCGGCGACGATTTCTTGTCCTCCCTGTCCGATCCCGGCCCGGAGGTCGTGGGCCGGATGCTGGCGGCGCCGCGCACCGGCGAGCGGCTGCACCGGGATGACGAGGTCACCCGGTTCCACGCCTTAACGCTTTCCGGCGGGCAAGGGCGGGCCACCGTGCGCGACTGGTTTACCACCAGCGTAGGGGAGATGGCCCAGCGCGTCGGGAAATGGTTTGCCGACCTGGAACTGTCGTTTCCGTTCGAGTCGGCACCGCATCCGGCAATTGGGGCGCTACTGCGCTCGGTGGTGCTGGAAGGCAAGCAGGACAACATTGCCCCCAACCTAGCGGCACAGGTGTTCCAGGCGATTATACGGGACACACCGCTCCCGCTGACCCTGCTGCATGCAGCCCTGCGGCGCTGCAAGGCGGAAGGGGTGGTCGGCAAAGACCGCAGGACCGGAAAGCCCGATTGGCGCCGCAGCCACTTGCGGATGCAGGTCGTGAAGGCAGTGCTGCAACGCTGGAACCGCGCTCCAACCCGATTCCCGGAGATCAGACCCATGCTCGACGAGACCAACGCCCAGCCCGCCTATCTGCTGGGCCGGCTGTTCGCGGTATTGGAGGGATTGCAGGCCGCAGCCCAGCCTGGCATCAACGCCACCATTGGAGACCGCTACTACGGAGCGGCATCCACGGCGCCGGTCACGGCCTTCCCGCGCCTGATCGGGCTGTCACGGCATCATCTGGGCAAGCTACGCCGGGACAAACCGGGGGTGGCGATAAATCTGGACAGGTCCATGACCGCGGTCTTGGGACATTTCCCGGCCCAGCGGTTTCCGAGCGTGTTTTCGATGGAGGAGCAGGGGCTTTTCGCTATCGGGTACTACCACCAGCGTCAGGCGTTGTTTACCAAGCACACGAAGGAGGAAGGGGCCGACGACGCAAACAGTTAACCATTTCCGACATCAGCCCAACCGCCGCATTCCGCGCCTATCCCTATTTTCATGGAGACACGAGCCATGGCCGCAATTCAAAACCGCTACGACTTCATCTACCTGTTCGATGTGCAGGACGGAAATCCCAATGGCGACCCCGATGCCGGAAACCTGCCGCGCATCGATCCAGAGGACGGGCGGGGCCTGGTGACCGATGTGTGCCTGAAGCGCAAGGTGCGCAACTACGTACTGGCCGCGAAGGAGAACAAGCGGCCTTACGAGATTTTCATTCTGGAAAAGGCCGTACTTAACGAGGCAATCGGCCTTGCCCGAAAGACGCCGGAGGCAGTGGAGGCTGACAAGAAAAAGAAAGGAGATGGGGTGGAAAGGGCACGGCAATGGATGTGCGACAACTTTTTCGATGTACGCACCTTCGGCGCAGTCATGTCCACCGGGGACAACGCCGGGCAGGTGCTCGGGCCGGTGCAAATGACTTTCGCTCGGTCGCATGACCGGATCGTCCCGTCCGAGCATTCCATCACGCGCATGGCGGTGGCGACAGAAAAGGAAGCGGAAGCCCAAAGCGGGGATAATCGAACCATGGGCCGCAAGGCGACGATTCCCTATGGGCTGTACTTGACGCACGGGTTCGTCAACGTGCCTCCTGCCAAGAAAACCGGATTCAGCGAGGAGGACCTGGGGCTATTCTGGGCGGCATTGCAGGGCATGTTCGAGCTGGACCGCAGCGCCGCGCGAGGCTTGATGGGGGCGCGCAAGTTGATCGTCTTCAAGCACGATAGCCCACTGGGCAATGCACCGGCGCACAAGTTGTTCGAGCGCGTGAGCGTCAGGTGCAAGGACGAGTCCCGACCGGCGCGAGCCTACAGCGATTACACCGTCACGGTGGACCGGAACAACCTGCCGTCCGGGGTGACGATCAACGAATTGCTGTGAGGCCCCCATGTATGCGGACGATGACCTGTTGCCCCTCTCCGGGCTCCAGCACTTGGCGTTTTGCGAACGCCAGTGGGCGCTGATCCACCTGGAGGGTCAGTGGGAGGAAAACCGGCTGACCGCCGAGGGCCGGGTGTTGCACGAGCGCGTGGAGGATGGCGAGCGGGAATCGCGCGGCGATCTCGTCATCACCCGCAGCATGCGGCTCCGGTCTCTGCGGCTGGGGCTCGTGGGTGTGGCCGACGTAGTGGAATGGTACCGGTCCGAGGCGCCGTCCTCGGAGCAACCAAACGCGGTGCGGCTGCCAGGACGCCACGGCTGGTGGCGCCCATGTCCCATCGAGTACAAGCGGGGACGCCCCAAATCCAACCGCATTGATGAAGTGCAGTTGTGCGCGCAAGCCCTGTGTCTGGAGGAAACGCTTGGGGTGCGCAGCGAAGCCGGTGCTCTTTTCTACGGCCAGCCGCGCCGACGCACGGAAGTCCTGTTCGACGAAAGCCTTCGCGGCGAAACCGAGCGCCTGGCGATGCGGATGCACGAGTTATTCGAGGCGGGCCGAACGCCGACAGCGCGTTATGAGCCGAAGTGCAAGAACTGCTCGTTGCAGGAACGGTGTCTGCCGCGAGTCACGGGCAACGGAAAGGTGGCCCGTTATCTGGACAGGGAGGTCTTTCATCCCGATTCTAGATGAGGGTCCATGCGTCAACTGCTAAACACGCTCTACGTAACGAGCCACGGGGCGTATCTCGCAAAAGACGGCGAGACCGTTGTCGTGAAGCATGAGGGCAAGACCATACTCCAAGTGCCGGTCCACACCCTGGGCAGCGTCGTCTGCTTCGGGGGAGTGGGATTTAGCCCGTTCTTGCTGGGAATGTGTGCCGAGCGCGGAGTGGCTATCTCGTTTATGACGGAGGGGGGCAGGTTTCTCGCCCGAGTCAGTGGCCCTGTCTCCGGAAACGTGCTCCTGCGGCGCGAGCAGTATCGCCGCGCCGACGATTTGCGGGGCGCGGCTTCCATTGCACGAACCATGGTCGCGGCAAAGATCGCGAACAGCCGGGGCGTCCTGCTGCGCGCATTGCGAGACCACCCGGAAGGGATCGGAGTGGTAGAACTGTCGGCTGCCCAGGACCGGCTAGACGATGTGCTGCGCCGCCTCGAAAGGCAGTCGGAACTGGACAGCGTGCGGGGATTGGAAGGAGAGGCTGCACAAGCCTACTTCTCGGTCTTTGATCACCTCATCGTTGCCCAGAAGGAAGGGTTCAAGTTCTCGGGTCGGAACCGGCGCCCACCATTGGATGCGGTCAACGCGTTGCTTTCCTTCCTCTACACGTTGTTACGCCACGACGTGTCAGCGGCTCTTGAAGGCGTGGGTCTCGACCCTGCCGTGGGTTTTCTTCATCGTGACCGGCCCGGCCGTCCAGGTCTTGCGCTCGACCTGATGGAAGAGCTGCGGCCTGTCCTGGCGGACCGCCTGGCCCTGAGCCTGATCAACCGGCAACAAGTCAAGGCCGAAGGGTTCAAGGTCACAGAGAGCGGCGCTGTTACGATGGACGACGCCACCCGTAAGGAAGTCCTGGTCGCTTACCAGAAACGCAAACAGGAGGAAATTCAACACCCTTTCCTCGAAGAGAAGATTGAATCGGGACTTATTCCCCACGTGCAGGCGCTGCTGCTTGGTCGTCACCTGCGTGGCGAACTGGATGCCTATCCGCCGATGGTCTGGAAATAGCTCGGCGGATTCGGCAACTCATCCTCTATTTCGGAGAATCGGTCATGATGGTTCTGGTGACATATGATATCCGCACCAAGGATGCGAAAGGGGAAATGCGGCTGCATCGCATTGCTAACATCTGCGAGAATTACGGCCAGCGCGTGCAAAACTCGGTCTTCGAGTGCCTCGTGGACCCAGCCAAGTGGACCGAACTCAAGCAGTCCCTGATGGACACGGCGGACTTGGGCGAGGACAGCCTCCGTTTCTATTTCCTGGGAAGCAATTGGCAGCATCGTGTCGAGCATGTAGGGGCGAAGTCCACCTACGACCCGCAAGGTCCGCTGGTGGCGTAGCGGGCTCCCGCGAACCTGGAGCGATCAGAAAGTCCCTGGAGGATTCGCGCTCGCTCATTCTTCAATTGTTCTAGGAAGTTCCCGGACAGAAGCTTTGATCAACGCAAATGCGGTTGTCGTAAAGGGAAAGGTTCGCGCGAACTAGTGTCCAATTCCCTGAGAATGAAGGCTGAAAAGTGCAAGCAGTCGCGCCCCGCGCAGGGCGCGTGGATTGAAACTGGAGGCTGTGCCCGCCTCCGAGCGCGGCGCATTGTCGCGCCCCGCGCAGGGCGCGTGGATTGAAACATGCGGGCCTGCCTCTCAGG
>JBGOTW010000141.1:0-10664 GCA_041476685.1 bacterium | reverse complement strand
GCGGCGGGCGTGAAGTCCAGCGCGACGCCCTCGGTGCCCAAAAGCTCCTGGTATTGGCGGATGAGGGCGTTGCGCGGCTCGGTGAGGATGCGCACCAGGTCCGCCTGGGTGAGCGGCTTGAGCTCCACGCGGATCGGGAAGCGCCCCTGCAGCTCGGGGATCAGGTCCGCGGGCTTGGCCACGTGGAACGCGCCCGCGGCGATGAACAGGATGTGGTCGGTGCGCACGGGGCCGTGCTTGGTGTTGACCGTCGAGCCCTCGACGATGGGAAGGATATCGCGCTGCACGCCCTCGCGGGAGACGTCCGGGCCCTGCGTCGTGCCGCGCCCGGCGATCTTGTCGATCTCGTCCAGGAACACGATCCCGTTCTGCTCGACGTGCCGTACGGCGGCCCGCGACACCTCGTCCATGTCGATCAGCTTGTCCGCCTCCTCCTGCTCGAGCAGCTCGAGCGCCTCGCGCACGTCCACGCTGCGCTTCTTGCGCCGCTTGGGCATGAGGTTGGCGAGCATGTCCTTCATGTTCATGTCCAGGCTTTCCATGCCCGGGATCGTGATCATCTCCAGCATCGGCCCGCCCGCCCGCTCGGCCACCTCGACCTCCACCGTCTTGCCGTCGAGCTTGCCCTCGCGCAGCATGGCGCGGAACTTCTCGCGCGTGGGATTGGGCTGGTCCGCCGCGCCGGGCAGGGGCGGATTGACCGAGGGCACGAGGATCTCCAGCAGCCTCGTCTCCGCGGCCAGGCGCGCCTTGTCCTTGACGCGGGCCACCTGCTCCTTGCGCACCATCGCCACGCCCACGTCCATCAGGTCGCGGATGATGGACTCCACGTCGCGCCCGACATAGCCGACCTCGGTGAACTTCGACGCCTCCACCTTCAGGAACGGCGCGCCGGCCAGCCGGGCCATGCGCCGGGCGATCTCGGTCTTGCCGACGCCGGTCGGGCCGATGAGGAGGATGTTCTTCGGCAGGATCTCCTCGCGCATGCCGGGCCCGACGCGCTGCCGCCGCCAGCGGTTGCGCAGCGCGATGGCCACGCTGCGCTTGGCGTCCTGCTGGCCGATGATGTAGCGGTCCAGCTCCGCGACGATCTGGCGCGGGGTGAGCGTCGTCGGCTCGAGCAGCGCCGTCGCTTCCCGCGGCGCCGCCTGCAGCGCCGCCTGCGCCGGCGGCAGGGAGGAGGCGGAGTCGGTCATGCGGCGTCAAGCTCCTCGATGACGAGGTTCGTGTTGGTGTAGATGCAGATCGCCGCGGCGATCCCCAGCGCCTGCTCGACCACCTGCCGCGCGCCCAGCGTACCGTGGGCGAGCAGGCCCCGCGCCGCCGCCAGCGCGTACGGCCCGCCGGAGCCGACCGCCATGATGCCGTCCTCGGGCTCCACCACGTCGCCGTTGCCCGAGATGATGAGCGAGGTGTCCTTGTCCGCCACCGTCAGCATCGCCTCCAGGTTGCGCAGCATGCGGTTGGTGCGCCACTCCTTCGCCAGCTCCACCGACGCGCGCATCAGGTTGCCGGCGTACTCCTCCAGCTTCTGGTCGAACTTCTCGAACAGCGTGAAGGCGTCCGCCGTGGAGCCCGCGAAGCCCGCCAGCACCGTGCCGTTGCGGGCGCGGCGCACCTTGCGGGCGTTGGACTTGAGGATCGTCGTGCCGAGCGTGACCTGGCCGTCGCCGCCCATGGCCACCTTGCCGCCGTGCCGCACCGACAGGATCGTCGTGCCTTCGAACTGCGGATGGGAGCGCGGGGACGGGGACACGGAACTCGGCGATGAGAGGAAGGCCCGCTAGCATGGCCGTGGCTGGGCGAGGGAATTCAGCGCACCCATCCCTCACCAGCGCGGGCCGATCGCTAGCCGTTACGGCCAGCGATTCAGCATAGCCGGTCGGGACGCGGAGTCAATTCGCCTGGAGCGTGGGTGTATCCTGGCGCGGACCGCGCCGCCACGCCATCAGCCACGGCCCGGCCACGATCGTGAGCACGACCAGGCTCCAGAAGCGCCCCGCGAACAGATTGTATTCGAGCAGCAGCTCCTCCCAGGTGCGGTGGCCCACGGTGCGGCCCACGCCGAATTCGAACGCCAGCGTGGCGACGAGCCAGCTGGCCGCGATCCAGGCGCACGCGGCATCGCGCGGGCGCAGTCCGAAGCGCCGCACCAGGTGGCCCTGCGCCGCGAGCGCAATGGCCGAGAGGAGAAGGGCGCTGATCAACCCCCCGATCGTCCGCCCCAGCGCCGGCACGAGCACGAACTCGCGCAGCGTGCCGTTGAGCGGCGCGCACACCAGCACGGCCAGCCACATCAGCCCGATCCATAGCCAGAGTCTGCCCAAGATCATCTCCCTCCGACGTCATGCAGAGCTCAGTCCTTCATGGCGCCGCTAATGGCGAACGCCCGCTCCGCCGCCCGGTACACCTCCGGCAGGGGCACGTGGTGCTCAAGCGCGATCGCGCGGCACGCCTCGAATTCCGGCGCGAAGCGCTGCCGCTCGCCGAAGCGCGCGAGCTTGCCCGCAACCGGCCCCCACTCCGTCCGCACCGTGACGCGCTCGCGCGGCAGCACCGCCCGCTCCCACGCCTGGAAGCGCACCCCCAGCGTCGTCACCTCCGAAAACAGGATCGTCAGCATCCGCTCGCGCAGGGCGGGCGGATAGAGCACCTGCAGTTGCGTGCCCGGGCGGTTCTTCTTCATCTGCAGCGGCAGCAGCGCCACATCCAGCGCCCCCGCCGCGAGCAGCCGCTCCATGGCGAAGCCGATCCACTCCGGGTTGCTGTCGTCCAGGTTGGCCGCCGCCAGCTCGATCCGCTCGTGGGCCAGGCCCGCGCTGCTGCCGCTCCCGCCCACGTCCCGGGCGAGGACCGCGCGCACCACGTTCGGCACCTCCGTGCGCTCCGCCTTGCCGATCCCGATCCCGATCCGCTCGGGGACGTAGCCGAACGGATCCGGCGCCGGACGCGCAATCGCGGCGAGGATGGCCGCGCCCGTGGGTGTCGTGCGCTCGAAGGCCGGGCCGCCCTGCACGACGGGAAAGCCCTGCAGCAGGCGCAGCGTCGCGGGCGCGGGCACCGGCAGGACCCCGTGGGCCGTGCGCACTTGCCCCGCCCCGAGGGGCACCGGCGAGCACAGCACCCGCTCGACCCCCAGGTGCGTGAGCCCCGCGGCGGCGCAGACGATGTCCGCGATCGAATCCCACGCGCCGACCTCGTGGAACTCCACCCGCTCCGGCGGCAGGTCGTGAACGGCGCCCTCGGCCTCGGCCAGGACGCGGAAGATGCGCCGCGCCAGCGCCTGGCAGGGCGGCGGCAGGCGGCTCGCCCCCAGCTGCGCGTCAATCTCGCGCCAGGCCCGGTGGCCATGGGCCGCCGCCAACTGCCCCGGCAGCGGCAGCCCCCCGTCGGGAAGCGCGCCGCCTGGGGTCGCTCCGTCTGGCCGCGTGACCAGGAAGCGCGTCCCGGCCAGCTGGTGTCGCCGTTCGCGCCGGGCCTCGAGCTCGACCCCCTCCAGCCCGGCCTCGCGCAGCCGCTCGCGCAGCAGCTCCAGCGGGACGCCCAGGTCCAGCAGCGCGCCCACGGCCATGTCGCCCGAGAGGCCCCCGACGAGATCCAGGTACAGCAAGCTCATCCCGCCTCCGGCGTGGGCGCAGCGCGCACCGCACCGGCTGCGCGGCTGTTTGTCTTCTGCGCGGGGCCTCCCGACTTCGGCGCGGCGCTTCCCGGCTTGGGTGCGGCGTGTCGGTCCTCAGGCGCGGAGCTTCCCGCCTGCGGAGCTGCGGCGGGCCGGCGCAGGCCACGTGCGAACAGGAAGATCTCCACGCTCTCGCTGCGGCTGGCGGCCGGCTTTTCCAGGCTCACGCGCTCGAACGCGGCGGCGAACGCGCGGCGCAGCTCGGGCAGCCGCGCGCCCTGGAAGACCTTCACCAGCAGATCGCCCCCGGGCCGCAGCACCGCCTCGGCCAGCGCCAGCGCCCGCAGGGCCAGCTCCGCCGAGCGCGCCGCATCGGTGCTGGGTATTCCGGTCGTCTTCGGAGCCATGTCGCTCAGGACGAGGTCGAAGCGCGCCCCTTCGGACGCCGCATCGCCGGGCGACCCTTCGGGCGCCGTATCGTCGCGCGTGCCAGCGGGCGCAGGTTCATTGGGCGCGGGTTTCGGCGCCCCGTCAGCGGGCGCCATTTCCAGCGCCATGGCGTCCAGCAGCGCCTCCGGCGACAGCGCAAACGCGTCGCCCCGCAGCACCCGCACGTGACCCGGCAGGGCGACCGTGACCGCCTGCACGTCCACGCCTACCACGCGGCCGCGCGGCCCCACCCGCTCCGCCGCGACCTGCAGCCACGAGCCGGGCGCGCAGCCCAGGTCGAGCACGCGCTGCCCCGGCCGCAGCAGGCGCTGCTTGCGATCGATCTCGGCCAGCTTGAAGGCCGAGCGGGCCGCGAAGCCCTCGCGCTTGGCCTGCCGGAAATAGTGATCCTGGACTTTCTTCATGGCTGCGTGCGCCGCTCCGGCTGGTGCGCCCCAAGGGATTGCCGCCAGCGTCGCACCGCCCCCGGGCGGAAGCAAACCGCCCCCGGGCGGAAGCAAACCGCGGACGACGGAGCGGCGTCACGGGCGCTGCCTTCGCCACCCCTGGCAGCGAGCAGGCTCCTGGCATCGGGTCGTGCGCAGGAGTTAACAATGCCGGCCGAGTTGAGGGCGGCTCTCTTGCACCCCCGCGCCGGTTTTGCAGCCGCGCCGCATTGTCTGCTACCTGGGAGGAAGATCGCCGGACGCGCGGCATTTCGTCACGGCCCAGGATGCCTCCATGCCTCGCCTCGCCCAGTTTCGGTCCGCGCTGCGCTGGCGCCCGACAATGCCGTCGCATCCCGCGCGGCGCTGGAGGACCGCGTTGCGCTGGGCCCCGTTCGTGCTGGGGTGTGCCGGGTTCGCCGTGCTCGGCGCCGGTGGACGGCTCCGCCTCGACCTGTTCGATCTGGCACTGGCGGGCCTGCTGGGCGTGGCCTGGTGGATCGGACAGCGGCTGGCGGCCCCCGCGGTCGTGTTCGGCCTGCTGCTGCTGCCGCTGGGCTGGCACTTCCTCGTGGCGCTGCCCGCCGCGGCTGCGCTGCAAGACGTGCCGCGCGGCGCCTGGATCGCCGTCGAGGGTACGCTGCGGGACCGTTGGCTGCTGAAGGGGGAGGAACGCAACACGGTGCGGATGCTGCTGGGCGAGGTGCGGATCGAGCGCGGCGCGGCGGACACCGAGCGCGATGCGGCAGGTGCAGCGCGGGAAGCCGCGGCGTGGACGCTGGCGGAAGCGGAACTGGAGCTGCCCGCCCAGAGCGCCTGGACGTTCCGCTCCGGCCGGCGCCTGCGGGCCGCGGGCGTGCTGGATGCGGCCCGGCTCGACGGGCACCGCCTGCACCTCTCGCTGAGCGAGGCCGACAGCCACTTTCCCACCCCGCCCCTCGATCCCTACGGCCTGGAGGCGTTGCGGGCGCGGCTGAAGGCGCGCGCGGTCTACTACCTGGGCAAGCCCGCCCAGGCGGTGTACCTGCCCCTCGTGCTCGATCTGCGCGACCGGGAATCCCCGGAGGGGCGTGACGTGATCCAGACGTTCCGGCGCGTCGGGATCTCGCACCTGTTCGCCATCAGCGGACTGAACATCGCCATGATCTTCGGCCTGCTGATGGTGCTGCAGCGCTACGTGACCTGGGTGCTGTCCCCGGGCCAGGGCTGGGTGCACGGGCGCATGGCGGCGCGCCTGGCCATCGTCGGGTTGATCTGGGCCTACATCGCGCTGATCGGCTTTCCCGTGCCGGCGGTGCGCGCGGCCATCATGGGCACGCTGCTGATCTGGACGGATCTGTGGGGCACGCGCACGCCGGGACTGTACGTGCTGACGCTAGCCGGGCTCGTGATGCTCGCCATCGCGCCGAGCGTCCTGTACGACATCTCGTTCCAGCTCTCGTTCCTGGCCTACTTCTTTCTCGTGCTGGCGATGGATCTGGGACGGCCGCTGGGGCGGCGGGCGGGAACCCTGGCGCGGCGGCTGCTGCCCGCCGGATACGAGCCGGGCCGACTGGCGCGGCTGGCGGGCGCCGGCGGCGCGAACCTGTGGGTGACGCTGATCGTCACGCTCGGGCTGTGGCCCCTGATCGCCGCGCGCTTCCACAACTTCTCCTTCCTCGTCTTCGCGGGGAACCTCCTGCTGGTGCCGGCGATGGAATTGGCGCTGCTGCCGGTGGCGATGGTGGCCCTGACGGTGAGCCTGGCCTTCAGCGGAGCGGCGCCGGGTCAATGGGCGGAGCGGGCGGCCTTCGGCCTGCTGGAAGCGGGACTGGACGTGTGGGTGTGGGTCGTGCACGGGCTGGATCGGCTGGGCACGGGACTGGTGTTCCGGGTGGAGCTGGACTGGCCGCCCACAGGCTTCGCGCTCTACTACGCGGCGCTGCTCGCCGCGCTGGTCGGCTGCATCGCGTGGAGCCGCCGCGCGTAGGGCCATCCTCTGGCGCGGGCCCGCGCCCTGGCCGCCGGAGGCACAGGGGCGCAGCGGCACAGGGGCCAGCGGCACAGGGGCCAGCGGCACAGGGGCCAGCGGCACAGGGGCGCACGCGGACGCGCCGCTAGGCGGGCGCCGATTCCCCGTCCGGGGCGGCGCCGGGGTTTTTTACGCGGTCGTAATTCGATAGCAATATCAGGGCTTAACTCCTAGCTCAAACCTCCGGTTGCCAAGTCCCCTTGGGGAACGTTACACCAGAGGAGACACTGGGCGGAAAGCGCATGAGGCGCTATTGGGGGCGGCCGCTCCGGTGTCGCTTGCCCTCCACCCTTTCGGCAAAGGGTTTCTCCATGGACACCACCACGCTGGAACAGATCGCGGCGTTGCAGCGCAGCGACCCGCGCATCGAGTCACTGGTCGAGCGTCACACCAGCCTCGAAGAGCGCATTCAGATGCTCCTGCATCGCGACCACCTCACGCCGAGCGAAACGATCGAACTGGCCCGACTCAAGAAGGAGAAGCTGAGCGTCAAGGACGAGATCGAATCCCTGCTGCACGTGAAGAGCGCGTAGCTGCGGAGCGCGCAGACAGCGCCTGCGCAAGCGTCGGGGCGAACATTTTCCACCGTGAACCGCCGCCGGCCGGGCGGCGCACAGTGCCGGTGGGTGGCTATGCCGGTGGGCGGTTGTTTCGGCGGCCAACTGTGCGCGCCTGCCGCGCGGATGGATTCCCGCGGTGTCTTCCCCTTGTTCCTGCGAGTGGTGTCTGCGGTTTCCCTCTTTCCCTGCTGCGGCTCGTGACCCTGCTGCTGCTGCGCCTGGGGATGGCTCTGCTGGGCGGAGCCGCGACCGTGTGGGCGCTCTGGCGCTGGGTCGCGTCGTCGCCTTCCTCCGGCGGGCCTGAAGCCGGGGGCGGTCCGTCTGCCGGCTCCGGCGCTCCGTCCGCCGCCGGCGCCCGTCCGTCCGCGGCGCGAGGCAGCGCGGGCGCCGGCGCGCTCCATGCCGCGGCGCTCGCCCTGCCGATCGCAGGGCTGGCCTTCATCCTGCGCGACGCGCCGCCCGGCGTCTGGAGTCAGGGCGTGCTGCTGACCTGTCTGCTCTACGCCCTGGCGGTGACGGATCTGCGCACGCTGCACGTGCCGCTGCCCGTGGTGTTCGGCGGCATGGTCGCGCGCGTCGCGTACCTGGCGCTGCTGGAGCGGCCCTCGCTCCTGCCCATGCTGCTGGGCCTGTTCGCCGGCGCGGGCATGCTGACCGTCGCGGGGTTGGCGTACGAGACGGTGCGCGGCCGGGCGGGCCTGGGTCAGGGGGATGCCGCGGTGCTGGGCCTGATCGGCGGATTCGTGGGCTGGCAGGGCCTCGTGCCGGCGCTGCTGGGGGCGGCCGTGGCCGGGCTGATCGGAGGGGGCGGGCTGCTGCTGATCCTGCGCAAGCCGCTGGACACGCCCCTGCCGTTCGCGCCGTTCCTCGCGGCGGGCGGCTGGGCGGTCTACGCGGCGCAGGCCGCCGGATGGCTGCCGGGTTGACCTGAGATGGAAGGGCGTACGGGAACCGCAGGGCGTGCGGGAATCACGGCCATGTGGAAACCAGAGCAATTCGGAAACCACGGCCGTATGGAAATCATGGCCTTGCAGGAACCACGGTGGGCGGGGGGACTCAGGAGCGGGTTGCGGCGGGATTGCCGCCGCCGGTCGCCGGCCGGGCCATATGCTCGGCAAGCTTGCGCAGCGCAAGCGTGCGCATCGAGCGGATCACCTTCTCCTCGTGCTCCATCTCGGCAAAGGTGCGTCCGGAGCCGTTCGGCCGGAAGATCGCGTCCCAGCCGAACACCTCCTTGCCCTGGGGCAGCACAATCTGGCCCTGCACCCGGCCTTCAAAGTAGTGCACCGCGGTGCCGTCGGCGTAACCGATGCCGGTGATGGCTTCGGCGCGCCAGTCCTTCGCCGGGGACAGCGAGTCCACCACGCCCAGCAGCCCCAGATTGGCGACGAAGTACTTGATGAACGGACCGGGCATCTGCCGCCACGCGAGGAAGCGCAGCGCCGTGTCCTCCACGATCAGGGGCGCCTGTACGGCCCGCCAGGCCTGCCCGGCCTTGTGCCGCACGATCTCCTCCAGATCGGCGCTCTGCAGCTCCTGCAGCTCGATCCGCACCTGCTTGACCGGGAACGGCAGCACCAGGTTCGCCTCCCTGACCTTGTCCGCGTTCGAGGTGACAAAGCTCAGGGGTTCGGGATCCATGTTGGCTTGGGCTGAATTGATGTTGGCGAGTTGCATGGCCACCCATCGTTTGGCATATCACGTGCGCGTCTCGACACGCACGTGCTCAGTTCCGGGTTCAGGCCAGCTCGAGCCGTCCGCCTTGAGCCGTTCAAGGGACACGGCACAGCGTGCCCGGGTTCCGCCAAACACACAGTAGCAAAAGATGCTATTTCTTTCAACATAGAACTTTTAACGTGCGACCGGCAACCAATGTTCCGTGCGCCCACAAAGTCCGTTCTGAAGTTTATGTCATAAAAACAGCTATCTACAATGAACGACACTCTGCTCACCGACGTGCGGCTCACCGACGTGCGGCTCCCCGACGGCACCCACGCCGATGTCCTGGTCCAAGCGGGGCGCATCGCGCAGATCGCCGCGGGGATCGAGGCATCCGGGCTCCCCACCCTTCCCGGGCGCGGCTGGCTCCTGCTGCCCGCCGGGATTGACTTCCACGTGCACTTTCGCACGCCCGGCGCGACGCACAAGGAGACCTTGTTCTCCGGCGCCCGCGCCGCCGTCAAAGGCGGGATCGCCACGTGCGGCGACATGCCCAACACCGAGCCGCCCACGACCACCTGGGACCGCCTGGAAGGAAAGGCGGCGCTCACCGGCGACCTGCCCGCCCAGGTGTACTGCCATTTCGGAGCGGAGCCGGACAATCTTGCGGACGTGTTGCGCGCCGCCCGCCATCCGCGCTGCAAGGCCCTTAAGATCTTCATCGGCCCGTCCACCGGGCACGGCGGCCTCGCCCCGGCGGCCGTCGCAGCCCATTTCCGCAACGCCGCCGACGCGGGCCTGCCCGTGATCGTGCATGCGGAAGACGTGGACCTGATCCGGGCGGAGGCCGCGCGCTTTCCCCACGATGCCCGGCACCATGGCGACCTGCGTCCCCTGGAGGCGGAGCTGAGCGCCGTCCGGCTCGCGCTGGAACTGGCGCGGCGCTATCCGGTGCGGCTGTGCATCGCCCATACGACCAGCGCCCGCGTGATCGAGCTGGCCGAGGCGAGCGGCATCCGCGAGCGCGTCTTCATCGAGGCCGCTCCGCACCACCTGCTGCTGGCGAGCGAGGATATCGTCCCGCCCGGCGACAATCGCTACAAGGTCAATCCTCCCCTGCGGCCCGAGGCCGAGCGCGCAGCCCTGGCCGCGCGACTGGCGGAGGGGATCGACGGCCTGGGGAGCGATCACGCGCCCCACACGCTGGCCGAGAAGCGCCAGCCCTACGACGCGGCGCCGAGCGGCATTCCGGGCGTGGAGTACCTGCTGCCGCTGGCCGTGTCCTGGTGGCGCGAGGGACGCATCTCCCTGGCGCGCCTGATCGAGCTGACCTCCGGCGCGGCGGCGCGGTTCTACGGCCTGAACAAGGGACGGCTCGCCGTGGGCGCCGACGCCGACCTGATCCTGGTGGACCCCGACGCCGTCTGGAGCGTGGGCCGGGGGGAGGACCGCGTGGCGAGCCGCTGCGGCTATTCCCTCTACGAAGGCATGACCCTGCGCGGCCGGATCGAGCTGACGCTGGTCGCGGGGCGGGTGGCGTGGTCCCGCGAGGGAGGCTGGCCGGATGCGGTGCCCGCGCGCTGGGCGGACCAGGGCGGTTCGGGCGGCGCAGCCAGTTCGGGCGGAGCAGGCGGCGGGGCCGAGACCCGGCTCGCCGTCACGGCCCGCGAATCCGGCGCGGACTGCTGCGACTGAACCCGGCCATGAAGGTCTGCGCGCGCGCGGGGTCGGGGGGGAATTCCCGCGATGGTCTACCCTCCGCAAGCCTGCCCGCAAACCAGTCCGCGAACCGCAGCCCCGTCCCTTGTCCGCCGCTTCGGAATCGCACTAGACTGCGGGCTGTTGCGTGGCCCGGCTTGGCCCGGCAGGCGCGCCGTCCCGCCGCAGCGCGGACTATCTTCCAGTGGAGCGTATGCAATGGCTTCCGTGAACCGGCAATG
>JBGOTW010000140.1:0-10687 GCA_041476685.1 bacterium | reverse complement strand
GCGTACATGGAGGAGGAGGCGATCCTGCTGCGCCGCACGCTGACGACGCCGAACTCGGGCTTCAGCACGCCGTTCGACATCACCCTGTTCCTGCAGCAGCTGGTGGACCACGGGGACTACTTCGAGGTGCAGCCCGCGCGCGCCCGCAACATCGTCACCGCCTATGGGCGGATGGGCGGCCACGTCGTCGGCTTCGTCGCCAACAACAGCGCGGTCCATTCCGGCTACATCGACGTCGCCGCGGCCCAGAAGGCGACCCGCTTCATCCGCTTCTGCAACTTGTACAACATCCCCATGATCTTCATCGAGGACGTGACCGGCTTCGCGCCGGGCAGCGAACAGGAGCGCGCGGGGATCGTCCAGGCGGGGCGGGCCCTGCTGGACGCCATCGTCGACCTGCGCGTGCCGCGGCTGACCGTGATCGTGCGCAACGCCTACGGCGGCGCCTATGCCTCCTACAACAACTACGCCACGGGGGCGGATGCGGTGTTCGCCCTGCCCACGGCGCGCATCGCCGTGATGGGCCCGGCCGGGCGGCAGTACATCTACAAAGACGAGTTCCGCGAGATCCAGCAGGAGTACCAGCGGCGCCAAGCGCAGGACCCACAGGCGGGCGCAGAGCGCGACCGGCGGCTGGCCGAGCTCACCCGGCGCTACGAACGGGAGCTGATGAATCCGGAGGAAGCGCTGAAGCTGGGCTCCGTCTCGCGCCTGGTCCCGCCAGGCTACAGCCGCAAGGTGCTGGGGGACATGCTGCTGTTCCTGCTGCGGCACTACACGCCGACGCCGTTGGGCGCGCCGCAGCGCGAGTAGGTCCGCCGCGCCGCCCATCCCTGCCCATCGTAACACCCGCACGTTCCCGCATGCGCGCAGCGCGGCATCGCGCGCCGGCGCGCAGGATCGTTCCGCACCCGCGCATCAGAACATCTTGCGCAGCATGTCGAGCTGGTCGGGGCTGCCGATGCCGATGAGGATGTCGTCGGCCGCGAACTTCCGGTCCGCGGGCGGATTGAACTCCATCTTTCCGTCGCCGCGCCGGATCCCGATCACGATCACGCCGAGGCTGCGCCGCACGCCCAGGGTCACGAGCGACGTGCCGACCGCCTTCGATTCCGCGTTGACGTGGATTTCTCCCATGCGGATCGCGTCGCTGCCGCTCATGGCGTGGTCGAGGAACTCCACCGTATGCGGGTGCAGGAGCAGGTGGGCGATGCGGGTTCCCCCGAGCGAGTAGGGCGAGAGCGTGTGATCCGCGCCGGCACGCAGCACCTTGCGTTCCGCCTCGCCCGTCGTCGCCCACGACACGATGGTCAGGTTTGAGTTAAGCTGCCGCGCCGACAGCACGAGGTAGACGTTCTCCGCGTCGTTGCCCAGGGCGGCGACCAACCCCTTGGCGCGGTGGATGCCGGCCCGTTCGAGGAAGTCGTCGTGGGTCGCGTCGCCTTCCACGTGCAGCACGCTCAGCTCTTCGAGCAGCGCCAGGTTCGCCTTGTCATGCTCGATCACGACGAAGGGCTGCTTCTCGCGGACCAGGGCGGTCTGGACGGCCTGGCCCGTCCGTCCGAAGCCGCACAGGATGACGTGGCCTTTCAGGGCCGCGATGCGCTTGTCCATTCGTCGCCTGGCGATGAGTTGTCCGAGATCGGCCTCCACGATCAGGGAGGTCAGGGAGGAAAGGGCGTAGGCGAAGACGCCGACGCTGGTGAACAGCAGGATGATCGTGAAGACGCGGCCGGTGGAATCCAGTTGCCGCACTTCTCCGTAGCCCACCGTCGTCACGGTGATGGCCGCCATGAAGAGGGAGTCGAGCCATTCCCAATCCAGCAGGAAGTGGTATCCAAGCGTTCCGAAGCCGAGCACGGCGAAGATGAGGAACGCCAGCCACGCGATCTTCCAGCGCAGCTTGCTCCAGCCGAGCGAAGGCATGTCCGTCTCCGGGCCTGCAAGCCGTCACCGCGCGGGAAAGCACAGCTGCACCGCGCGGTCGGATATGGCGATCTCGAAATGCGTGTCCCGGCCGCGGTAATCCCCGTCCAGCTGGAGATGCACCGGTTGCTCAGCATCCACCAAAGCGCGGGTCTGCTGCAACAGCCGGCGCCCAGGGACGCTGCCCGCCAGGCCCAGGCCCAGGTTGAGCGCCAGGAAGGCCAGCACCCGGCCCGCGCCGACGGCGGCGATGCCCAAGGCCGGGGCCTCGAGGCCGGCGGCGGGATGCACCACGAACGATCCCGCGTAGCGGCGCGCCCGGGCCGCGACGATCCAGCTTGCCTCGACGACCGTGCCATCCCCGCCGGTCAGGCGCAGGCGGGGGCGCGGCTCGGCGAGCGCCCGTACGCCCGACCACACGTAGGCCCCCCGCCCGGCCCAGGCCTTCAGCGCGGGCGAGACGAGGCCGACGGCGGCCGCATCGAACCCCAGGCCGGCCATCAGGAGGAACAGCCGCGCGCCGACCGTGCCGGGACGCACCGGGCGCGGCCGGCCGCGCGCCAGGGCCAGCGCCGCGCGCACCGGATCGCGCGGCAAGCCCAACTCGTGCGCCATCACGTTGGCCGTCCCCCCTGGCAGGAACGCGAGCGGCAGGTCCCGTCCCAGCAGACCGGTCGCCACTTCGTTGAGCGTACCGTCGCCGGAGTAGCAGGCGACCCGGTCCACGCCGGAGAGGCCGCGGCTCAGCTCGACGGCATGGCCCGCATGCGTCGTTCCGAGGGCCTCGCTGCGGATGCCCGCGTCGCGCAACGCCCGCTGGATCTCGTCGAGCGTCTGCGGCCGGAACCTCCCGGAGGTCGGATTGTAGATGATCGTCCAGCGCTCAGCGCTCCTCATCGCGCCTCATGGCGACTTTTCGGCCGGAGCAGGGGACGGCGCGGCGCGGCGCGCGGCGACCGTGTGCGGGATGGCCGCTGCGGCAGCGGGGTACCCGTGCCGGATCACGTTGAGGCGCATCCACGCGCCGCGCTCGAAGCGCCACAGCAGCACGATGCCCAGCACGACGATGTAGCCCAGCATACCCACCCAGGCGCCCACGATGCCCGGCGCAAGCCAGCGGCTCAGCCCCCAGGAGAACGGAATCATCACGAACACGGCGCAGGCCGCCACGCTGGCCATCGGAAAGCGGGTGTCCCCGGCGCCGCTCAGGGTGATGCGCAGCACGATCCCCGCGGCGTCGAATACCTGATACACCGCCATGACCTTGAACACCCAGCCCGCCTGCCGCACCACCTCCGCGTCGGCGATGAACCAGCCCGCGATCGTCTCCCCGTAGAACCAGAGGGGAATGCCCAGGACGCCCATGTAGCCCACGGTCATGCCGAGGATGCGGTGCGCCGCGACGCGTCCCACGCGCGGGGCGCCCATCCCGATGAAGCGCCCGACGAGGCTCGCGCCCGCGATTCCCATCGCGATGCCCGGCATGAACAGGAGGTGCGTCACCTGCATGCCGATGTTGCTCGCCGCGAGCGCGGCCTCACCCAGCTGCCCCACGATCACGTAGAAGGCCAGGAAGGCCACGACCTCCAGGCCGTCCCCGAGGCCCTGGGGCAGGCCCAGCCTGAGCAGCTGCCGCAGCGCGGCCTCGCGCGGCCGGGCCAGCAGTCGCAGCCGGTACGCGCGCCGCAGGGCGCTGCCGTGGGTGCCGCCCACCATGATGGCCGCCCCGCAGACCTGGGCGATCAGCGTGGCCGTTGCGCTGCCGGCCAGCCCGAGCCGCGGCAGGCCAAAGTGGCCCAGCACGAGGCCATAGTTCAGCACGGCGTTCAGGCCGACCGTGGACCACTGCACGGCCATGGGAAACACGGAGCGCCCCGTGGCGGTGTGCAGCGTCGCATAGAGTGCGCCGGTCAGCGCGAAGGGCACTTCCCACACGCGGATCGCCAGGAAGCGGCGCGCATCGGCCTCCGTCGCCGGCGAGAGGTCCGCCAGGCGGGCGACCCAGGGAAACCCCTGCATCAGCACCAGCAGGATCGGCAGGCTGGCCAGCGCGACCCACTGGTACTGGCCGACCCAATCGCCGAGCCTTTCGAGCTGGCCGGCGCCGTGCGACTGGGACAGAAAGGCCATCGCGCTGCGGATCAGCCCCAGCAGCACCACCATCCCGGAGATGTAGGTGAAGTTGGCGATCGCCAGCGCGGCCAGGGGCGCGGTGCCCAGCTGGCCGACGAAGGCCGCGTCCACGAGGTTGTGGACGGCGTACGTGGACAGGGCCAGCACGAGCGGCAGGCTGAAGCCGAGGATCTCCCCGTAGCCCGGCGCCGGGGGCGATGCGGAAGAGCCGTCCGGCGACGTCCACCCCGTCGTCGGCTGGCCCTGCAGGTCTTGGCTTTGCGGTACGGGCTCAGGCATGTCCATGGCGCGAGAGAATCCTTGCCGGGCTGCGTCCGCGGTCCGGCGGCAGCCGGATGGCCGCTCGGCGGAAGCCGGATGCCCGCTCGGCGGAAGCGCGCCCACGCTGTTGCAATCCGGGAAGTCGAGGCGGTAAACGATGTCTCCTACCCGATACCGGGCGCTTGCGCCACTGCCTGCCGGCAGCGTCGGCCCACCCGCGGGAATGTCCGGAGCCGTCCGTGGAGCGCAACGTACCGCCCGTGATCGGCCTCACCGGGGGCATCGCCTCCGGCAAGTCGGTGGTTTCCGCCCGGCTGGCCGCGCTGGGCGCCTACGTCATTGACGCCGATCGGATCGGCCACCAGGTGATCGCGCCCGACGGGGAAGCGTACGGCCCGGTCGTCGCGGCATTCGGACCCGGGATTCTTGCGCCCGACCGCAGCATTGACCGCGCCAAACTGGGGGCCGAGGTGTTCGCCGCACCCGCGCTGCTGCAGCGGCTGAACGGGATCTCCCATCCGCTCATGGCGCGGCGGATGGAGCGGGAGATCGCGGCCGTGCGGGGGCGTCCGGCGGACGAGCGCCCGCCGCTGATCGTGCTCGACGCGGCGATCCTGCTGGAGGCCGGCTGGGACCGGCTCTGCGACGCGGTGTGGACCGTGGAGACGCCCCCGGACATCGCCTTACAGCGCCTCATGACGCGCAACGGCCTGAGCGAGGAGCGGGCGCGCAGCCGCTTGCGGGCGCAGCTGTCCAACGCCGCGCGGGCCGCGCGGGCGCAGCGGGTCATCCCCAATTCCGGTACGCTGGAGGAGCTGGAGGCGGCGGTCGCCTCCCTGTGGCGCGAAGTCACCCGGGCAGCGCAGGGTCCGCGCTGATCCGCCGCCCTGCCGCGCGCAGAGGATAAGGATGAATATGATCCGGCTGCCCGCCTACCTGGACGCCATCAAGCCGTTCCGGGCCGTGGAAGTCTTCCAGGCGGCCCGCCTCCTCGAGGAACAGGGGCGTTCCATCGTCCACCTGGAGTTCGGCGAGCCCGACTTCCCGACGCCGCTGCCGGTGCAGGAAGCGGCCATCCGCGCGATCCGCGACGGACGCACCCGCTACACCCATTCCCTCGGGCTACCGGAATTCCGCGCCGCCATCTGCGCCTACCATCGGCGTCGCTACGGCATCGAGGTGCAGCCAGACCAGGTGCTCGTGTCCATGGGCACCTCGGTGCTGATGCACCTGCTCATGCTGCTCCTGCTCGAGCCGGGGGACGAGGTGATCCTGACGGACCCGACCTACGCCTGCTATTCCAGCTTCGTGCGCATCGCCCGCGGGGTGCCCGTCTCCGTCCCGATCCGCGAGGAGCAGGGGTTCCAGTTGGACGCGGAGGAAGTGCGCAAGCGCATCACGCCGCGCACCCGCGCGATCCTCATCTGCTCGCCCGCGAATCCGACCGGCGTCGTGATGCGCCAGGACGTGCTGCGGGCATTGGCCGGCTTGGGCGTCCCCATCATCTCCGACGAGATCTATCACGGGCTGACCTACGGCCTGGACGGACACGACGCCGGCGCGGGTGGCATCGGCGCAAGCGGCGCAGGTACTGGCGGCTCCGGCGCTGACGGCACCGGCGCTGGCAACACCGTAGCCGTCGCCCAGTCTCCCGACCGCACCATCCTGTCGTACACGGAGCGGGCGTTCGTGCTGAACGGGTTCTCCAAGTACTTCGCCATGACGGGCTGGCGGCTGGGCTACCTGATCTTTCCGCCCGAGGTCCTGCCCACGGTGATGAAGCTGCACCAGAACGTCATGATCTCGGCGGCGGACTATCCCCAGTACGCGGGCATTGCGGCCCTGACGCAGGCCATCCCGGACTGCGAGCGCTATCGGGCGGAGTACGACCGGCGGCGGCTGTTCATGATCCAGTGCCTGGGGGAGATCGGATTGCCCCTGCATTATGAGCCGGCGGGGGCCTTCTACTGCTTCGCCAATGCCCGGCGCTACGGGGCCGATTCGATGCGGCTCGCGCTCGACATCCTGGAGCGCGCGGGGGTGGCCGTGACGCCGGGCAGCGACTTCGGGCCTGGCGGGGAGGGCTACCTGCGCTTCAGCTATGCCAACTCGCTGGAGAACATTGCCGAAGGGATGCGCCGCCTGGCCGGCTACCTCGCCTCCCGCGCGGGCGGCTGAGCGCCGGCCCGGCGCGGCGCCGCGCGACTTCCACATTTCCAACCCTACAGTCCACCATGAAGAGCGTCTGCGTGTTTTGCGGGTCCAGCCCGGGCGCCCGGGCCGATTACGGGATCATGGCCAAGCGGCTCGGCACGCTGGTGGCCGAGCAGGGTTTGGCTCTCGTGTTCGGCGGGGGCAACGTGGGGATGATGGGGATCCTGGCGGACGCGGCGCTGGCGGCGGGCGGGCGGGTGCTGGGCGTCATTCCACGCGCCCTGGTCGAACGGGAGCTGGCCCACACCGGCCTCACCGAGCAGCACATCGTCGCCAGCATGCACGAACGCAAGCAGCGCATGGCCGACCTGGCCGACGCATTCATTGCATTGCCGGGCGGGTGGGGTACGTTGGACGAGCTGTGCGAGATGATGACCTGGGCGCAGCTGGCGATCCACCTCAAGCCGGTGGGCCTGCTCAACGTGGCCGGATTCTTCGACGGGCTGCTCCTGCAACTCGCGCACGCCGAGCGCGAACGGCTGATCAAGCCGGACCACCGCCGCCTGCTGCTGGTGGATACGGAGCCCGTGCCGCTGCTCGAGCGCATGCGCGCCTATCGCTCGCCGCACCTGGAACAGGAGACGGAGCGGCCCAAACCCTGACCCGTCTCCTGACGTCACTCCAGACTTCTCTCACCGGGAGCAAGATGCTTCACGTCTTGATCGAGATTCTGCGCAGCTTCGGGTTGCGCTGTCCGCATTGCCACGAGGGCAAGGTGATGCGCAACTGGTTCGCCGTCAATCCGAAGTGTGCCGTATGCGGCTACGTGTTCCAGGCGGAGCAGGGGGACTTCTGGGGCGGAATGGTCTTCGCGTACACCTACGCGGGGACGCTGGCGTTCGGGCTGGCGGGCGTTCTCATCCTGTACGACCTGTTCTCCATGGAGACGCGCGTGTACATCACGGCGCTGTTCGTCGCCGCGATGGTGCTGGTGCTGCATCCCTGGACGCGCTGCAACTGGATCACGGTCATCTACCTGACGCGCGGCCGCGAGGCGGAATACCGGCCCGCAGACAAGCCGAAGGGATAAGGTGCGGGCGGCCGCGCGCCGCCTCTAGATGACCGGCTCCGGCCGGTAGTCCGCCGCCTGGGGAAAGCGCTTTCGCAGGGGTTCCACGGCGTTGACGAAGGCGTCCACCTGGCGGGGAGCCGCGCCGACGAAGCGCGTGGGGTCGGCCAGGACGGCGCGAATCTCCGCTTCGCTCATGGGGAATTCCGGATCCTCGCCCAGGCGCCGCGGCAAGTCGTCGTCACCCAGGGTGACTTCCTTCATGGCGCGCGCGACGGCGAGCGCATGGCGCTGGATGACGTTGTGCAGCGTCTCCCGGCCCCCGCCCCGCTTGACCCCTTCCATCAGCAGCGTGGTCGTGGCCAGGAACGGCAGCAGGCGGCGCACCTCCGCGGCGATCGCGGTCTCGAACACTTCCATCTCGTCCAGCACGGTCACGGCGGTATCCAGCGCGCCGTCGAGCGCGAACATCGCGCCGGGCAGGGCCACGCGCCGCACGACGGAGCACGATACGTCGCCCTCGTTCCACTGGTCGCCCGCCAGCCGCGCCACCATCTCCAGGTAGCCCGCGAGCACCGCGTGAAAGCCGTTGATGCGCTCGCTGTTGCGGGCGTTCATCTTGTGCGGCATGGACGACGAGCCGACCTGCCCCTCCTGGAAGCCCTCGGAGACGAGGTCGTGCCCCGTCATCAGGCGCATGAGCTTGGCGAAATCGGAGAGCCCGGCGCTGACCTGGAGCAGGGTCGCCAGCACCTCGAAGTCGAGGCTGCGCGGATAGACCTGGCCGACGTTGTCGAGCACGCGGGAAAACCCCAGCGCGCGGGCCAGCGCCTGATCGAGCTGCTCCGGCCTGGCGGGATCGTCTCCCAGCAGCGAGAGCTGGTCGAGCTGGGTGCCCACTGGGCCCTTGATGCCGCGCAGCGGATACGTCGCGAGCAGGGCGTCGAGGCGCTCGAAGGCGCGCAGCAGCTCCTCGCCCGACATGGCGAAGCGCTTGCCGAGCGTGGTGGGCTGGGCGGGAACGAGGTGGGTGCGCGCGACGACAAGGGTGTCGCGCTGGGCGTGCGCCACGCCGGCCAGGCGCAGCAACGCGGCGGCCGTCTTGTCCCGCAGCAGGTCGAGCGAGCGCCGGATCTGGAGCTGCTCCACGTTGTCCGTCAGGTCGCGGCTGGTCAGCCCCTTGTGGATGTGCTGCTGCCCGGCGAGCGCGCAGAACTCCTCGATGCGGGCCTTCACGTCATGCCGCAGCACGCGCTCGCGCCGCTCGATGGACGCGAGATCCACCTCGTCACGCACCCGCTCGTAGGCGTGGATGGCGTCTTCCGGAATGGCGGCGCCGAGCGCGCGCTGCGCCTTCATCACGGCGATCCACAGGTCGCGCTCCAGCACGACGCGGCCCTCCGGGCTCCAGATGCGGCGCATCGCGCCGCTCGCGTAGCGGGCCGCCAGCACATCCGGGATCGGGGTCGGGGCTGCGTCGCTCATGAATGGCTTGGGATCGGGTTGCGGGGCCGGCCGACGGAACCTCCGCCGCGCCGGACAGCCTGTCCGTCCATCGCCCGCGTCGCCGGCCGGGCGGCCTGCGGTCATTTCCCGCGCTCGCCCTTGTCGCGTGCGATCTTCTCGCGCTGCTTGTACGCCATCTTCAGCGGCAGGGCGTTGAGCCGGATGAAGCCCCAGGAATCCTCCTGCCGGTAGGCGCCGCCGTCGGCCTCCATGGACACGACCTGGGTATCGTAGAGGCTGTAGGGCGACTTCCTGCCGGTGACCAGGCAGTTGCCCCTGTACAGCTCGAGCCGCACCGTGCCGGTGACGCCGCGCTGCGTCTCCTTGACCAGCGAGAGCAGGACGCGCGTCTCCGGGGAATACCAGAAGCCGTTGTAGACCAGCCGGGCGAAGCGGGGCATCAACGTGTCCTTCAGGTTGATGACGTCCCGGTCCAGGGTGATGGATTCCATCGCCCGGTGCGCGATGTGCAGGATCGTTCCGCCCGGCGTCTCGTACACGCCCCGCGACTTCATTCCCACGTAGCGCGACTCGACGATATCCATGCGCCCCACGCCGTGGACGCCCCCGCTCTCGTTCAGCCGCGCCAACAGCTTGGCCGGGCTCAGTCGCTCGCCGTTGACGGCCACGGGCACGCCGTCCTCCCAGTCCAGCGTCAGCTCTTCCGCCTTGTCGGGCGCGTCCTGCGGGCGGCTCGTCAGCTCGAACATCTCCGGCTTGGGCGCCTGCCACGGGTCTTCCAGCATGCCCGCCTCGAAGCTGATGTGCATCAGGTTCTCGTCGGAGCTCCAGGGTTGGGCCAACGTCGCCTTGACCGGAATGCCGTGCCGCTCGGCATAGGCGATGAGTTCGCGCCGGCCGGGATACTGCTGGTTGAACTCGGGAGTCTTCCACGGCGCGATCACCTGCAAGTCCGGATTGAGCGCATGGTACGTCAGCTCGAAGCGCACCTGGTCGTTGCCCTTGCCTGTGGCGCCGTGGGCGACGAAGCGCGCGCCTTCCAGGCGGGCCAGGTCCACCTGGCACTTGGCGATCAGCGGCCGGGCTAGCGAAGTGCCCAGCATGTAGGTGCCCTCGTACAGCGCGTTGAACTGGACGGCGGGTATGACGTAGTCGCGGACGAACTCCTCCCGCACGTCCTGCACCACGACCTTGACGGCGCCGGCCTGCTCGCCCTTCTTGCGGATGGCGCCGAGGTCCTCCACGCGCTGGCCCAGGTCCAGGCACAGCGCGACGACCGCGTAGCCCCGCTGGGTGAGCCAGTGCACGATCACGGAGGTGTCCAGCCCGCCCGAGTAGGCGAGCACCACGCGTTCCTGCGCCATGGCCATGTCGGCTCGCTGGGGTTCAATTGCCTTATGGATCGGGCGCCGCCGATCGGAATTCCGCGCAACGGACGAGACGCTTGGGCGCCGCCCCCGCGGCCCTCGGCGCGGATACAACGGTCCTGCGATCCGGCGGGACGAGCCTCGCTGACGTCCGCGAGCCGCGAGGCGTGCCGGGCGCCGCACCGTCCCGGCGCACCGTCCCGGCGCACCGTTGCCGGGACGCCGTTCCCGGGACCGGGTGGGCTATTCCTGGCCAGCCAGCCAGCGCTCGGCGTCGATCGCCGCCATGCATCCGGTTCCCGCCGCCGTC
>JBGOTW010000139.1:0-10752 GCA_041476685.1 bacterium | reverse complement strand
CTTCGCCATTCCTTTCACGCACACGGGCCTGCGCGCCAGCTTCAAGCACTCCGAAACGCTGGTGCTGATGGCCGGCGCCAGCGAGGGCTGGGACACGGTCACGGACAAGAACAAGGACGTGACGGGCGAAGTGGGATGGGAGTGGTCGCCGGCCAAGGCCTTCTCCTTCTTCGGCACGTACATGAGCGGCAAGGAGAAGCTCGTCAATTATCCCCAGGCGGCGTTCGATGCCGACTCGACCACCGCCACGCGCAGCCTCGTGGACCTCATCTTCACCTACAACGCCAGCGACAGCCTGACCTTCATCCTCAACTACGACAACGGCAGCCAGGACAAGGGCAGCCTCGTCAACCCGGGGAAGACGGCAACCTGGTCGGGAGAAGCCCTGTACGTGAACTACGGCATCAACGACGACTGGCGCGTATCGGTCCGCGGCGAGTCGTTCAGCGATACCGACGCGTTCCGCACGGGTGCGGTCGAGCCGGGCAAGACCAAGGGTCCGAACTGGTCGGAGGGCACGCTCACGCTCGCCTACATGGGCATCAAGAAAGTGGAGCTGCGCGGCGAGCTGCGTTCCGACAGCGCGGACCAGAAGATCTTCTCCGATGCCAAGGGCGAGAAGGCCATCGATTCCATGATGTCCTTGGGCCTGGAAGCGATCTACAAGTTCTAGCCCCAGGGGTTGTGCCGGGTGCGCACCGCTCGACGGCGCCAACCGCTCTGCGGCGCCACCCGGGGACTTTCCGCTCCGCGCGGACCCTGCTTCTCGGCACACCCTGTACGCCGCGTGCGCATCGGATCGGCTGTTCGAAGCGGCGCCATCCCGCAGACTCCTCAGAGCCGGAGCAGGGCCCCTCCCCCAACAAGGGATCTCGCCTCCGGCTTGTCCCGCCGGGATGGCGCAGCTCTTCTCCGCTTGGCCCCCACAGCCACTGCCGGCCACGACACGACGCGCTCCCCCCGCGCGGTGGGCGGACGCACGCCAACGCGTGCGGGAGCCGATGGCGCTTCGTCGGCGCCCAGGTGGTAGTGGCGCCCAGCTGGCGGGGGTGCTCCGGCGGCGGTGCACCGGCGGCGGCGGTGCGCCGGGGGCAATGGCGCCCCTGCGGCGGCGCCCCGCTGCGGTGACGTCGGAGCGGATGGGGCCGGCGCGGCTAGCCGGCCTCGGCCAGCGAGGGAATGTCGAGCTGCTGCTCAGCGGGCTTCGGCTCCGCCTGCGCATTGGGGTGCTCGAAGCGCTGGGGCGCGGGGAGATCGAAGTCCGCCAGCGTCGGCAGGTCCTTCAGGTCGGCCAGATTAAACAGGCTGAGGAATTCGCGGGACGTGCCGTAAAGGATCGGCCGCCCGGGAGTGTGATCCTTGCCCACGATGCGCGCCAGCCGCTTCTCCAGCAGCGTGCGCAGGGCGAAGGATGCGTCCACCCCCCGCAGGTGCTCCACTTCTCCCCGGGTCACCGGCTGCCGGTAGGCGACGATGGCCAGGGTCTCGAGCTGGGAGTGGGTGAGACGCGCGGGCTTGTGGGGCGCGGCCTTGAGGATCCAGCTCTTGTACATCGGCAACGTGCGCAACTGGTAGCCCTCGCCGATCGGCGCGATGCGAAACGTCCGCCCGGAGCTTTCGTATTCCGCGTTGAGCTGCGCCAGGAGCTGCGCAAGATCGTGCTCCCGCGGCGGTCCCAGCACTGCGTGAAGCTGCTTGAGCGAGACGATCTCGGCGGAGGAGAACAGGACGGCTTCGAGCACCTGCTTGGCGTCTTGATCGTTCATGCCCCCCTCGTGGCTCCATGCCTGGGTTGCGGTTCGATTCCGTGAACCGAAGGAGCGGGGGTACGCAGCAGCCAATCCCCGCTCCGCAGAGGTCTCCCGCTTGTACCACACTTGGGGCCGCAGTCCAACGCCGCGCCGGGGCCCGCCGGCCGGTGGCCGACGGCGGCGCGGCGCGCCCCAGGCGGCCGCCCCGGGTGGCCGGCCATTCCTTGACGTCTCCCTGGCGACCCCGGCGTGTCTTCCCTCTTCAGGGTGAAACACGCGCCGGGAGGCGATGGTGCTGGCTGCGCCTGGCGGACGGCGCTCGGCGGGATTGCCTGCGCCACGCGGACTGCGCTCGGCGGTGCTGGCTGCGCCACGCGGACGGCGCTTGGCGGTGCTGCCTGCGCCTCGCGACAAGCGCTCGGCGGTGCTCGAATCCCGCTCACGCCCGCTCGACCCAACGCCGGCGGATGAACGCGCGGATCGGCTCCACCAGCTCGGCGCGCACCGGGGGCGTCAGCAGCAGGATGCCCAGCGCATCGGAGAGCAGGCCGGGAATGATCAGCGCCCATGCGCCGATCTGCACGAGCATCGCTTCCACGGCCTCGGCGGTGGGCACGCGGCCGTTCTGGATGTCCGACTCGAGCTCGGTCCACAGGGACAGGTCTTCGCCCCGGGCAAACCACCAGCCCATCATCGCCGCGCCGCCGCACCACAGCACCGTGAACCACACGGGCCAGTGCAGTTGCAGCACCAGCCAGAATTCCAGCCAGGGCAGGACGAGCAGGGCGAAGATGAGAGTCCAGATGAGCGGGGCGCGCAGCACAAGGATTAGGCTCTGTTTGAAAACAGCTACCGAGGGGCAAAGCCCCTCGGACACCCCCGCAGGGAGCGGTGGCTCCCTGCACCCGAATTTGGCGCTGAAGCCGCGCGCGGTTGCCTGGGCAACTGGGCGGCTTCAGCGCATGCGTTGGGGTACAGGGGTTGAAAACCCCTGGCGGGGTTGCAAGGGGCAGAGCCCCTTGCAGAGCAATACCAAACACAGCCTAGGCGGACTTGGGAGCGGGGCTGTGTTCCGTTCCGGGCGGCAAGCGCTCGGCGATGTTACCTGCGCCTCGCGGACTGCGCTCGGCGATGTTACCTGCGCCTCGCGGACTGCGTTCGGCGGCCCGCAGATCCTGGGCGATGAAGAATTCGGCCGCCCGGTACGACGAGCGTACCAGCGGGCCGGAGGCGACATAGCGGAAGCCCAGCGCCAGCCCTTCGCGCTCCAGCGCCTTGAAGCGCTCGGGCGGGATGAACTCGACGACCGGCAGGTTCCAGCGATCGGGCTGCAGGTACTGGCCGAGCGTGAGGAAGTCCACGTCCACGCCGCGCAGGGCGCGCATGCTCTCCAGCACCTCGTCCTCCCGCTCGCCCAGGCCCAGCATGAGCGAGGATTTGGTGCGCAGCGCGGGCCCGTGCCGCGGCGCGCTGCGCTTGGCGTAGTCCAGCACGCGCAGGGACTGCGCGAACCCCGCGCGCGGGTCCCGCACGCCGGGCGTGAGGCGCGGCACCGTCTCCACGTTGTGGGCCAGCACGGCCGGGCGCGCCGCGAGCACGCGCTCCAGGCACGCCTCGTCGCCGCGGAAGTCGGGGATCAGCACCTCGATCAGCAGGCCCGGGTTCGCCAGCTGCGTGCGCCGGATCGTCTCGGCGATGTGCGCGCTGCCCTGATCGGGCAGGTCGTCCCGGTTGACCGAGGTCAGCACGACGTAGTCCAACCCCATCGCGCGGATGGTCTCGGCGATGTGCACCGGTTCGGCCGCGTCCAGGGCGCCCGGCTGCTTCGCCGTCTTCACCGAGCAGAAGCGGCATCCGCGCGTGCACTCGTCGCCCATCAGCATGAACGTCGCCGTCCCGCCCTGCCAGCATTCGCCGATGTTCGGACAGCGCGCCTCCTCGCAGACGGTGTGCAGGTTCAGGCCGCGGGCGCGGTCGCGGATCCAGGCGTAACGCTCGCCCTGGGGAACCTTCACCTTCAGCCAGTCCGGCTTGGGCTGGCGCACGCGCGCGGGCCGCAGCGGCGCCGGCGCTCCCGCCGCGGTGGGAGGCGTGGGCAGCACAGGCAGCGCCGGGTCGCTATTGCGCAGCATGGGTCACACTCAGGAGATGAACCCCCAACGGGTCCGCAGCCGCCGCGCGCTTCTCGCGAGGCGCCGGCAGCACCGCCGCGCGCTTCTCGCGGGACCTGGCCGACAACGCCAGCCGGTCCAGCGCCGCCTGCCGCTCCACGCGCCCGAGCCGGCCCAGGGACTCGCACGCCGAATAGAAGCGGCTGAAATCCCGGCCCTGCTCGTCGAACAGCGCGGCGAAGGCGTCGATCCGGACGTGGTACTGGGCAATGCCCGCCAGGTAGGCATTGTTCAAGCCCGGCCCGAACCAGTCGTCGTAATTCAACAGTCTAAAGGACGGGCGCTGCTTTTGGTAGTCCCGGCGGATCTCGTCGAGCAGCGCCGCCTTGCGCGCGCGCTTGTCCTCTGCGGTGAGCGGCGAAGCATACAACCCGGCCAGTCGCTCCCGCCCGCTCCGCGCGATGTCCTGGAACCGCTCGCGGTCCGCCAGGTAGCTGCGGTAGCGGTTCAGCAGCGCCGCCGCCGCCACCTGGTTTCCCGCCCCGGTCTCGCCCGCGCCATGCTCCAGGTAGCGGCGCAATCCCTCCTGCTCCACGAACACGGCGAAGGATTCGTTGAACTCGGTATCCCCCTTGACCCACACGCGGCGGTGCGCCTGCTCGTGGATCAGCGTCGCCATCAGGTCCAGTTCATCCTGCTGCACGAACGTGTTGAGCAGCGGATCGTCGAGCCAGCCCAGCGTCGAGTAGGCCCGTACGGGACGCACCAGCACGTCGTAGCCCCCCGCCCGCATCCGATCCGCGAAGGCGTCCGCGTCGCTGCGGCTGAAGTAGCCCCGGTACCCCAGGCAACCGACGATCGGATAGCACCAGGTGGTTTCCTTCATCTCCAGGGCGGGCGCCGCCACGACCAGCCAGCTCACATAGTCCCGCCCCAGGTCCGCGTAGGTGCGGTAGCTGCCGTCGGCCGGGAGCGCGAGGCTGGCCACGGTGAAGTCCTGCACGCGCGTCGCGAGGCGCAGCCGCGCCTTGGTCTGCTCCGGAACGGCCGGGTCCGCCAGCACGATCCCGATGGGGCGGCTCTTGTGCAGGATCTCGATCTCGCCGTCGACCGCCTGCCAATAGTAGGAGGCGTCGGAGCAGGCCACGGCCCCCAGCGCAGTGGCCGCCAGCGCCGCCGCGAGGGCGGCCCGAGCGCGCAGCGTGAGCCGGGGCCATTTCATAAGGACTCGAAGAAGCGATTCACCTCGCGCAGCCATTCCGCCGGCTGGGTGACGTGCGGCGCGTGCCGCGCGGCGGGAATCAGGCCGAGTTGCGCCTGGGGCAGCTGCGCCTGCATGCGCCGCGCGATCTCCACGAACTTGGCGTCTTCTTCCCCGGCCAGGAGCAGGGCCGGCACGCGCAGCGCGGCCAGCCGCTCCCACAGCGCGTCCATCGCGCCCGTGCCCATGCCGCGCAGGGAATTGGCCAGGCCGAGCGCGCTGTTGCCGAGGCGTTGGGCGCGCAAGGCCGCTTGCCGCTCCGGCGGCAGGCGCTTGAAGTCGCGGAACATGGGCCGCTCCGTCCACTGCGCGACGAATGCCGGCACGCCCCGCGCGAGAATGTCCGCGGCGAGGTCGGCGTCCTCGCGCATCCGCGCCGCACGCTCCGCCGCGTCCGCGAGGCCCGGCGAGGCGGACTCCAGGATCAGCCCCGCCACGCGCTGCGGATGCTCCGCCGCCGCGCTCAGCGCGACCCGCCCGCCCATCGAATAGCCTACCAGCCACGCCTGTCCGATGTCGTGCCGATCCAGCGCGGCCAGCACCTGCGCGACGCACGCGCCCATCCGGTACGGCTGGAGCGCGGCGGGCTGGGGGGAGCGGCCGTGCCCGACCAGGTCCACGGCCAGGGTGCTGCCCCACCGGCGCAGGCCCGCCCGCACCGGATCCCACGTGGAGGCGTCGCCGCTGAAGCCATGCAGCAGCACCAGCGTGCGCCCGCCGGGCGGCGGCGGCCCGTCCCAGTCCGCGTGCAACTCGATCGCCGCGCTCCCGTGCGGGCCGGAGGCGGCCGGGTCGGCGGGAGGCATCAGGCCAGGCCCGCCTGCGCCAGCTTGTCCGCGACGGCGCGCCAGAGCACCTGGTGCTGGTCGCGATTGGCGCGGCGCTCCGTGCGCACCTCGATCACGCGCACGCCCGGCCTGCCCAGCGAGCGGCTCACCCGCGCCCGGAAGTCCGCCCAGTCGCGCGGCCGCTCCAGCTCGGCGCCGTACGCCGCGCAGAGCGCCGCGAAGTCCAGGCCGTGGGGCGTGGCGAAGTGCGTCTCGTAAGCCTCCCCGAACGCGGCAATGGGGAGGAACTCGAAGATCCCGCCCCCGTCGTTGTTGATCAGCACGACCGTCAGGGACAGGCCGTGGGTCTTCGCGGCCAGCAGGCCGTTGGCATCGTGGAAGAAGGCGATATCGCCGGTCACGAGCACCGCCGGCCCCGCCTGCGCCGCCGCCGCGCCCAGCGCGCTGGAGAGCGTGCCGTCCACCCCGCTCACGCCCCGGTTGACCAGGTGCCGCACCAGGCGCGGCGACTTCGGCGCGAACGACTCCAGGTCGCGCACCGGCATGCTGCTGGCGGTGAACTGCAGCGCGCCCTCCGGCAGCAGTCCGGCCAATTCGTGGAAGACCCGCCCCTCGCACCACGCGTCCCCCAGCCCCTCCGGGGCGGGCGCGGCGTAGGCGGCCCGCAGCGCCGCGGCGGCCAGCCCGTCCGCCCGCGCGAACAGCTCGCGCCAGCCGGCATCGCCCACGGCACCCTCCGGAAGGCACTCCGCCAGCGCGCTGCAGAACAGGCCCGGGTCGGCCGCGATCACTTCCGCGGGATGGTGCGTGGGCTCCAGCCAGGTGCCGCCGGGATTGACGACGATCACCGGACAGGCGGGGTGCTCGTCCAGCAGGACTTCCTGGTGCTTGCCGGTGGGCATGCTGCCGAAGCGCAGGACGAGCTGGGGCGCGAGCCGGCGGCGGAATCCCGCGGCGCGCAGCATCGCCTCGCCATGGGCGACGACGTGGCTCTGGTCGTGCGGCCCGGCGCGCAGGCCCGAGGGCGGCTCGGCCAGGATCGGGTAGCCCGTGCGCCGCGCGAGCGCCGCCACCGTGGCGGGCCACTCGCTCCACTGCGTGCCCACCCCATTCGTCCCGAAGGACATCGGTCCGCACAGGATCAAGCCGCGCGAGGCGGCGCGCACCTGCCCGGCCAGGCGTCGCAGCACCTGGATCGCGACGCCGGGCGCGCCATGGGTGCCGCGCGCGTAAGGTGCGTCCGCGCCGCCGCCCCGGCCCGCGGACGGGACGGCGGTCATGCCATGCACGGCCAGGGGATGGCGCGCCGCAAAGTCGGACGGGATGTCGCCCGGAACGGGGATCGGCTCGAGGGGCTTGTGGAAGGGGAAGTTCAGATGCACCGGGCCGGCCGGCGCCCGCGTCGCCGTGAACACGGCGCGCGCCGCCAGCCCGCGCAGATGCCGCAGGGCGGCGTCGCGCAGCTCCGGAGTGCCCACCTCGAAGAACCAGCGCACCGCCGTCCCGAACAGCTTGAGCTGGTCCGTGGTCTGGCCGGAGCCGGTATCGCGCGACTCCGGCGGCCGGTCCGCGGTGAGCACGATCAGCGGCACCTCGCCATGGCTCGCTTCGAGCACGGCGGGGTGGAAGTTCGCGGCGGCGGTGCCCGACGTGCAGACGGCCACGGCGGGCATGCCGCTCGCCTTGGCGACGCCCAGCGCGAAGAACGCGCAGCTGCGCTCGTCGAGGATCGTGAACACGCGGATGGCGGGATGGCGGGCCAGCGCCAACGTCAGCGGTGTGGAGCGCGAGCCGGGGGACACGCACGCCGTGCGCACGCCCGCCAGGGCCAGTTCGGCGACGAACGCCTCGGCCCACAGGGTGTTCAGGTTGGTTACGGTCTCCGCCATGGGCATGCGCGCGGCGATTGGGGCGCCTTCACCCGCCGGTGGCGGGCAAGGCAGCGTGAGGCATTCGGGCCGGTTTCAGCTTACCCCGTTTCGCGGTCCGTTTCCCGCTTACGCTTGCAGGCCGCCCGGACGCGCCGGCGCTGGCGCGCGAGCCGGGCAGGCGAGTGGCGAAGGCGCGGACGGGCCGTCGGCACGAGGGTGTCTTGCAGCGCGGCTACTCCTGACCGAGGGCGCCCAGCAGGGGCTGGAACTTGATGCGCGTCTCCTCGAATTCGCGCTCCGGATCCGAGTCGGCGACGATGCCTCCGCCGGCGAACAGGCGCACGCGCCGGCCCGCCACGACGCCCGAACGCAGCGTCACCGCGAACTCGCCTTTGCCGCGCGCATTCAACCAGCCCAACGGACCGCCGTACCAACCCCGGTCGAAGCTTTCGAGCCTGCGGATGGCGTCCAGCGCGGCCGCCTGGGGCAGACCGCCCACGGCGGGCGTCGGATGGAGCCGCTCCACCAGATCGAGCAGGGACAGGCCGGCCACGGGCACGAGAGTGATGGGGGTGAAGAGGTGCCAGACGTTCTTCAGGGCGCGCGCCTCCGGCTCCTCCGGCAGGTCGAGCGTCCCGCAGCCTGCCAGGGCCGCGCGGATGGCTTCCACCACGATCGCGTGCTCCTCCCGCTCCTTCGGACTCTCCAGGATCAGGCGCTGCAGCGCGGCATCGGCTTCCGGCGTGGCGCCGCGGGGAAACGTGCCCGCCAGCGCGCCCAGGGACACCCGGCCCGGCTCCAGCCGCGCCAGCCGCTCCGGCGTGGCGCCCAGATAGGCCTGACCCGCGCCGGGATCCGCCAGGAAGCAGATGCACTCGGGATAGGCCGTGCGCAGCCGCGCCAGCAGCACCAGCGGGCTCGGGGCGGGCGTGCACACGAGCTCCAGCGCGCGGGCCAGCACGACCTTGCGCAAACCACCCGCGCGGATCGCGTCGCGCGCCGTCCGCACCACATCCGTCCAGCGGGCGCGCGCCTCCGGCGGATCGAGGCCCTCCACGCGGGTGACCGCGCCGGCGGCGCCCCCCGCTGCGCCCGCGCCCGGGGCTGCGGACGGCGCGATGAATGGGGCGGCCAACGCAGCGGCTCCGGCGGCACGCAGCCTCGTCAGGCCGGCCTCGATGCGGGCGCGCACCTCCTCGCCATCGTCCTGCGGAGCCACCGCCGTCTGCACGAGCCAGTCCGTGACGCCCGCTCGGCATACCGCCGCCCAAGCCGGCACAAAGAGATCCGCCGGCTCGAAGCCGGGCCAGGCCGCCGGGTCGCACGCGTCGAAGAACGAAAAGCCGCCCACGGCGTGCGCCCCCAGGGGAGTCTCCCCGTGCGGCGCCCAGGCGTGCGCTTCCGCAAGTGCCGACTCGACGGGGGCTCTCACCGCGGCAAATCGTCCCGCCCCCCGGCTCTGCCAGCCGAGCGCCCGTCCACCGGCCGCCAGCGCGAAGCCGCCCGCCGGATGTTCCCAGTAGAAATGGCCTTCCGCGCTCTCTCCGTTGCGCGATTGGCGCTCGGAGGTGCCGTCTGCCTCCCGCGGAAGGCGCTCGGAGGTGCCGTCTGCCTCCCGCGGCATGGGCGCGGCGCTGCCCTGTGCCCCTCGCGGAAGGCGCTCGGGGGCGTTCCGGCCCGCGGCGTCTTGGCCCGCGGCGTTTTGGCCCGCGGTGTTCCGGCCAGGAGAGGGCCGCGTCAACTCCCCCAGCACGGCCAGGGGATCCGGCGCGGATGCGGCACGTTCGGATACCGCCAGCACGACCGGGTGGCCCGCCGCGCGGGCGCCGGCGACCGCACGGGCACAGGCGGCGTCGAGGCTGCCGGACCAGGCGGCCGCTGGGGCCGCGGCGGGTGCGCGCTCGGCGGATCTGGCCGTAGCGCGGGGAACGCCCGCGGAGCGATCCGCCCCGCCCGACGAGCGTGCGGGGGCGATTCCGGAGTTGGCCCTGGGTACGGCGGCGGTCTTGGTGCGTGACAAGGGAATGTAGGGGCTGGGGTGGTGCGCGGCCTGGGAGCGTCGTATGTTACGTCGTTGAACATGCGCAGCGCGTGCAGGACCCAGTCTACCCCAACCTCGCGCTGGAAACGAGTGACCGGATACGAGTGACCCCCGTGCGGCGCCGCCTGGGTCCGGCCCGCCGCGTCGCGCGACCCTTTTGCGGAGCACCCCGCGCCGCCAGCCCGGCCGCCCCAAGCGCGGCGGCCCAACACCCGGAGATCCGTTCCCATGACCGATCGCACGTACGAGGACATCCTCTACTCCAAGCGTGACGGCATCGCGACCGTCACGATCAACCGGCCCCAGGTCTACAACGCGTTCCGGCCGCTCACCATCGACGAGATGATGGCCGCGTTCGACGATGCCTGGTACGACGAGACCGTCGGCGCGATCGTCCTCACCGGGGCGCAGGGCAATTTCTGCACGGGCGGCGACCAGAAGATCCGGGGCGACCAGGGCTACGTGGACAGCCGCACGAATACCGGCCGCCTCCAGGTGCGCAATCTCCACCGCATCATCCGCGAGGTGCCCAAGCCGGTGATCGCGGCGGTGGACGGCTACGCCATCGGCGGCGGGCACGTGCTGCACCTGCTGTGCGACCTGACCCTCGCCAGCGACCGCGCGCGCTTCGGCCAGACCGGGCCGAAGGTGGGCAGCTTCGACGCCGGCTTCGGCACGATCCTGCTCGCCCGCATCGTCGGCGAGAAGAAGGCGCGCGAGATCTGGTACCTGTGCGAGCAGTACAGCGCCCAGGAAGCGCTCGACATGGGCCTGGTCAACAAGGTCGTGCCCGCGGCGGAGCTCGAGGCGGAGACCGTGCGCTGGTGCAGGAAGATCCTGACGAAGAGCCCGACCGCCCTGCGCTTCCTGAAAGCCGGCTTCAATGCCGACACGGATCATGTCTACGGCCTCCAGGCCATCGCCCATGG
>JBGOTW010000138.1:0-10788 GCA_041476685.1 bacterium | reverse complement strand
GGGCGACCGCTGGGAGACGCGCTTCACCCCCGTTGGGCCAGTCACAGCAACGTTCGCCTGAGCGGCCGGCCGAAGCAGCGAATTACTCGGAGCTCGCGGCTCGCGCAAGACGGACCCTGCGCGCTTCCGCAGCGCCCGATCCCCTAGCTTGCCCGTGCTGCACCGACTGGATTTCCGCTTATGGCCCGCCGCCTTCCCCGGATCAACGACATCACGAGCGACCGCGAGCGGCCGCCTGTATTCTGGGTCCGGCCGCCCACTCACCACGCCTACAACGCGCTCAAGTTCAGGGCGCTCACCGATCAGGCCTACGGCGACTTGACCAACCTGGAGCTGGTGGTGCCCCCGGCGGAGGCCTACCGCCGCGTGCTCGCGCTGATCGGCGCGCGGCGCTGGCGCGCGGCTGCCCAGGACGACACCGGCCTGCGCGTCCAGGCGGTAGCCATCACGCGCCTGCTGCGCTTCCGCGATGACGTGGTCGTGGAGGTGCGGCCCGCGCCGGCGGGCGGAGGCAGCAGCGTCGCCATGCGCTCGAAGTCGCGCTTGGGACGCAGCGATTTCGGGGCCAACGCCCGGCGCATCCGGGAATTCTTCGCCGACCTGCCGCGGGGCGCGCCGGGCAGTGCGAGCCCGGCCCCGCACCGGAGAACGGGCGCCCCGTGAGTCTCGCGCGACGCGACGAGCGACGCCCGGGCCGCCCGCCTATCCCTCGCCGCGCTTCGGAATCTCGAACCCGTACAGCTGCGCCGCATTCTCGCCCAAAATCCGCCGCCGCTCCGCGTCGGTGAGGTCCCCCATCGTGCGCGCGATGACCGCGGCGCTGCGGGGCCACGAGCCCTCGTGGTGGGGATAGTCGTTGCCGAAGAGCAGGCGCTCCGTGCCGATCCAGCGCCGCGTCTCGATGCCCACCGGATCGTCGCTGAAGGTGCACCAGCCCTGGCGCCGGAAGTAATCGGAGGGCTTGAGCTTCAGCTTGGGCTGCACCCAGAAGTCGTGCTTGACGTAGGACTCGTCCATCGCCCACAGCGCCCAGGCCAGCCAGCCGATCCCGCACTCCACGGTCACGAACTTCAGGCCCGGGAAGCGCTCGCACACGCCCGAGGCGCACAGCTGCGTGAGCGGCTCCAGCGCCGTGGCGAGCGTGCGCACGTAGTTGATGACGGCGCCGCCGTTGCCCGTCGCCTCGCGCGGGTCGCGGCCGGTGCCGACGTGGAAGCCGACGGGCAGGCCGGTCTCCTGCAGCGCCGCCCAGAGCGGGTCGTACAGCGGCAGGTTGTACGGCTGGCCGGGCACGCTCACCGGCGCGAACACCGTGCGCAGCCCCAGCTGCGCGCAGCGCCGCACCTCCGCGACCGCCGCCGGCACGTCCCCCGGCGCGATCGCCCCCACCGGCGCCTGCCGCTCCCTGAACGCCCCGAACACCTCCGCCACCCAATCGTTCCACACCCGGCACATGGCGCCCGACAGGGCGTGGTCGGGCGAGGTCCACATCAGCAGGCCCTTGTTCGGGTAGATCACCTCCGCGTCCACGCCGTCGAGGGCGTGGTGCTTGAGGCGCTCCAGCGGGTCGGCGGTGCCGCGCGGGGCCAGCTCCAGGTCCTTGGCTTCCAGGGAGAAGGCCTGGCCGGCGCTGAACTCCGGCGGCAGGTCCTTGATGCGCACCGGGCGCAGGCCCTCGGCCACGCTCCACTTCTGCCCGCCGGCGTCGGTCTCCACGCGGGGCAGGCGCGCGCGGAAGCGCGGCTCGATGCGCGTGGCCCACAGGTCGTGGGGCTCGTTGACGTGACAGTCGGCGGAGACGATGAAGAGGCGCTGGCCGGCCTGCTTGGCCGCCGGCGCGAGCGTGCCGGGCGCAAAGGTCAGGGGCATGGCGGTCTCTCCCGCGGAAGCGCCTGCGTGCTGCCCTTCACCCCTAGACTGATCGGCGTGCGGCGTCCAGCGGAGCCTCCCGTTGCGTGTTTCGCAGGGTCACGGGCCGGACCATGTCCCGCGCGGTGTTGAAGTTTGGAGGAGGAAGGCGGCTCCGGCCCCTTGGGAATGCTAGGTGTGGACGACCCCTCGACGAGGAGGAGCTACCCTGAGCCAGCATCGCAAGAGCGCGGAGCGAAGGAAAGCCGCGGCGTGGATTCGGGGTGTGGACCCGAGGGCAACTTTGCAGGAGATGGCGAGAGGCGCGGGGGGGCAAGCGTTATGGAGCGACACCCACAAGCACGAGCGGGACCGCCGGAACGCCGCGGCCTTCCCGAATGAGATTGTAGAGTTCGCCCTCGTAGTAGGCGACCCCGGACGACATGCCCTCCTGCAATTCCTTCATGGGCAGGATCTCCACCCCAACGTCGATCACATCTCGAACGAAGAACGCCATGTGCTTTACAAACAGATCGTACGCGACAAAGGCGTACTTTCCAAACTGGACTTCGACGGCGACCCGCTCTTTGACGAAATCCGTCTGGTTGAACGAGAAGATCGGCCTCAATCCGGCAGCCTCAATCTCGGCCTTTTGCTCGTCGGCAGACATCGTCATGGTCCGTCGAATGAGCTTGGCGTCCTGAGTGACCCAGTAGGACGTGCGCTGCTCTTCCCAGCCGCGGGCTGCCGCGAACCCTTCACTCATGGCGGTGTTCATTGCGATGGGAGAGTAAAGCAGCTTCCCGACCATTCTCTTTTCTTTGGAAACCTTAGTGCGGCAGTCTTCCGCGTCCACATCGCGGATGACCTTCAGGATCTCCTTCCACAGCCTGGGCTTGTGGACGAGAAGGGATTCCAGGCCGTTCAGGTGGGAGTATTGTTGAGCGATCCGCATCAGCGGTGCCCGCCATAGGGCTGGCTGGGATCGTAGACAGGACGATCCCTCGGGCGAGTTCTCAGAGTCCCTGCCCTGAGCTGGTGCACTCTCTCCCAGGCGATGTCGACATACCGTTTTTCCGTATCGCACCCGTTTCCAACACGATCATGCAAGAGCGCCGCAACAATCGCGCTGCCCACCCCCATGTACGGATCCAGAACCGAGTCTCCGGGATCGGTCAGCGACAGAACGAGGCGCTCGACCAATTCGACCGGAAATTGGCAGGGGTGAATGGATTTCTCGACATGATTGCTTTTCACGTTCGGGAAAATCCACACGTCGCCCGGATTCTTGCCGAGGGGATTGCTCGAAAGCTGTCCCGCTTTTGGCCCTTTGAAATGTTTCTTGTTTGGATATTTTTGAGGAACCCGAATGGGATCCAAGTGAAAGGTGTAATCGTCGCCCTTAGTGAACCAGAGAATGGCCTCGTGCCGGCCGGACAGTCGGCGGGAGCAATGCAGTCCGTGCTCGAAGTGCCAGACAATTCGATTCCGCAGCTTGAGACCGTGCTGCTTGAAAATCGGATACAGCACGATGTCCAGCGGAGCGATTTCTCCGTCGTCGACGTGATTCCCGACTTGCCAGCAAATCGATCCTCTCGGATGAAGCAATCGAACGCACTCTGCAATCACTCTCGCCTGATTCTGAACATACGCATCCAGGGACGACCGTTTCTCGTACTTTTTCCCGATATTATATGGAGGCGATGTGACAATGAGCTTCATGCTGCCGTCGTCCAGCGACCGCATGAAGGTCAGATTGTCCTCACAAGACATTCGAGCTTCGCGATCCGCTGGGAGCCTCAGGGGGAGCTGAGCAGGACGATTTGCGCGCATGTCCCTATCCGCGGAAGGGTCGTCTGGGGATGTTGGCAAAACGAGAAGCCTAGCCTGTGTATGGCACAGGCTACTGGATTTCTCCTGCGTTTCCCAGGTGGGCGTCAGCGAGCCGTGGCAAAGAATCCGCTGGCGCTCTCTCGGCCATGTCCCGCGCGGTGTTGAAGTTCCGAGGAGGACGGCGGCTCCCGCCCCCCGAGTACCCACCCGCCTCAGTTCCCGCTCTTGCACCAAGCGCCTCACCGGCCGCATTTCCCGCACCGGCCCCGAGCTCCCCGCGTGCCCCGCAGCGCACAGATTCCGCACAGCGCCCAGTTGGCGCGTTTGTGCGCGGGTGAACGTCATTCGCAGTCGCAATTCCTCCGCTCTCGGGCGAGAGGAACTGGCCGCAGGGCGCGTGCGAGGCGAGTGTTTCGCGACACTCGTTCGTCAGGGCCGACCGCCGCGAGCCCAGGCTTACCCACCCGCTGCCGAGCGCGTACCCTACCCGCTCCCGGAACGCCTCCGAAGCGACGCCGAACCGACCCAATCTGCTACTGAGCGCTACCTCATGCGCGCTTCCGGCGCGGCTGGGCAAGCCGGGCCCGCATGCGATCCTGCGGGCCTGGCGAGGGTGCCTGTCAGGATCAGCGCTTCGCGTCCAGCACCGGCTTGAGCACCTTCCACACGTTCGCTTCCACGATGCGCGTGCCCTTTGCCGTGGGGTGGATGCCGTCGGCCTGGTTCAGCGCGGGCTTGGCGGCGACGCCCTCGAGCAGGAAGGGCAGGAAGACCAGCTGGTACTTGCGGGCCAGGGCGGGAAAGACCGCGTCGAAGCGGCGGGTGTACGCCGGGCCGTAGTTGGTGGGCAGGTGGATCCCGGCGAGGATCACCGTGGCGCCGGCCTGGCTGCCCTTGACGATGATGGCCTCCAGGTTGTCGCGCATGGCCGCGGGTTCCAGGCCGCGCAGGCCGTCGTTGGCGCCCAGGCACACGATCAGCACCTGCACGGGCTGCTGCAGCACCCAATCCAGGCGCGCCAGTCCGCCGGCGCTGGTGTCGCCGCTCACGCCCGCGTTGACGACGCGGTGGGGGTAGCCGGCCTGCCGGAGGTGCGCCTGCAGCAGGCTCGGATAGCTCTCCTCCTCGGCCAGGCCGTAGCCGGCGGTGAGGCTATCGCCAAGCGCGACGATGACGGGGGCGCTGTCGGATGCGCTGTCGCTCAAGGAGGCGTTCGCCCCGGCGGGCGGGCGGAAGGGCTGTGCGGAGGCGGGCAGAGGACCCAGCAGGATCGCGAACAGCACCGCCGCAAGCATCCGAACCGGCGCGAAGCGCGGCGATTCGCCGGCGACGGAATACGTCAACACGGGTTGGGCCGCGCGGTGAGGCATTTCGTCCACCGCCCCCTCGCTAGCCGTGCCTGCGGTAGAACTCTTCCATGAACGCGGCCAGCGCCTCGCAACCCGCTTCGGGCATGCCGTTGTAGATGGACGCGCGGATCCCGCCCAGGCGCGCATGGCCCTTCAGGCCGTACAGCCCGGCGGCGAGCGCGTCGGCGATGAATTGCTTCTCCAGCGCCTCGCTCGGCAGCCGGAACGTCACGTTCATCAGCGAGCGCGAGTCCGGCAGCGAGTGTCCGCGGTAGAAGCCCTTGCCTGCGTCCAGCGCCGCGTACACCCGCGCCGCCTTGCGGCGGTTGATCTTCTCGATCGCCGGGACGCCGCCCAGGTTCTTCAGCCACTCCAGCACCAGCCGGGTCACGTAGATCGAGAACGTGTTGACCGTGTTGGTGAGGGAGTGATCCTTCGCCAGCTGCGTGTAATTGAGCAGCTTCGGCGTGAGCGCATCGGCGCGCTCCAGCAGCGCCTGCCGGATCAGCACGACGGCCAGGCCGGACGGCCCGAGGTTCTTCTGCGCTCCCGCGTACACCATGCCGAACTTCCCGAAGTCCACCACGCGGGACATGATCTCGGAAGTCATGTCCCCCACGAGGGGCACGCCGTCGGTCTCCGGGAACGTGTGCCACGCCGTCCCCATGATCGTGTTGTTGGTCGTGATGTGGAAGTACGAGGCGTCCGGGTCCAGACCCTTGGGCGACCAGGCGGGGATGCGGTCGTACTGGGTGGCGCGGCTGCTGGCGACGATGTCCACCGTGCCGTAGCGCTTGGCCTCGTCAATGGCCCGCTCGGAGAAGTTGCCCGACTCGACGTACTGCGCCCTGTGCGCGGGCTTGAGACCCATCAAGTTGAGCGGCACCATCGAGAACTGCATCTGCCCCCCGCCGTGGCAGAACACGACATGTGTGTCCGGCGTCAGGTCAAGCAGCTCCTTGAAGAGCTGCTCGGTCTCGGCCAGCAGCTTCTCGAATTCCGGGGAGCGGTGGCTGATCTCGATGATGGAGGCGCCGAGGCCCTGGAAGTCGAAGAACTCCTCGTGCACCCGCTGCATCACGGGCAGCGGAAGCATGGACGGTCCGGCGGTGAAGTTGTAGACGCGTTGGGTCATGGCGGCAGGCTCTCCGGTGGAAGGCTGCGGCGTCCGCGAGGCTGTTCCGTCACCCCGCCCCTGTCCCGGAAAACGGGACTCGCGCGCCGCACCTCAATCCTTCCCCGTGAAAAGACAATAGCTAGCGGTTCCGCGCCGGTTTGGCAAAGGCCCTTGACCGACTGGCTGGCCGTCAGTTCCACGGCCGTCCTGTGCAGAGCACAGCAGGCCCGCGCCGATTTTTGCGGCTACCGCTCTGCCCGGACCCAGGTATCATGGACCGTAGCATGGACCGTCGTGGACCCCCGGCGGGCCCACGCTCGAGTCAACGCCGGCGGGGCGCTTGCCGCAGCGGGCCCCCGTGCCGTCTGAGGTCCGGGGGGATGCACTGCGGGATGCCGCAGGCGCGACAGGGAAGGGGCCATACGCAAGATGGGACCCGCGCGCCAACGAGGGAATCCAGGGGCGAAATATCAAGTGAAAGACTGTGGGAATCGAACCCAATCCGCCCCTCTCTATCGGCCCCGTGCGGGAGGATGGTTTCGCGTCACTGATGGCGCCAGCGGGCCAACTTGCGCCCCGGATGGCGGCCAGTCATTCGACAAAAAGAATACGCAATATCAATATAATATCTCAAAATTGAGGGAACGAACCCAATCGCCCCGGGCACCGGAACCGGCGCGCGGGCGGAACCTGTCGGCGCTTCACGCAAGGGCGCCGGCGATCTCCGCCTGAATCCGTGCGGCGGCGCTCTTGGGGTCGGCGTGCTCCCGGATCGGACGGCCCACGACAAGGTAGTCGGCGCCGGCACGGATCGCGTCCCCCGGATTCATGACGCGGCTCTGATCGTCGCTCTGCACCGCCGCCCACGCGGGCCGCACGCCGGGGCAGACGATGAGGAAGTCCGGTCCGAAGCGCCTGCGCAGCGCCGCCGCCTCGTGGCCCGACGCGACGACGCCGTCGTAGCCAAGGTCGCGGGCACGCTGGGATTGCAGCGCCATGTAGTCTGGCAAGCTCAACTGCACTCCGGAGCTGCGCAGGTCGGCCTCGCTCATGCTGGTCAGCACGGGCACGACGATGATCTTCAGGCGGGTGCCGAGTTCGGCGCGGCGGCCTTCCAGGGCCATGTTATTGAAGACGTGGACGTTGCTCAGCCAGACGTCGTCCGCGTGCCGCTCAATGACCTGGAGCGCCTTGACCACGGTGGCCGGAATGTCCAACAGCTTGACGTCGAGGAACACCGGCCCGCTGGCTTCGGCCACGGCATGCACGACGTCCCAGCCGCCGGCGAGGAAGAGTTCCAGGCCGATCTTGTAGTGGTGCACCGCGCCCCGCAGGCGCTTGACCCAGCTCAGCGCCTCGGCGGGCGAGGCCACGTCGAGGGCGAAGATCAGACGCCGCTCGAGGGTGGGCGAGTGGGGCGGGTTGCTTGCCATTCCAGGGTCCTGACGCTAGCGTTTCGGATTCGGATTTTGTGGGCGCGCCGGGTCGAAGCGGTGCCGCATGGCACGCATGGATCGAGCCGGGAGCCAGCCTAGCGCACTTTGGCGCGCGGGTCAGTCGCCGGGCGGGAGGAGCGAGCCGGATTGGGAGCTGGAGCGCGGACGGATCGGGAGCCATGGACGAGCATCACGAGCAGCAGGACGTGCGCCTGGCCAAGCTGAAGCGGCTCAGGGAGCAGGGCATCCAGCCCTATCCCTACCGCTTCGACTTCAGCCACACGGCCCGGCAGGTGCACGACCACGCCGATACGCTGCTCTCCAGCGGGCGGGAAGTCGCGCTGGCCGGCCGGCTGATGGCCGTGCGGCGGCAGGGCAAGGCGCTCTTCGCCCACGTCAAGGACAACCACGCGCGGCTGCAGGTCTACCTGCGCCAGGACGAGGTCGGCCCGGAGGCGTTCGAGCGCTTCGACCTGACGGATCTGGGCGACTACCTCGGCCTGCACGGCACGGTCATGCGCACCCGGACCGGGGAGCTGACGCTGCGCGTGAAGCGCTGGGAGCTGCTCGCCAAGGCCCTGCGGCCGCTGCCTGTGCCGAAGGTGGAGGAGCGCGACGGAGTGCAGGTCGTCCACGACGCGGTCAAGGACGTCGAGTTCCGCTACCGCCAGCGCTACGCGGACCTGGCGCTCAACGACGAGGTGGCGCGCGTCTTCCGCACGCGCTCGCAGATCGTCACTGCCGTGCGCCAGTACCTGGTGGAGCAGGGCTTCCTGGAAGTGGAGACGCCGGTCTTGCAGCCGCTATACGGGGGCGCCGCCGCCCAGCCCTTCACCACGCACCACCGCGCACTGGACCTGCCGCTCTACCTGCGCGTGGCCACCGAGCTGTACTTGAAGCGGTTGGTCGTGGGCGGGATCGACCGCGTCTTCGAAATCGGGAAAGTCTTCCGCAACGAGGGGATCGACCGCACGCACAATCCCGAGTTCACCATGCTGGAGTTCTACCAGGCCTACGCCGACTATCACGACATGATGGACCACTTCGAGGCCATCTACGAGCGCTGCACCGTCGCCGTCCACGGCGGGACCCGGTTCAGCTACCAGGGCACGGAGCTGGATGTGCGGCGGCCCTGGCCGCGGCTGACCATGCTGGAGGCGGTCAAGACGCTGGGCGGGCTGGACGTGGCGCCTCTCGGGGACGCGCAGCTCAAGGCCGAGCTGATGCGCCGCGGCTTCGAGCTCGCGGGCGACTATTCCCGCGGCATGGCGGTGGCCAAGCTGTTCGAGGAGCTGGTCGAGCCCAAGCTGATCCAGCCCGTCTTCATCACCGACTTCCCGGCGGAGACGACGCCCCTGTGCAAGGACCACCGCTCCCTGCCCGGCTTGGTGGAGCGCTTCGAGCCGTACATGATGGGCTTCGAGCTCGGCAATGCCTATTCCGAGCTGAACGATCCGATCCGGCAGCGCCAGCTGTTCGAGGAGCAGGTGGCGCGGCGCAAGGGCGGCGACCTGGAGGCCCAGCCCTACGACGCGGACTTCCTGCGCGCGATGGAGTACGGGATGCCGCCCATGGGGGGGGTGGGGATCGGGCTGGACCGCTTGGTGCTGCTGCTCACCGACCAGCACTCCCTGCGGGATGTGCTTTTGTTCCCCACCATGCGCCCTGAATCCGGGGGCTAAGACCGTTGCTGAATGCGGAGTGGCGAATCTTTCGAAGGAGGGATCCATGGGCAACGTGGCCAAAACGACAATTGGGGCCGCCGCCGTATGGCTGGCGCTGGCGTGGCTGCTGGGATCAAAGGGCGCGGTCCACGGCTTTCCCCTCGCCGTGGTCGGCGCCTGCGTGTGGGGTGGGCTGGCGGTGCTGCTGGTCGTGTACCTGGGCCTGCCAGCCGCGCGACGCTGGGCAATGGGGCTGCCGCCGGGCTGGGTGGCGACGTTCCATCTCTGGCGGCTGGCGCCCGGCATCTATTTCCTCGTCCTCTACGGCTACGGCGTGCTGCCTGCGCGGTTCGCCGTGCCGGGAGGCTTGGGCGACATCGCCGTTGCCCTGACGGCGCCCCTGGCGGGGTTTTGGCTGGGCGCCAGGACGCCCGGGCGGCGGGGGTGGCTGATCGCCTGGCATGCGCTGGGCTTCGTGGACCTGGCGCAGGTCGTGGGATCGGGCATGCGGCTGCGCCTGGCGGGGGACTCGCTGATCCTGCACATGGGCTCCGACTTCCCGCTCTACTTGCTCCCGCTGTACGCGGTGCCGATCACGCTGGCGGCACATGTCCTGGGCATCGTCGCCCTGTGGCCAGGCCGCCGCTGACGCGCCAGCGCGGAAGCGTTGCCGCTGGGGCGTCAGTGGGCAAGCGCGGGTACGGGCGCGGGTGCGAGTGCTGGTCCGATGCGAGCGGGTGCCGCGTTGCGGCGGGGTTCCGGATGGCGGAGTGGGTGCCGCGCCGGGGTTGCATTCGCCCCGTGCCCGGCCCATGGTGAAAGAGGGACCCCTGCACACAGGATTCCCCGGACGGAGGGTTCCCTCCGCGTGACCCGACCCGGGGAGCGCAGCGCAGGTGCCCGTACCCCGCTCAAGCCACCCATTCCTGCTTGCCACGCGCCGATGAAGTTCCGCCTTCCGAGTTTCCGCAGGCCCCGCTGGCAGCGGCCGCAACGCCGCCTCTTGCTGTGGACGGGTGCAGTTGGGGGCGTCGCGCTGATCCTGGCGGCAGGGCTGCTGACCTGGAGACTGCGCGCGTCCATGGCGGCGCAGCCTCAGCAGAAGAACCCGCTCCAGCTCGATGCGCCGAAGACCCCCTTGCAGGCGCTGGACTTCACGGCGGTGAACTTGAGCGGAAAGACGATCCGGCTCACAGACTACCGCGGTTCGGTGGTGCTGCTGAACTTCTGGGCGACCTGGTGCGTGCCGTGCCTGGAGGAGATGCCGGCGCTGGACCGGCTGGCCCGCGCCATGAGCGGGCGAAAGTTCAAGGTGCTGGCGGTGGACCTGCAGGAGACGCCGGAGAAGGTGCAGGAGTTCGCCAAGACCCACCGCTTCAGCTTCGAGCTCGTGCTCGATCCGGCCGGCGAGATCAGCAGCCACTACGGCGTGACGCGGATTCCCGTCACTTACGTGCTGGATCAGCGCGGCACCATCATCCACCGGGCGCTCGGCCCGCGCACGTGGGACAGCGAGGAAGGCATCGCGTTCTTCCAGGATC
>JBGOTW010000137.1:0-10824 GCA_041476685.1 bacterium | reverse complement strand
GGGGATGGTGAGCTTGGGCGTGCCCTTCGTCGCGCCCTTGAGGAAGGCGAAGTCCTCCCCGAAGATGCAGCGCTCCAGCCTGAGTTTCCCGGTGACGCGCAGTGCGGCGGGCGTGAATTCGATCACGCCCTGCTCGTTGCGGAACTGCACAGTCAGCTTGTCCTCGCTCCGGGTCACGCCGCCGACCTGGTAGAGGAAATCCATGTGCCAGGAGCCGCGGCGGTACTCCCCGTCCGTGATGCCCTGCAGCCCGAGGCCTTCCTGCAGCTGGACGACCTTGCGGATGGCCTCGTCCTCGACCTGGCGCAGGCGGGCGGCCGGGATGCGGCCCTGCTTGTGCTCTTCTCGCGCCTGCAGGACTTCCTTGGGGCGCAGCAGGCTGCCGACGTGATCGTAGCCGCCCGAGGCGACCCAGGAGGAGCGGAAGTTGCCGCGGCACATGTGCGTGCAGACGGTCATCCCCCGCGGCTTGTTCGCCAGCGCCTGGTTGATCACGCGGATGTAGGTGAGGTGCTGCCTGGAGCCGTCGCCGCCGAGCTGATTCATGTGCTCCCGCTGCTTCGGGTCGTTCAGGTAGGCCAGGCTCGTGTCGTCGAGCTGCAGGTAGGTGCAGCCGAGCTTGCCGAGCGCGGCGATCTCGTCGGCATAGGCGCGCGCCAGGTCGTCCCAGAACGCCCCCAGGTCCGGATAGACGGCGGCGTCGATCGCGGCGCGCCCGCCGCGATAGTGCATCATGCTGGGCGAGGGGATGGTGAGCTTGGGCGTGCCCTTCGCAGCCGCCTTGAGGAAGGCGAAGTCCTCCCCGAAGATGCAGCGCTCCAGCTTGAGCTTGCCGGAGACGCGCAGCGCCGCGGGCGTGAACTCGATCACGCCCTGCTCGTTGCGGAACTGCACAGTCAGCTTGTCCTCGCTCCGGGTCACGCCGCCGACCTGGTAGAGGAAATCCATGTGCCAGGAGCCGCGGCGGTACTCGCCGTCCGTGATGCCCTGCAGCCCTATGTCTTCCTGCGCCTTGACGATCTTGCGGATCGCGTCGTCCTCGACCTGGCGCAGGCGGGCGGCGGGGATGCGGCCCTGCTTGTGATCCTCGCGCGCCTGCAGGACTTCCTTGGGGCGGAGCAGGCTGCCCACGTGATCGGCGCGGAAGGGAGGCGTGGTGCGCGGCATCGGGAATCTCCTGTCAGGGGCTGCGGGGAATGCTGGTGACGGTCGCCGCAGCGGGATTCGGGCGCGAGCCCGGCGGCGCGCTCACAGGCGATAGCGGCGCGTCAGCCGCTTCCAGATCTCCTCGTGCACGGCGACGATGGCGGGAGCGCCGTCCACCCGCTCGACGCGCTCCGGCTCGGCCTGCGCGATCCTGCCGTAACCTGCGCGCACGCGCTGGTGAAAGGTGCCCGGCTCCTGCTCCAGGCGCGTCAGCCTGTCCAGATCGGCGAACCCGGAACCCTGTCCCTCGCGCTTGCGCAGCCGCGCGAGCGCAACCGCGACCTCCACGTCGAGCCAGAACGTCACGTCCGGGCGCGGGCGCACGTGCCGCTCCAGCAGCGGCTGCAGGGCCGCGAAGTCCAGGCCCCGGCCGTCGCGCTGGAACGCCTCGGTCGCGTCGTGGAACCGGTCGCACACGACGACCGCGCCGCGCTCCAGGGCGGGACGGATCACTTCCGCCAGGTGCTGGATGCGGTCCGCGAGAAACAGCAGCACTTCGCATTCGGGCACCATGCCCTTCGAGTGGGGATCGAGCAGCAGCTTGCGCAGCGCCTGTCCGATGCGCGTCCCGCCCGGCTCGCGCGTGCGCACCACCGGCACGCCGCCGCGCTCCAGCCTGTCGGCCACGAGCGCCGCCTGGGTGGACTTGCCGCAGCCGTCAATGCCTTCGAAGCTGAGGAACCTGCCGCGCAGGCTCGGCAGTGCGGCGGCAGGGCCGGCTTCGGTTGGGGCGCGGACGCTGCTCAAGGCGGGTTCTCTTGTGGGGGCATTTTTACCCCGGGCGGAGCGATTCTTCTTCGCCGGACCGATTTCGCCGCGGCGGAGCGGTTCTACCGTGCCGGGGCGATCCTGCCGCAGCGGAGCGGTTCTTCCCTGCCGGGGCGATTCTGCCGTAGCGAAGCGGTTCTTCCCTGCTGGAGCGATTCTGCCGTAGCGAAGCGATTGTTCCCTGCCGGAGCAAGTGGCCGTTACGGTCTCCCCGACCTTACCGCCCCGAGAAGTCGAACTCCACCCGGTCTCCGACCTTCAGCCCGAGGGCCTCCGCCCGTCCCGCGGCGATCTCCAGCACGAAGTTGGCCGGGCTGGGCGGCTCGTAGAGCGGGAGCTTGGCGTCCGGCGTGCCGGGCGCGGGCGGCGGGGCGCGGTGGACGACGTGCACGATGCGGTCGGTGTCGATCCACAGCATGTCGATCGAGATCAGCATGCCGTGCATCCAGAAAGCCTGCTCTCCCTTGTCGCGGTACACGAACAGCATCCCCTCGTCGGGCAGCAGGGCCTTGCGCCCGCCCAACCCGCGGGTCTGGTCCGCCTGCAGCTCGGCGACGTCCACGCGGAAGACCTGCCCGCCCGCCTTCACCTTCGCCTTGGGCAGGTGCGCCGACAACTCGGCGCGCGCGATTCCGTCCCCGCCGCCCCAGGGGACGAGCCCGGACAGCGCCAGCCCAGCCAGGGCGAACGCCGCCGGTCCGAATGCCGCCGTCCCGAACGCCGCCAGCGCGAACCACCGCGCGGCGACCCCTTTGAGCCCCGCGGCCCAGGTGCGGGGAAGGCGATTCGAGCGGCAGCGCGAAGGTTTCATGTCCGCAACAGGAGGGGAGCGGGGGACTGCGGGGCCAGGCGAGGGGTGACCGCCGAGCGCTTTCCGCGCGGCACAGCCGGTAGCGCGCTGCGCGGCGCCCGAGCCGGTCGCCGCCGCTAGCGCGCCTGGCGCTGCCAGGGGGGCTTCGCGAAGTCGCGCTCCGCGTCTTTCCGCTGCGGGGCGGCGGCAGCGCCCTTCTTCCGGGCGCTGCGCAATTCGTCGCGCAGCTCCTCCTGCTCGGCCCGTTGCAGCTTGATCAGCCGCTTCTTCACCATCTCGCGCTTGAGCAGGGGCAGGTGGTCCACGAACAGCTTGCCGTTGAGGTGGTCGATCTCGTGCTGGATGCAGACGGCGCCGACGCCCTCCAGCGACGCCTCCTTTGCCTCGCCGCTCAGCGTCCGGTAGCGCACCCGCACGCGCGCGGCGCGCTTCACCTCGGCGCGGAAGTCGGGCACGCTCAGGCAGCCCTCTTCCGTGACGATCTCCCCTTCCGCGGCGAGGAGCTCCGGGTTGACGAACACGCGCGGCTCGCGCTGCGGCGGCTGGCCTTCGGCCTCCGTGCCGTTCTTCAGGTCCATCACCACGAGGCGGCGCAGCTCCCCCACCTGATTGGCGGCCAGGCCGATCCCCCCTTCCTCGTACATCGTCGCCAGCATCGCGTCGGCGAGCTTCTTCAGCGGCCCGTCGAACTTCGCGACGGGCTGGGCCTGCTGCTTGAGGACGGGGTTGGGAAAGCGGAAGACGGTCAGGTCGGCCATGCTACGTTTGCCTGGGCGAAGGGTGTCTGGACGAAGGATATCCAAGAAAAGGTTGCAGGTACGCGGGCATCCCGGTCAGGGCGAGTCCGAAGGATCGTCGTCGGGACGAGTCTGGAGCGGACTCCTTCGGTCTGGACACAAGCGGTCTGGACACAGTTTGACGGCACGCAGTCTGTCTGAACGATCGGGCCGCCCGCGCACGAATCGCCTGCGCACGTGTCGACTGATCAACCGGGTCGGCCTGCGCAGCGGAAAGCCTACCCCCTGGAATCAACCCTTATTTTATCGTCAGAGTGCGCAGTCTGGCAAAGAAAAACTCCCGCGCCGCGGGTTCCGGCTCGGCGGCCATGGCCAGCACCCACAGCCGCTCCGGGGCGCCGGCTGCAAAACTGTTTCGCAAAGTGCTAGATTGCACGTGGGAGAAGCCCAATGCCAATCACTCAAGCACTCAAGACCGCGCAGGAGCTACGGGCCGCCGGGATGCCCGCTGCCCTCGCGGAAGTGGTGGCCGCCAAGCTGGAAGAATCCGCCGGATTGAGCCGTGACGCGGCATTCGATTCGGTCAAGGCGGAGTTATCGCTGCTCAGGTCGGAGCTGAAGGGCGAGATGGGCAGCTTGAAGAGCGAGATCAAGGGAGACCTGGAGCGCTCGCTTCGCGAAGTGCAGGGCCGGATGCTCACGGCCATCCTGGGGGTTGGCGCCCTCATCATCACGCTGCGGATCGGTCTCAAGATCTTCAGTTAACCGGGACTTAAGCACAGAACCCGCAACCTCTCCAAGAAAAACTCCCGCGCCGCGGGTTCAGGCTCGGCGGCCATGGCCAGCACCCACAGCCGCTCCGGGGCGCCCAGGCGCCCGCGCAGCTTGACCGCGTCCTTCTCGGTGGTGATCCAGTCGGGGCCATCGCTCGCCGGCGCGCCCCGCGGGCCGTCCGCCAGCAGCCGCCCCAGCCGCAACAGGTCGGCCTCCGGATAGGCGTGATGGTCGGGCCGCGCCTCGACCTGGGCCACGTCCGCGCCGAGGGACGCGACCGTCGCACGCAACGCCTCGGGCTGCGCGATGCCGCACAGCAGGCCCACGCGCCGTCCCGCCAGGGCCTGCGGGAGCAGCGCCGCCGGCTGTGCAGTGGGTGGCGTGGCTGGCGGTGCGGTGGGCCCCGCGGCGGGCTCTGCCGCGGGCCGTGCGATGGGCGATGCAGTGGGCTCTGCGACGGGCAGAGCCGGCGTACCCGCGCGCCAGGCGTCGAGCCGCACCAGCTCCGTCGCCCGGTAGTCGCAGCGGAACACCGGCACGGTCACGCCCCGCGCCCGCAGCCGCGCGGCGATGGCGTCCGCGTCTCCCAGGTTGGCCTTCGTGATCAGCACCACGTCCGCGCGCCGCACCTCGCGCATGGGCTCGCGCAGGGGCCCCAGCGGCAGCAGCCGGCCGTTGCCGAAGCCTGCCTGCGCGTCCACGAGGAGCACATTCACGTCCCGCGCGGCGCGCAGGTGCTGGTAGCCGTCGTCCAGCACGAACAGGTGCGGCGCGTCGGTCAGCAGCGCGAGCCGGGCGGCCGCCACGCGGTCGGCGCCGACGAACAGCGGCACAGCCGGGTGCAGCACCGCCAGCAGGGCCGCCTCGTCCCCGAGCGCGACGGGATCGAGGGGCGTGCCGTCGGCCGCCCGCACGCGCGAGAGCGTGGCCTGTGTGCGCCGCCCGTAGCCGCGGCTCAGGCACGCCGCCGACAGCCCGAGCGCGGCCGTCGCGCCCAGCAGCCAGCTCACGACGGGCGTCTTGCCCGCGCCGCCGGCCGTGAGATTGCCCACCGAGACCGTGGGGCGGCCCAGGCGGTGCGTGCGCTTCCATCCCATCCGGTAGAGCAGCAGCCGCAGCCGCACCAGCGGCGCATACAGCGCGGCGAGTGGCACCAGCAGCGGCCAGAAGAACCATGGGACGGGCATCCGCATCTCCAGCCGTGCGGGTTCTGCGCTCACGGGGTCGCCGCATTAGGGGAGGCGGCGACACGCTGGCGCGCAGGCGGGGTTGCAGGCGGCTTGGCCTCCGGCACGGTGTCTCGCTGTGGGTCTGGCTTCGAGCCGGGCTGCGGGCCGGGGTGCACGTTGGGCCCAGCCGGCTTCGCCTCCTGCGCGGCATTGGACGCCCCGTAACGGCTGAGCAGCACGGTCACGGTGCGAAACGTCGTGGGCATCTGCCGCACGTCGTCCCGCCCGTAGAGGAAAATCAAGTCGTCCCGGCCGTCACCGTTCAGGTCCACGACCCGCACCCGCTCGGGGCGGATCGGCAGCAGGTCCTGGATGATCTCGTCCGGGCGGTCCGCCCAGAAATCCTTCGCCCGGCCCCAGTGGACGCCCAGCCGCTCCTTGTCCAGCGAGAGCAGCAAGTCCGGCAGGCCGTCGCCGTTGAAGTCGCCGAACAGGGCGATCGGCTGGTGCGTCGCGCGGCCCAGGGAGAACTTGACCGAGAACCTGCCCGTGGCGTCGGGCTGGCGCGGGTACAGGCGCTGATCGGACATGAGGTAGAAGCCGGCTTCCGCGGTGACGGAGCGGGCGATGAGGGCCTTGATCGCTGTCCAGAAGTTGACCTCCACGTTCACCAGCACCAGGTCCGGACGGCGGTCCCGGTTCAGGTCCACCAGGAACGGCAGGCTGAAGCCCTCCGAGTCGTACACCTGGTCCGGCTCCGGGGCGAAGCGCACGCCGGCGGGGGGCGGTGCGGGCCGGCCATAGTGGATGAGGGTGCGCGTGCGGGCGTTGAAATCCGAGTCGCCGGACTTAGTCTTGCTGAACACGAGGTCCACCAGGCCGTCGCCGTTGAGATCCTCGGCGGCGATGAGCTGGAGCGGCGGATCGTAGGGGACGCTGGGGTCGAAGGGCTGCGGCGGCTGCAGGTCCTGTTGCAGGGCGGGCGGGTGCTCGCCGGCCGTGCCGCGAGTGCCTGAGCCACCGGTGCCTAAGCTACTGGTGCCTGGGCCACCGGTGCCTAAGCTACTGGTGCCTGGGCCACTGGTGCCTGGGCCACTGGTGCCTGGGCCACCGGTGCCCAGGCCTTCGCCCGCGCTGGCGCCGGGCTGGAACAGGTAGAGCACGCCGTCGCTGAAGGCGACGATCTCCCGCCAGCGGTGGGATCCCGCCGGTGCCGCGTCCAGGAGGAACATGGCGGGCAGGTCGTAGCCGGCGACCTTGCGCCGGAACATGGTGAGAAGCTGGCCGCGCGCGCGGGTGCGCAGGAAGCCGCCGGACAGCCAGCGACCCTGCGCGTCCTGGCGCAACAGCGTCAGGCCGTCCGGCCGCGGCACCGCCAGCTCGCTCAAGCCGTCGCCGTTCAGGTCCGCGACCCAGACGATGCCGGTGTGCAGTCCGCCGCCTGGCTGGGGAAAGAGCCCCTCCACCGGTACGCTCCCCTCCGGCGCGAAGTGGTCCCCGTGCCAGATCCATACGTGCACGCGGTCCGCGGTCAGCAGCGCCAAACCGGGGCCCTGGACGAATTGGCCGGCACCCGCCAGCGTGATGCCTTCGGGCAGGAGGTCGCCGGGACCCACGGGTGCGGTGAAGCCCGTGGGGGTCTGCACGAACACCCGCGCGCGCGCGGGGCCGTCGCGCCGCGAGTGATCCACCTCCAGCGCCACCAGGTCCAGCAGGCCGTCGCCGTTCACGTCCAGGGGCAGCAGATCGCCCAATTCCTGCTCCAGGCGCAGCACATGCCGCGCGGGCGGGAGTTCGTCGCCCCGCGCCAGCGCGCTGCCCGCCCCGCCTACCGCGGCTCCAGCCACCGCAGCGGCGAGCCACAGTGCTGCCGACCGCAGGGCCGCGAGCAACAGGGCGATCCGGAAGCGCGCCGGTGCCGGCGAGGAGCGGAGCGGGGCAGCGGAGGGCATCGAAGCTCGGCTTGGGGGGCGCCGCAATCCAGCCGCCTGGGGTGGCACGGCACGCTCTACGATATAGAAACCCGCGCCGCCCGCAAAGGGGCGCGGGCGTTGACGCGCCGCGGGCCCGTCTCTAGAGTGGAGCCATCGTCATCCGGGAACGACGCGTGCGGTCCGCTGTGAGCCGGCGCCGCCGCAGAGGAGCCCCATGCCGGTTGCCACGGCAGGAAGCGCCGCAACGACCCCAGCACGGGCCGCCCTGCTGCCGGCGGCACCGCGGACGTGCGCCGAGGTGCGGTGGTCTCCCCAATGGCCTCCTCGGTGGCCTCTCCGGTGGCTGCCGCGCGGGTCGTCGCGAGAGCCAGGGTCGTCTCTGCGGCCGCCGCTCCGCCGCTCCCCACGCGGAACCTTGCTGCGGCGGGTGGCGCAGGCCGCGGCCATGGCGGGGCTGCTGTTCGTGCAGGCGTGCGCGTGCCGGCAGCCGACGGGCCCGGCCTCGGCCCTGCCGTCCGCGCCGAAGGGCCTGGTCGCCTTCTCTCCGGGAGCCATCGCCCCGGGGTCTGCCGCGCCGGCCGGAGCAGGTCCCGGCTCAGCGACCCCGCGGCCTGACTGGCGGGACGACGGCACCTCCGACAGCCTGGCCCTCGCGGTCACCCAGTCCCTCAACTACTACCGGACGCTTCCGCCCGACACGCCGTTCCCCATCGGCGGCCTCACCTATACGGCGGCGGAAATGGCGGGCTCCCTCGAGCTGTTCCTGGCGCTGCGCCTGGGCGCGCCCGACCCGGATGCCTTCGCCGCCCAGGTGCGGCAGAAGTTCTTGGTGTACGAGTCCATCGCGGAGAGCGGGGACAATCTCTTCACCGGCTACTACGAGCCGCGCATCCCGGGCAGCCTAAGGCCGACCGCGGAGCTGGCGGCGCCGCTGTATGCGCGGCCGGGCGACCTGGTGGAGCTGGCGCTGGAGGACTTCGGCAAGGACCTGCCCAAGCGCAAGGTGGTGGGCCGGGTGCAGGACGGCCGGCTCGTACCCTACTACTCGCGCGAGGAGATCCAGCAGGGCGGCGCCCTGCAGGGGCGGGCCGAGCCGATCGCCTACGTCAACGAGGTGGACCTGTTCTTCCTGCAGATCCAGGGCTCCGGACAGGTGGTGTTGCCCGACGGACGCACGCTCGCGGTGGGCTACGAGGCCAGCAACGGGCAGCCCTATCGCGCGCTCGGCGCCGAGCTGATCCGTCGCAACCTGATGACGCGGGAGGAGGTCAACCTGGACTCCCTGCGGCGCTACCTTGCCGCCCACAAGGAACTGACCACCATGCTGCTCAACACCAATCCCAGCTACGTGTTCTTCCGCAAGCTGGGGGACCAGCGCGGGCCGCTGGGGAGCCTGAGCGTGCCGCTGACGCCGGGGCGCTCGCTGGCGGTGGACCGCGGCCTGCTGCCCGCGGGGGCGCTGGCCTACGTGATGACGACCGTGCCGGTGCCGAACGATCCGGGGCAGGTGCGCGAGCTGCGCAGGTTCATGCTGATCCAGGACACCGGCGGCGCGATCCGCGGCCACGGGCGCGGCGACCTGTTCTGGGGCGAGGGCGCGGACGCGGAATGGATCGCGGGCCACGCCAAGCAGCCCGGGCGGCTGTTCCTCTTGCTGGCGCGCAAGGATGCGCTGCCGCCCCCCGTTCCGCCGGCGGCCCGGGCGGCCAATTCCACGCCCGGCGCGCTGGGGCGGAACCTGCAGACGCGACTGCCCTGATGCGCCCCCCGGATGAGGAGGCTGCGGTGAAGCGGATGTCCCAAGCCGCCCGGCCCGTGCACAACCTGACGCCGCTCAGCCACGAGCTGGAGCGGCTGCGCGCCGCCGTGCGCGCCACGGGCGGACGCCTCACCGCCCCCACGGAAGCGGTGTTCCGCTTCCTGCTCGAGCGGCAACGCCCGCTGTCCATCGAGGACATCCAGGCCGGCTGCCGCCCGCGCGGCAAGGCGCCGCACCTGGTGAGCCTGTATCGCATCGCGCGGCGGCTGGAGGAGCTGGACTTCCTGCGCCGCGTGCAGCTCGGCGACGGCGTGGTGCGCTACGAGCCCAGCGTCCAGGGCCACCATCACCACGTCGTCTGCACCCGCTGCGGCAAGATCACCGAGCTGGACGTGTGCGGGATGGAGGTGATCGAGAAGTACGTGCGCGAGGTGCTGCAGTTCCGCCAGATCTCCCACTCGCTGGAGTACAAGGGCGTCTGCCGCGAGTGCCGCTCGGCAGGCGAGTAGGGGCAGGGCGGATGCGTGCGCGGCGTCGTCGGACTTGCACCGCCGCCGACCCGTCGGCCGGGCCGCGCCTACTTCTCCACGGGAATCCCCGGCGGCTGTCCGTGGTCCTTGACCATGAACACCAGCAGCTTGAGCGGCTCGGTCTTACTGGCGTTCCAATGGTTGTGGATGGTGTTGGGCGGGTCGTAGTGCAGGTCGCCCGCCTTGAGCGTAAGCGGCGCCTCTCCTTGGTTCGCCCACCCCGCCGAACCTTCCAACACATAGCTAAACAATTGCCCCGGATGACGGTGCAGCTTGTCCGACACACCGGGCGCATAGTCGACCTTGACGACGAATCCGTCCTTGCCGGCGATACCCATGAGCTCATGGGTGATCAACGGCGTATGCTTCAACGCTGGAGTCTGCGCCTGCAGCAAGCCCATCGCTCCCGCGCCCATACCCAGCCCGATGAGCAGGCTCAGTCCGGCGATCCCCAAAGTTCGGTACATGTTGCTCCCCCAATTCATGCGGACACCCCCTGCATGATGTTCCGGCATGGGCTGCGTTCCAGCCGGGAACCCCCCGGCGCCCGCCCCATGCCGGCCGAAACCTCCCTGCGCGTCTCACACCGGCTTGTCCCCGGCGATCTGGATGCGGCGCATGTGGCGCCGGTACGGCCCCGCATCGTTCAAGGCGAGGTGCTTGACGCAGCGATTGTCCCAGAATGCGACCGCACCCGGCGTCCAGCGGAAGCGGCAGGTGAACTCCGGCCGGTGGCCGTGATTCAGCAGGTAGTTCAGCAGAGGCCGGCTCTCGGCCTCGTTCATGTCCTCGAATCCGACCGTGTAGGCGAGATTGACGAACAGCAGCTTACGGCCGGTCTCGGGATGGGTGCGGACGACTGGGTGCAGGCTGACGGTCTCGCGCCAGTCGGCATCCTCGCGCACCTTGGTGGAGCGGTAGGCGTTCTGGCCGGACTGGGGACCCGCCACGCGGCGGTCGCTGTGGACGGCGCGCAGGTTCGCGAGCATGCGTTTCATCCCCTCCGAGAGCGTCTCGTAGGCCAGATACTGGTTGGCAAAGAGCGTGTCGCCGCCGTAGGGCGGCACTTCGATCCCGTACAGGATCGCCCCCAGCGGCGGCGCGGGCATCATCGTCGTGTCGGTGTGCCACTCGTC
>JBGOTW010000136.1:0-10995 GCA_041476685.1 bacterium | reverse complement strand
TGCCGAAGGCGGGCCTTTATACGGTGCGCTACGAACTTCCCAGGCTCTGGCAGGGCTACGCGGGTGTGCGCGCCGACACGCTCGTCGCCGACATCTTCGAATTCTGGCTGGATCCGGCCTGAGGCCGGCCAAGCGGCCGGGAATTCCGGCGCCCTCGAAATCCTGAGCGCCGCGCCCCGCGCCCATTTCACACAAAGGCGAGACATGAGCCACGAACATGAGCACGGACACCCCCACGATCCCATCGAGCAGGAAGCGGGCGCCCGGAAGGACTACGTCCTGCTGGAGATGGCGGTGCGGGAGCTGCTCGTGGAGAAAGGTGTCTTTTCCGCCGCGGACGTAACGAGGCAGATCGAGGACATGGACGCCCGCACCCCGGCGCAGGGGGCGCGGATCGTGGCCAAGGTGTGGACGGACCCGAAGTTCCGCGAACTGGCCCTGCGGGACGGAAAGGCGGCGGCGGAGCGGGCGGGCTGCGACATGCTGGCGGCGCCGGAGCTGGTGATCCTGGAAAACACGCCCAAGCTGCACCACGTGGTCGTCTGCACGCTCTGCTCGTGCTATCCGCGCGCCGTGCTGGGCGTTCCGCCGGCCTGGTACAAGAGCAAGGAGTACCGCTCGCGCGTCGTCGCCGATCCGCGCGCCGTGCTGAGGGAATTCGGCACGTCCGTGGCGCCGGACGTGGAAATCCGCGTCGTGGACAGCACGGCGGACATCCGCTACCTGATCGTGCCCGTCCGGCCCGCGGGCACCGAGCGCCTAAGCGAGACCCAGCTTGCCGAGCTGGTCACCCGGGACAGCATGATCGGTGTGGCTCACGCCCGCCCGCCCGGGTAAGCGGGCGAAGGGCCGTTCGCTCCCCGGGAGCGACGCTCCGCCGCCGCGTCCCCTCCTGCCGGCGCCGCCATGCACTCCACCGCCAGCGTGACCGTGCTTGCGCCCATCGGCCGGGTGTTCGTGTGGCTGGACGAGGCGGATAAGCTGAAGCAATGGCTTGCCGGGCTGGAGGAGGTGACCTATCTCAAGCCGGGCGTGCCGCGGGGAGCCGGCAGCCGCTTCCTCTATCGTCTCCGGGAAGGCGGGCACGTGACGGAGTACCAAGGCGAAGTGACCGCCTATCGGCCGCCCGAGGAGCTGGCCGTGCGCTTGAGTTCTCCGCACCTAGAAATGGACATCCGGTACCGCCTGGCGAGCCGGCAGGGCAGCACGTCGGTCGAGCAGACGGTCGTACTCGCCTCCTTGAGCCGGCTGGCGCGCCTGACGCTACCGCTGGCCGGGCGGCTGTTGCTGCGCCGGCAGGCGCGTCAGTTGGCCCGACTCAAGGTGATCGTGGAGCGAGCCGCCAGTCCGCCGTAGCCCCACTGATCCGGCTCGGAGCGTTTGATCCGGTTCGCTGCGGGCCATCCGTCCGCGCATGCCGCGCGTTCCCGGGCGCTCCCGGGCGCTACCCCCTCAGGAAGCATGTCGCTGCTCGCACTTGTGATCCTGCTGGCCCAGAACCTCGGCTTGGGCAAGGCATATCCTTGGGCGTTGCTGCCGCTGGACCTGGGCCGCTGGGTCTGGGTCGGCGTCTCCCTGGGCGTCGTGGTGCTGCTGGCCGAGCAGGCGGGATTGGTTCGCCTGGGGAGGACCTGGCGGAGCGTGGCGGCGCGCGCCGAGCGGGTCATGGGCCAGCGGGCGGCACTGCTGGCCCTGCTGGCCGGCAGCGCGCTCTTCGCCGTCGTCAGCACCAACCACTACGCGCGCTTCGGCTACGGCTGGCCCTGGCTGCACCTGGCCCTGCTGGCGGCGGCGGCCCCATTCGTGCGCCGGGACCGGTTCTGGCTGTCCTGCGCCGTCAGTCTCGGCCTGCTGGTCGCCTCCATCGTGCATTTCCCGCTGACGGTGGAACGCTCCGCTGCGCTGCCCGGCCTGGCGCTTGCGTGGGACCATCTGGCCACGGGCAAGAGCCCTTATGCGCTGCTGACGCTGGGGCGCGCCAGGGCCTGGACGCTGCCTGACTTGCCGGGAATGTTCTTCTCCCACGGCCCGGCCTGGGTGCTGGGGCTCGACTTGCGCTGGAACCAACTGCTCTGGCGCCTGCTGTGGATGCTGGGACTGGGCATCGCCCTGGAAAGGCTCCCGGCCGACTCGCCCTGGCGCACCGTTGCGTTCGTATTCGTGCTGAACCCCTACTTCGGCTTTCGCCACGATCTGCAAGGCGAGGCGTTCCTGGCGGGCATCGCGGCGTACCAGGCCTTGCCGCGCTGGCGCTGGCTGTCCTTGCCCGCGCTGGCGTGGATCCACCCGTGGGCCTGGGTGCTTGCGCCGTTCCTCGCGCTGGACTGGCTGCTGTCGCCCGGGCAGACGCCGCGCGGGCAGTCGCCCCACAGTGGCCCCGGGGCGCCGCGGCTCGCTGGGCGCGCGTTCGCCCGCCAGGCCGGCGGGCTGGCGCTGGGCACGCTACTCGTCTCCGGCGCGCTGGGGCTTGCGCTGGCGCCGACGACGGCGGGCGCGACGTTCCTGCGCGCCGTGTTTCCGACCGGGGAGCCGCTCCGCTTCGACTATGGCCTGACGCTCGGACCGCTTGCCGACAAGTTCGGCGCGGGCGACATGCTGCCCTACGTTCAGTGGGTGGCGGTCGCGGCCCTGGCCCTGCTCGCCCTGTGGCGCCGCTGGCGCGAACCCGATGGCCGGAGCGCCACGGAGGGCGTGGAGCGGCTCGGCTTGGTCGCCCTGTGCGTCTTCGTGCTGCTCAATCCCGGCTTCGAGGTGTCCGACTGGCTGGAGCCGGGCTTCTGGATCCTGGCGGCATACACGTTCGGGGAGGCGGGCGCGGCGGGCCTGACGCGCCGCAACGCCGCGCTAGGCAAGCCCGCGGCGAAGCGGGTATAGTGCGGGACTGGCCTGCCGCACGGTGCGCCGGTGCGGAGCCGTGGGGGTTGCTCGCGTGCGCACGGCCGGTCTTCCCGTTCCGCTGCACCGACTGGTTTTCGAGTAACTCCGTCGAGGAGCCCGACATCCGATGAGTCCGCGCCGCATCGATATGCGCAGCGACACCGTGACGCTGCCGACGCCCGCCATGCGCAAGGCGATGGCCGAAGCGGAGGTGGGCGACGACGTGTACGGGGAGGATCCCTCGGTCAACGCGCTGCAGGAAGAGGCCGCCGCCTTGCTGGGCAAGGAGGCGGGCCTGTTCGTGGCCTCGGGCACGATGGCCAACCAGGTCGCGCTGAAGGCGCACACGCAGCCGGGCGACGAGGTCGTGGCCCATCCCCTGGCGCACATCGTGCGGGCGGAAAGCGCGGCCGGAGCGGCACTGGCCGGCGTGCAGTTCCGGCCCGTGGGCGAGGAAGACGGCACGATGGATCCGGCGAAGATCGAGGCGGTATTGCAGTCGGGGGAGAACGTCCACTTCGCGCCGACACGCCTGGTCTGCGTGGAAAACACGCACAACCTGCTGGGCGGGACGGTCTGGCCGCTGGCCCGGCTGGATGCGGTGGCGGCGCTGGCGAAGAAGCACAAGCTGCTGCTGCACATGGACGGTGCGCGCGTGATGAACGCGGCCGTCGCCCTGGACGTGCGTGCGGACCGGATCGCGGCCCAGGCGGACTCGGTGTCCATGTGCTTCTCGAAGGGCCTGGGGGCGCCGGTGGGCTCGGTGATCGCCGGCTCGAAGGCGTACATCGCGCGCTGCGCCCGCTACCGGAAGATGTACGGCGGCGGCATGCGCCAGGCCGGGATCCTGGCGGCGGCGGCCCGCTACGCCCTGAAGCATCATGTGGAGCGGCTGGCGGAGGATCATGCCCACGCGCGCCTGCTCGCCGACGGGCTGGCGCAAAGCAGGCACATCACGTTTCCCAACGGCATGCCCCAGACGAACCTGGTGTTCTTCGGCTGCACCCATCCCACGGTGACGCTCGAGCGGCTGCTGGCCGGGCTGAAGGAGCGCGGCATCCTGGTGGGCCAGGCCTACGGGACGCTGGCGCGGGCCGCCACGCACCTGGACGTCAGCCGCGCGGACATCGAGCAGACCGTCGCCGCGGTGCACGCCCTGCTCAAGAACTGACGGCAGGCCCGGCGGGCTGTCCGCCTTCCCTCATCGCCACGCCCTCATTGCGCCCATGGACTACTTCGACCTGATCGTGATCGGCTCCGGCCCCGGCGGGGAAAAGGCGGCGATGCAGGCCGCCAAGCTGGGCAAGCGCGCGCTGATGGTCGAGCGCGGGGAGCAGCCCGGCGGGGCCTGCATGCACACCGGCACCATTCCCAGCAAGACCCTGCGCGAGTCGGTGCGCTTCCTCAGCACCCTCAAGCAGCGCTCCGTCTACGGCATCTCCGTGCACCAGGACGACCATCTCACCGTCAACAGCCTGATGCACCGCAAGCGCGGGGCCATCAGCGCCCTGGTGGACCGCTTGGAGAACAATTTCGAGCGCAACGGCGTGCAGTATGCCCAGGGCGTGGCCAGCTTCGAGGACCCGCACCGCGTCAAGGTGAAGGGCAAGGGCGGCAAAGAGGAGCTGTACGAGGCCAAGTACATCGTCATCGCGACCGGCAGCCGCCCCTACCGGCCCGACTTCGTGGATTTCAGCGACCCGCACATGCTCGACGCGGACACGGTGCTCAACATCAACCAGATTCCCAAGTCCATCACGATCATCGGCGCCGGCGTGATCGGCTGCGAGTACGCGACGATCTTCTCCAACATGGGCGTGCGGGTGAACCTGGTCAATCCGCGCCAGGTGCTGCTGGATTTCCTCGACCAGGAGATCTCCAACGCCTTGGACTACCTGATGCGCGAGCGCGGCGTGCGCATCCGCCTCAGCGAGGTGCTGGAGGCGGTGGAGAGCCACGCCGACGGGGTCAGCGCCTACCTGGAATCGGGCAAGGTGCTGAAGTCGGAGTTCCTGCTCTACGCGAACGGGCGCACGGGCAACACGGAAGAGCTGGGCCTGGACAAGCTCGCCATCCCGGTCAACGGCCGCAAGCAGCTTCAGGTCAATGCGCTCTTCCAGATCCCCCAACATCCGCACATCTACGCCGTCGGCGATGTGATCGGCTTCCCCAGCCTGGCCGCGACCTCCATGGACCAGGGGCGGCTGGCGGCGAAGAACGCCTTCCTCGGCGGCGAGGAAAAGCCGAATTTCAACTTGATGCCCACCGGCGTCTACACGATTCCCGAAATCTCCTTCGTCGGCGCCACGGAGGAGGAACTGACCCGCGACAAGGTCCCCTACGAGGTCGGCACCGCGAGCTACAAGGAGATCGCCCGCGGCCAGATCCTGGGCAACACGACCGGGCGGCTCAAGCTCCTCTTCCACCGCGAGACGCTCAAGCTGCTCGGCGTGCACATTCTCGGGGACGAGGCGACGGACCTGATCCATGTGGGACAAGCCGTCATGACGTTCGGCGGGACGATCGAGTACTTCATTGACAGCGTGCTCAACTACCCTACCTATTCCGAGTGCTACCGGGTCGCGGCACTCAATGGATACAATCGCCTGTAGTCGCGGCGATCCGTTCTCCCCGGCGGTGCCGTCCCCCGCGGGCGACACGAAAATCAAAATCATTCCATGAGCTTAGCGGAACCCACAGGCGGAGGGCCCGCCTGCCCAAGGGAACATGGGCGTGGCCTGACCGTTATGTCTAAAGACATCCTGCGACGCTCGCACGGTTCGGACACGCTCCAGCACGGGAAACAACCGGACTCTTCATGCCACAGATCTTGACCGAACCGGGCATCGTGCAAACCTCGGACGCCGGCGCCGCCGAGTCGCATGCCCGCGACCACGAACTCGTCACCGCGTTCAAGAACGGCGACCAGGCCGCCTTCGAGGAGCTTTGGCTCAAGTACGAGCAGCGGGTGTTCAATCACTGCCTGCGCATGGTGGGCGACGAGCAGGAGAGCCAGGACCTGACCCAGGACGTCGGCGTGAAGGTCATCCGCAACATCAAGAATTACGAGCACACATATGCCTTCTACACCTGGCTTTACCGCATCACCGTCAACTGCTGCATCGATTTCCTGCGCAAGAAGCGCCGCCACGCCCCGGAGATTTCGCTCACCCCGAACTCGGATGACGATGCGCCGGATCAGATGCGCGAGCACAACATCCGGGACGAGACGTTCATGCCCGACAAGACGCTGCTGAACCTTGAGCTCAGCAACGTGATGAACCAGGCGATCGGCCAGCTGTCGGAGAAGCTGCGCGCGATTATCGTGCTGAAGGAGGTGGACGGGTTCTCGTACGAGGAGATCTCCGACATCCTGGACTGCTCGCGGGGGACAGTGAAGTCCCGCCTGTTTCGGGCACGCGAACGGTTGAAGGAGTTGTTGGGGCCCTACGTACTCGACACGTAGCGGCGCAGGCGCGGGCGGATTGCCCGGGCGAGGGCATCGTCCCGGCCCGATCCGGGAGCGAAGGCAGCCTCAAGGCAGGAGTCGAAGGGGCTCGATGTTGAGGAGGGGGTCGCCGGTGGAGGGAATCCAATCCGGTCCATGGAGGAAACCCGTAGCCGCACCGATCGGCACAAGGAGCGTCCCAGTGACGCTCCCGATCAACCGGTGCAGCGCGATGACGAACGAGACCGACCCATGATAGACTTCGCAAATCACTGGAATGAAACGATGACGACGAAACGGACTGCCGCCCAGGCGGCGAAGACGTGCGAGCGGTTTGCGGTGGATTTGTCCGCCTACTTCGATGGCGAACTGGACGGCCCGGAGCTTGCCGCGGTGGAAAAGCATCTGGGCGGATGCAACGCGTGCACGGAAAAACTGGAGAAACTGAAGAAGCTCCGCGCCGCGATGAGCGGCCTGTCCACGCCTGCCTCCCGGCGCAGTTCGGTGCTCAATCTATTGCGGTCGGAATTGCGGGGCGATGGGGCACCTAAGCCGTCCGATAAGCGTCCCTTGAGCTGAGTCTGCGCCTCCTCGCTCCCGGCCGTCCGCCGCTTGGCTGCTGCTCAGGACGCGGGCCCCCTGTCCCGCACGCGTCAGCTCCGCACCCCCTTCGGTTTCGCGCCCGCCCTGGTCCATTGCTTGCCTCGGTCCACTGCTCGCCCGAGTCCCGCGCCCCTGCGGGAAGTTCGCTCCCCGATCGGACGTTTCTTCTCTCCCATCGCTCTCGCACACGGCCGGCCGCCGCCATGCCCGCCGTCGTCGCGTGGGAGCGTATGTCGCGTGGCAACTTGAGCCGCGTGGGAGCGTACGTCCCGCGGGAATGCCGGACCCAGGCAGGTTTCTCGAGCGCATCAGGACCCGCCGGATCCAGCCTGTGTGGAATACGTCGCCAGCACGCCGTCTTCGGTGAGTAGGGCCGGAATCCGTACGTCCCAGGGTTCCGTGGGCACCGCGTCCACCACCTGCACGGCGAACGCCAGCGCGACAGAGCGGGGGCGGGCGATCAGCCCCGGCGCGGCCCAGCCCGCGGCGCCGTACCGCTGGGCGAGGCTGCGGAGGAAGCCGTCGTAGTAGCCCATGCCGTAGCCGAGCCGATTTCCGCGCCGGTCGAACGCCGCGCCCGGCACCAGCACCAGGTCGATCGCTCCCAGGTCCACCGGCTCCCGGCGCGCAGGGAGCGGCTCCTTTACGCCGAACGGGCCGGTCTCCAGCGGCTCGCCCTGCCGCCAGCGGGCGCACCCCAGCCGGCGTTCGGCTCGAATCTGGAACGGTACGTAGGTGTCTTTTCCCGCAGCGGCACAGGCGGCGAAGATCGGCGCGGTGTCTACCTCGCCCGGCAGACTGATGAAGCAATGCACGCCCCGGGCGCTGCGGAACTCAGGCAGCGCCAGCAGGTGCTCCACAATGCGGTGCGACGCCTCCACCCGAGCCGGCTCGCCCATGGCCTCGCGCCTCGCCACGACCGCCTCGCGCAGCGCCCGCTTCGCCTCCCGCAGGATGGGGGAGCGTCCGGCGGAATCCGGCGGCGGCCCGTCAGGCATGGGGCCGCTCCGGCAGGAGATTTTGCTCAGTGCCGGGCGACGGACCCTCCCGCTCCGCATCCGGATCGCGGGCTGCGGCCACGCCCTCCCGCACCGTGCGCAGGAGGGGCCGAAAGAAGTAGCCCTGACTGGCCCGGCCGTAGGAGACGGCGAGCCAGACCGTGTCACGCGCGGGCGTCAGGCGGGGCGCGCCCCGGCCGGGCTCGCCTGCGTCCCAGGCGATATCGTGGGCAAACGGCACGAGCACGGTGTCAGGGTCGGCCTTACGCAGCGCGTGCACCCACGCCGGCTCGGTCACGGCCGGCCCCCGCAGGAAGCTCGGGACGCGGCGCGCGCGGTGGTGGCAGAAGTAATCCAGCTTGACGAGGTCCCGCAACTCTTCCCGCGTGAGGCCAGGGCCCGGGCTGCGCGCGGCGAGGGCGGCACCGGTTTCCAGCAGCACCTGGGAGAGCGATTCCAGGCTGGGCGGAGACTGCCCGGCTCCCGGGTCGCGGCCGATCCGTTCCGCGAGCGCCTCGAACAGCGGCCAGCCGTCCACGACGCCCAGCAGCCGCTCCAGGGAGAAGCGGAAGTGCCCGCTGTTGTACGTGCGGTCGAAGGCGTACGCGAAGCGCTTGAAGGCGCGCAGGTCTGTCGCGGAAAGCTCGCGGTGGGCGAGCAGCTCGTACGGCGGACGCGCAGCGAAGCGATAGGCGTGGCTCTCGATCAGCGCACGGATCGGCGCGCCGGGCAGGAACTTGAGGAAGCCGAGCTGGAGCTCGTGCGGACGCAGGGCCAGCACGGTCTCGAACGACCGGCGGATGCGCGCCGGCGGCTCGCCCGGCAGGCCCCAGATCAGGTCGGCATGGAGGTGCACGCGGTCCGCCTTGCGCAGCCGCGCCAGCGTGGCGAAAAGCTTGTCCTGGGACTGGCGCCGCTCCACCCGTGCATTGACGGCGGGGTCGGCGGACTGCACGCCGATCTCGAACTGGAAGCGGCCGCGCGGCACCGTCTCCAGGAACTCCACCAGCGTATCGTCGAGCAGGTCGCCGACGACCTCGAAGTGGAACTCCACCCCGTCAAAGCCGCTCAGGAAGCGGAAGAAATCGAGCACGCGGGACTTGCGCAGGTTGAAGGTGCGGTCGAGGAACTTGATGCGCCGGGCGCCCGCCGCCACCAGCCGCTGCACCATCGCCTTGACGGCGGCCTCGGAGAAGAAGCGCACCTGCTTGTCCAGCGCCGACAGGCAGAACGAGCAGGAGAACGGGCAGCCGCGCGAAGTCTCCAGGTAGGCCAAGCGATGCTCCAGGTCCACCAGGTCCTCGTCCCGGTACGGCAGCTCGACCAGCTCCGGCAGGTCCGTCCCGTACGCGAGCCAGCGCGCCCGCGTCGCCGGGTCCGGCCCTCCGGCGCCGGGCACGCCGCTGCCCCAGCCGCTCGCCCAGCCCCGCAGGTACTCGACCCACTTGCGCTCGCCCTCCCCGGCGATCACCACGTCCACCTCCGGGATGGGCGGCCCGGCCTCGAAGGACACTTCCGGCCCGCCGATCACGATGGCGACGGAGGGCAGCCGGCGCTTGAGCTCCGCGATGAGGGCGAACGTGGCCTCCCGGCTCCAGATGTACACGCTGAAGCCGAGCACCGCCGGGCGCAGCACGGCCAGCTCGTCCGCCATCGCCTGCAGCGGCGTACGCAGCGTGTACTCGCGCAGCCATACGTTCGTGAACCCGGCCGCCCGCGCCGCGTTGCGCAGGTAGCGCAGCGACAGCGCCAGGTGCACGTACTTCGAATTGAGCGTGACCAGGCCGATGGAGGGAGACATCGCGGGAGCCGCTACTCGATATCTGGGCGGGAAAGGAGAGCCTGAACCGCATTCTTAAATGGCTGCAAATCGTGTTGTAGCGTGCGCCAATCCTCCGCGTGGTCAATCTCCCAATAGACATGCGCATACTTGATGCGGCTGCCCATGATCTGCCTCCAGGGAATGTCCGGAGCCAATTCTCGGACGGAAGGGGAAAGCTGCGTCGCGGCTTCTCCTATGATCTCAAGTTTCCGCTCGACAGCGGACCGAAGATTGACATCGAGATCGAAAGCGGTTCTGCCTTCAGACCGAATAGCTTCCAATTGCTCAATCGCACCGAGAATATCCTGGAGCCGCTCGCGATCCCGCCTCATAGGGGAACGGCTTCTTCAAGGATCGCATCACGGCGCCGCGGTTCAATTCCGCCCTCGGTTAGCACATGCACTTTGTGATCGAGCAATTCCTCCAGGTCCTGTTCCAATCCAACGTGGTCAAACAGACTCATGGTCTCGCCAGCCTTGACGAGAAGGTCCACATCGCTGGCGGGCCCGGCCTCGTTCCTCGCTACGGAGCCGAACATGCGCACATTGGTCGCCTTGTGCATGGTTGCAAGAGCCAGAATCTTGTCTCGATTTTCCAGCACAAATTCCTTGAGCGTCTTCGGCCTCGGCCTCTTATCGAGTACGATGGATGACAACTCTTCCCAGAACTCAATCAGCGCCTCGACCTCCACCCGAAAATTCACTTCCTTGAGAAATAGCCCTTCGCCATGCAAAGCCATTTTCGGACGAAGTTCTCCGTATTTGGCCGAAGGGAACAAACCAGGATCGAGTTGCCGGAGCTTGTCCGCGTCGTTCGCTTCCGCGTGTTTCACCGTGTTCGCGATCCAGCGCAGCCGTTCAATCTTCGGCCAAGTGTCGAGAAACCTGATGTCAATTGCGAACACTTCGAAAGCCGCTTGCCACAACTCCTGACTGGTCTTGAGTGAAATATCGTTGAAGCGCGCCTCGCTGCGCACAAACTGCAAAAGTTGCTGTTCGAAGAGATGATACAAATACACATGCATCAAGTTGACGATCCCTTTGCGCATTCCGCTGGCTTCGAATTCGCCCTTGCGACCAGCAAAGAATTCGCGGCCTCCGCCCATCTTGACCAAATCTTGGCGAAGGACTTCCGTATCAAGTGTCGGCAGCAATCGACTCTCGAACCACACAGCCGCGACCTTCAAGGTCGGAATGAAGTCTTCATGGACGAGAGCTTCCACGCGCTGGGGCTGATACCCTTGAAAT
>JBGOTW010000135.1:0-11010 GCA_041476685.1 bacterium | reverse complement strand
TTCTTCTCCGTGATGATGATGTACGATTCCTCCAGCACGGCCTCCATGCGGTCCGCGTCGGTGATGAAGTACGGCGACAGGTAGCCGCGGTCGAACTTCATCCCCTCCACCACGTCCATCGTCGTCTCCGCGCTCTTGGCTTCCTCGACGGAGATGACGCCGTCCTTGCCCACCTTCTCCATCGCCTCGGAGATGATCTGGCCGATCGTCTCGTCGCTGTTGGCCGAGATCGTGCCGACCTGGGCGACTTCCTTGCTGTTGTTCACCTTCTTGGCGATCTTCTTGATCTGCTCGACGGTCAGGCCGACGGCGATGTCGATGCCGCGCTTGAGCTCCATCGGATTGGCGCCTGCGGCGATGTTCTTGTGGCCCTCGGTGACGATGGCGTGGGCGAGCACGGTCGCGGTCGTGGTGCCGTCCCCCGCCACGTCGGAGGTCTTCGAGGCCACCTCGCGCACCATCTGCGCGCCCATGTTCTCCACCCTGTCCTCCAGCTCCACTTCCTTGGCCACCGTCACTCCGTCCTTGGTGACCAGCGGAGCGCCGAAGGACTTCTCGATCACCACGTTGCGGCCTTTCGGGCCGAGCGTGATCTTGACGACGTTTGCCAGCTTGGTGATCCCGCGCAGCAGTCGCACGCGGTTGTCCATCGAATAGGTGATCTCTTTCGCTGCCATGGCTGTCTGATCCTTGGTTCAAAAGGTTTCCGGCTGCGTGAGCCGGCGTGTAGGCCACACTCGGGGACGTAAACGGCACATCCCGCGCGGCGGCGGAACCGTCCCGGCGGGCCCGTTACAGGACGCCGAGGATGTCCTCCTCGCGCATGATGATGTACTCGGTGCCGTCCACGGTGACGTCGTTGCCTGCGTATTTGGCGAACAGGATGCGGTCCCCCGCCTTCACGTCCAGCGGGATCAGCGTGCCATCGTCCTTGCGCTTGCCCTTGCCGACGGCGATGACCTTGCCTTCCTGCGGTTTTTCCTTCGCGGTGTCGGGAATGTAGATGCCGCCGGCGGATTTCTCCATGGCGTCAACCCGTTCCACGATCACGCGATCTTGCAGCGGTCGGATCTTCATAGCTTCCTGTTCCTCGCATGACGGGCGGGCCCGCCCCCATGTCCCTTGCGCAAACTTCGACGCCCTCGCAGCGCGACTCGTCCGTGCCGTAATATTGCCCTCTGGGCTTCGACGTTGAGACGGATGCGCAGGCGCTGGCTTCCCGGTCGCTTGCGAGCGGGTAGGGTCTGGACCCTGGTGAACTGACTCGTTGCTCCACCCCGGCCGTGCCGACAGGCGTTGGATTTCCCCGTTGGGGCGATCCTGGCGCCGCCGCTTACCCGCGCGTCTTCCCCACCTGCGGAACGGACGCGCCTGGAGCGGCCTATTCGGCCATGTGAAGCCGTGAATGATTAGCACTCTAGCCTAGGGAGTGCTAAGGGTCAAGGACGAATCTCTAGCGGCGGGGGCGACTGGAAGCGCACGCGCCCTTCGAGGGGATTTCCCTGGCGTGCCAGCGACATGCGGGGCAGGTGGATGGCGGGGTCAAGCCGCGCTTTTGCACAACCTATCGGTCCAGTGCCGGCACAAAGTCGCGGTCCTTTAGCGTCAGGTGGCAGGTGCGGCAGGCGGTCGCTCGGCCGTCCTTGCCGTCGGCCAGCACGCTCAGGTCGGGTCGCGTCATGCCATAGCGCCAGTCGCCGCCTTCTGGATCATAGCCCGGCGCTTCCTTGCGCATGAAGAACAGCGGGCCCGACGCGCCGCGGCTCAGGTCCGCCTCGAGCTCCCACGTCTGCATCACGAGCATGGTGCCGACCGGATACTTCTCCAGGTGGGCATCCTTGAGCTGACGCAGCCGCTCCGCATTGGCCATGAGCACTTCGGCGGACGCGGGCGGGGTTGCCCGGATCGAGGCCAGGCGCTGGCCGTGACTGCGGCTGAACAGGTAGCCCGTCACGCGCGTCCACTGCGCGAATTCCGCGCCCCAGGTGAGCATGTCTCCGCCCTCGCGCGATTGTGCTTCCCCGGCGCCCGCCGCGGCACCTGAGTCCGCACTCCGCTTCGCCGCCGCGCCTGTCTCCGCACTTGGCTTCACCGCGGCGCCTGTCTCCGCATTTGGCTTGACCGCGGCGACTGCGTCCGCGCTTCCCTTCGCTGCGACGCCTGTCTCCGCACTCCCCTTTGGTGCGGGGCTTGAGTCCGCGCTCCCTTTAGCTGCGGCGCCCGTGTCCGCGCTCCCTTTAGCTGTGGCGCCTGCGTCCGCACTCTTCTTCGCCGCGGCGCCTGCCGGTGCGGCACTCTGCGGCTTGGCGCGGCTGCACCCGAGCAGCGCGATCGTTACGACGCCCGTTCCCAGTGCGGCAAGGAGCACCGCCGTGAGGGCGCCGCGCGCCGCCGCGCCGCCCCAGGCCTTCCGCCTCCGACGCGGCTGGGACGGATCCCGCGGCTGGGGTGCGGGACGCGAGTTGCGGACGGGGGGCGTCATGGGCTGACTCCTCGGCCGAGGGAAAGCAGGCGCGCGACTTTGCGCTCCCTTCCGGTTACGCGAAGTCGCAGGCGCTTGGCAACTGCCGCGCGTCCCCGGGCCCGGTCAGGGCAGGAAGCGGTCGCGCTCAGACGGCGCCGGAATGCGGCACGCGGCGCGCCGCCCGAACCAGCGGTAGCGCCGCGCGGCCACGGCGTCGTAGACCGCATCCCGCAGCGGCCGGGGTAGCAGCCGCAGCAGCCCGCTCACACGCCAGAGGCCGCCCAGCGCGCCCAGCGCACGCAACACAGCCTCCGAGCGCAGCGCGGTGCCGCGTCCGTCGGCGAAGACGAGCGTGTCCAGCCCGTCGTCCGCCCCCGTTCCAAGTCCCGTTCCATGTCCGGTTCCAAACCCTGTTTCGCGCCCCGTTCGGCGCACCGTCCCGCGCTCGGTCCCGTGCCCCACCCCGAGCATCCGCCGGGCCGTCTCGCCCTGCAGCGGCGCAAAGCGCAGCGCTCCGCGCCGGTCCGCGCGCAGCAGGCCGTCCACGAGCCGGTTGCACAGGCCGCACACGCCGTCGAAGAACACGATCGGGGCTTCCCCTTCCGGCCGCTTGAGCATGCGCGCGCCTCTCCCGGGCGCCCCCGACTCAGATGCGGAATCCGAAGATGAACACGGTGCGCCCGTCCGGATTGACTCCGGGCCGCGGCCCCTGCTCGACGATATAGTGTCCGAACCCGCACTCGAAGATCCACACGCGCGCCAGCACGCCGGCCGAGGGATGGTTCGCGTTGGACCCCGCCAGCAAGGAGAACAAGGGCGTGCCGTCCTTGTGCAGGCCGATCCCGATCTCCAGGCCCACCCGCGTGCGCAGCGCCAGGTCGTTGCCCGGCAGCACCGTCTGCGTCACGTCCACGACGTCCACGGCGAACGTGTAGCGGATGCCTGTATAGACCGGCGAGAGCGCGAAGCCGACCGTGTTCAGCTGCGGCAGCTCGCCGCCGATCGGCGGATCGAAGGGGGTGGGCCGGTTCCCGAACTGGATGCCCTTGAAGCCCACATGGGTATCGTACCCGCCGATGTTGAGCGCGGCGAAGCCCACGCGCGGATGGCCGTTTTCCCAGAAGGGCAGCTCCAGGATCGTGCCGAGGTCCACTCCGCCGGAAGTATACGTCGTTTGCTTCGACACCCGCTTGAAATCGGGCTGGTTCTGCAGGTCGAGACTGCTGCCGGAAGCGAACAGCTCACCGAAGGTGAAGGTGCGGTCCAGACCGACGCGCGTGACCACCTTGGGCGTGATTCCGACGGCGAGCGCGTCCCCCCAGTGCCCGGCAATGGAGAAGAAGGCCGTGTCGTCGGTGAACAACTCGATGTGCAGGCCCGGCAGGATCGGATTGTGCAGCACCTGGATGTTGGCCAGCGCCTCGACCGTCGTGCCGACCGCCCAGCCCGACTCGCGCACGACCACCGGCATGCGCAGGTTCACGTCGAAGAACAGGGTCGTGCCGAGCAGGCTCTGAAACTGGCTGGGGCTGAGATTCTGGTAGCGCTGCGCCACCACATCCGGCTTGGTGATGATGTCCTTGGCCAGGTCGTTGAAGATGAACTGGGGCGTGAAGGCCTCGACCGAATTGCCGGTCACGCGCGCCAGGCCGGCGGGATTGTAGAACAGCGTGGACGCCTCGTCCCCGACGGCGACGTAGGCGTCGCCCATCAGCAGGGGGCGGATGAATATGGAGTCGCGGCGCACGTCGCCCGCCCGCGCCGCCGGGGCGAGCAGCAGGCCCAGCGCAAGGCTTGCCGCGCAGGCGAGCCCCCGGGCCAGCCGCGCACGCTTCGAGCCGGATGCCGCGCTAAGCACAGGGGGGAGTCCGTCTGGAAGGATCGGCCCGGCGGCGGCACGCGAGCGCCGCCTCCGGCGCCAAGCGTCGCAGCGGGAAAGCAGCGGCCGGCAAGGGCACGGTCGTGACCCGGCACGCCGTCCGCCCGGCAGCGACACAAGCGCCCGGCGGTCCCGCACGGCTGCGCCGAATCCCGAATAGCGCGCCGGGCGGTTCGTCGCATGGTACGCCGGCGGCTCGCCTGACGGTGCACCCGAAGGTGCACCTGCGGCTCGCTAGGCGGCGGGCTGGGGCGACTGTACCTGCGCCTGCCAGGCGTCGCTGATTTGCTTCAGATTGATCTTGCCCTGTCGCGCCAGCGCTTGGAAGCGCGCCACGACCTGGCGCCGTGCCTCCTCCACCTCGGCCGAGTCGGCTTTCGCCGCGCGCAGGCTGTTCACCAGGCCCGGGCGGGCCTGCTCCGGGAACGCCATCAGCACCTTGCGCTGCAAGTCCTCCGGCGCCCCTTGCAGCGCCTGCACGACCACCGCGCTGGGCATCCCCCGTACGGCCTGGGGCAACACGTCATCGGGCACCAGCGGAATCGCGTCGAAGAGGAAGAAGCGCTTCTCGACCGCCTCGGACAGCCGGCGGTCCTTGGCCTTCATCGCCTGCAGCAGGTACAGGCTGGTGTCCGGGGAGGCCCGGCCCATCATGCCCACCAGGGCCGACGGCCCCTCGATATCCACCGTGCGGGCGTCGGGCACGTGCCGCGCCTTCTCGGCCAGGTCCCGCGCGACGCCGTCGAGCATGTCCAGGGGCAGCGAGAGCAGGTTGCCGATGTTGACGGCGATCTCAAGCTGCATGTCCTTCGGGTACTGCTCGAGGATGAACGCCATGTCCTCCGGCTTGAGCCGGCTCAGCACGATCGCCTTGACCTTGACGGGCTCGTCCTTGACGAGATGGCCGACCTGGCCGCGGGAGAGCTCGTCGAGGAAGGCGAACGGGTCGGCGCGAATCTCCTCGGGGTGCTCGAGCTCCCTGGAGATCAGGTACAGGTTCGCCGCCTTCAGCGTCTGGATCACCTTGCCGCGCTCGGGTGCCTTGTCGGAGCGCACCGATTCCTCCAGGTCCCCGTAGCGCGCGACGCCCAGGGGCGGCAGGAGCGCCTGCCGGGCGATCTGCGGCCCGAGCGCGTGGATCAGCTGGCTGAGCTTGTCGGACTGGCTCTGCCAGTCCTGCACGAGCAGCCGGCCGATGTCCGGACGGGCGAAGAGCGCCTTGACGACGCCCGCCTTGAGGCTCTCGAAATAGCGCTGCTCTTCCAGATCCTCCGCGTCGGGAGCGTAGGAAGAGGATTCCTCCCTGCCGCCCCGTCCCCGGCTCGCGCCGCCTCCCCCCGCGCCGCTGGGCCGTTGTTGCGGCGGAGCAGGGGCGTAGGCCGGCGCGGCATACCGCGGATTCTCGTAAGCCGCAGCGGCGTAGGACGGTGCGGCCGCGGCGCGCGGCATGAGAAACACCCGCAGCAGCACGATCAGGAGCGCCACGAGGATCAGGCCCAGCAGCCCCATGAAGATCCAGTCCACCGCGGTCGTCGGGCGGCCGCCCTGACCGGGCCAGGGGAACGACGTCCCGGCGTCCGAACTGCCGGGCTGACCGGGCGTCTGGCCCATGCCGGAAACCTGGCCCTGATTCGGTTGACCCGGCTGGCCGGCCCCGCGATTGAAGGCCGAGAGCGCCTGCAAGTCGAGCCGGTCGCCACGCTCGGCGCGGAAGTCGGCCAGGATCGGCACGATCGTGCGCAGGTATTGGACGTCCTCGGGGCGCAACTCCTCGTTCAGCACGATCCGCACGACGATCTGGTCCACCGCGTACTTCTCGTCGCCGGCGACAGGCTGGCCGGCGGAGGGCCGGAACCCGGGCAAGTCGTAGGCGCCGCCGGTCGTCGCGCCGCGCGGGACCGTGACGCGGTGACCGAGCACCAGGGCGCGCAGCACGTAGGTCTGGCGCGGCATCAGCGCCGACAGGCGCTCGCCGACGAGGGCTTCGATGCGGCGCTGCAGCGCATCGAGGGAATCCACGACCTGCTCGCCGCCCTGCGCCCGCACCGCGCCGGGGGCCGCCAGCGCGCCCGCGAGCAGGGCGATCAGCAGGACGAAGCGCAGGACTCCGGCGCGGCACGCTCCGGCGCGGCACACTCCGGCCGGGGCCGCCGCAGCGCGGGTGCCTGCCGCCCAGGGTGCCACGGGAATCGGGGTGCCGGTGCCACGGTCCTTCACGGAGGCCTCAATTCTGCGCCATGCGCAGCTGGGTCACGAGTTGCTCCAGCTCCCGGTTGGCCGGGTCTTGCGCCAGGGCCTTTTCCCAGTACTTCAGGGCCAGATTCTTCCAATTCATCGCATAATACAGCGATCCCAGCATGGCGTAAGCCTGGGGATTGTCCGATTTAGCACTGATGGATTGCATGATCTGGTCCAAGGCCTGGTTGTAATCGCCCCGGAAATAGGCCGCGCGCGCCTGGATCAGGAACGAGGTGCTCTTCGGCTCGCGCAGGGCTTCCGCGACCGCGGGCGGCGCGGGCGCCTCGCTCTCCTTCTCCTTGGCCACTCCTTCCGGCTCGGGCCCTGGGGCCTTGCGGGCCTGCGCGCCCTGGTCGCCCGGACGCGCCGCGACGCGACTGGCGGCGGTGGCTACCGTGACGACTTCCACGCGGTCGCCCTTGGCCGGGTCGAGCCCGCCCTGGGTGCGGATGTCGCGCTCGAGCTGCTGGGTGCGTCCCGCCAACTCGTCGCTGACGAGCACGAACACTTCCCGCACGCGCACGTACTCCGCGGAGACCTTGAGGTCGCCGCTGGTGGTGACGTAATTGTTCAGCCCGGGCAGCTTGACGCGATCGGCGCCGCCGGCCTTCGAGCCGTCCATGCGCACATAGCCGACGTGGGCCACGACGCTGACGACCTTGTCGCCCGCGAGGTCCTTGGCGACGCGGGCGATCCGCTCGCGCAGCAGGTCCTCCTGCAAGCCCACGTTCTGGCCCGGCGGCACGACGAACTCGGCCCCGTAGGCCGTGCGGATGAAGGGCGGCGCGTCCATCCGCGGTCCGGCGAGCAGGCCGGACAGCGGTCCGGCGAGCGGGCCGGCGAGCAGGGCCACCGCGCAGGCTTCCGCCACGCGCCAGGCGGCGCGGGCGCGCGCGGGTCGGCCGGTCGCAAGCAGGACGGTCATCGGGCCTCCTTCGCGCGCGGGCTGTCGGAGCGCGGGGCCTCGGGCTGCTGGGGCCGCTGCGCGTCGGCGCGCTGGGCGTCGAGGACGTTCAGCATCCGGTTCACTTCCGTATTCGTCGGATCGAAGGTGAGCGCGCGCTGCCAGGCGCTGCGCGCGGCGTCGCGATTGTTCATGGCGTACAGCACCGAGCCTTCGATGGCGAGGTACTGGGCGCGATCCAGGCTGCTCGTGGCGCGCTGGAAGCCGTCCTCGGCGGCGCGCAGGGCGTCCGGCAGGCGTCCCTCGTCGAACGCGATCTGGGCGGCTTCGCGCTGCGAGATGGCGGGCTGTCCCGGCGTCGGGGTCGCGCGTTCCCCGGGCGCGGGCCCGCCGACCTTGTCCATCAGCTCCTTCTCGGGCAGCGTGGGCGGCTGCTGCTCCTTGTTGAGGAACGGGAACGTCTCCTTCACGACGATGACCTGGTCCCCGCGCTGGCTGTCGAAGCGCGCGACGATCGGGACGAGCTTGCGCACGAAGCGCTCGTAGTACTCGGGCAGCGTCTCGTCGAGCAGCACGCGCACGGTGAGCCGGGTGAACGAGGGGGTGGATTCGTCCACCTGCGGCGTGTCGGGCGCGCGCACGAAGATCGGGAAGCCGGGCAGCTTCTGCTTGTCCTGAGACAGCGCGGGGTTCTGCACCACCGGCACGATATCCGGATTCCAGAGCACCTTGACCGACAGCACGTACTGGTTCTTCGAAATGTACCGGGCCAGCTCGGTGTTGATGCGCGCGGTGAGCTTCTCCTCGAAGGCCTGCAGCTTCGGGTCGGACACGCGGTTGAGCAGTTCCGTGGACGCCTGCTGCCCGAAGGCGCGCGCGGCGGCCAGAAGCAGGCAGCCCAGCGCCGCCCCTGCGCCGAAGGCGAGCCAGGCGGCCCGTGCCGGCCGCAGGCGGCGCACACCCCCTCGCGTCAGGCGCATCCGGCTCCGCGGCAGCGCGGCCGGCGGCGGCAGCGCAAGTCTCATGGCGTCCCTCCCCGGCGCGGCTGGGTCGGCGCCGAGCCCCCGGGAGCGGAGCTTCCGGGAGCGGAGCTTCCAGAGCCTTGGCCCGGCGGCTGACCCCGGGCCGAGGCCTTGGGCGCGGTGGCCCCCGCGGCTGCGCCCGGCGCGCCCGGCAGCGGCGGCTGCGGCGCGCCCTTGCGGTTCTTCAGGAAGTCCATGAAGTTGCGCACTTCCTGGTTCGAGGGATCGAGCGCCAGGGTGCGGTTCCACTCTTCCTCGGCCAGCTGGTAGCTACCCATGGCGTAATAGACCGAGCCCTTCATGGCATGGCCCTGTACATGGTCGGGCCGGGTCAGCAGCACCAGGTTGATCTGCCTAAGCGCGCCCGGATAGTCCCCGGCGAGCATGGACTCCTGCGCCCGCTCGAAGTATTGGGCGATCAGCAGGTCCTGGAACTGGCCCTCCGGCCCGCGCGCGGCGGCGCTCGCCTGCGGCGCGATCTGCTCCAGCGTCAGCGGGATCTCCACGTCGTAGACCGGCTGGTCAATCTGCATCACGATGCTGTGGTTCTCGCCCTTGTAGCTCGTGTTGATGCGCACGACCTGATTGCCGTCCTCGTCGGATTCGACGACCTGGATCGAGGTGTCGCCCTGCTTGGTGGCGAGCACGGTCTTGCCGGGCTTCTTCCTGGAAGTGGAACAGGCGGAGAGCAGCGCCAGCGCCAGCGCGAGGCAAAGCACAGCCGCCGCGGAGCCGCGCAGGCCCCCGCCGCGCCGCGGCCCGCGGAGGCCCCACGGCAAGAGAGTGCGCCGCGGCCACGGGGCCGGCGCACCGGGCGCGCGGTCGCGCCGGCGCTCAGAACCGGTAACCGAACCGCAGCTCATAGCCCTCTCCGTTCAACTGCGCCCCGTTGGCCAGCAGGGGCTGCTTGTTCTTATCACTCTTGGAAACTTCGATGTTTGTCTTGTCGAATTCGTTCAGGCCGAAGGTGACCACCAGCCGGTCGCCCACGATGAACTGCACGCCCGCCCGGTAGACGTCCCCGTAGTTGAGCTGGGGCGAGAGCAGCTTGCCCAGGCCCAGGTAGCCGATCACCCGCGAGGTGCTCTGCGGCAGCTGCACCATGTCGAAGCCCAGGAACGGGGAGAGCAGGACGCCCGCATCGAGCGTCATGTGCGGGGTGGTGCTGAGCTGATTGTTGTCGGTGTACAGGATCAGGTCAACGCCGAAGGAGAAGCGCTGGGTCAGCTGCACCTGCTCGGTCACCGTGACCGCCAAGGCGTTGTGGGTGTAGGTCTTGCCCGCGAAGACGATGGGAAAGTTGAACTCGCCGAAGCTGATCGTCACCGCGTCGCGCATGCTCGCCTGCCGCCCCACGATCTCGTCGACGAGGATGATCGCGCCGGTCTCGGCCTCGACCACCTTGATGTAGATCGTGAGCTGGCGTTTGTTGCGGAACATGCCGATGTCGATGAAGCCGTCCACGCCCAGCTTCTTCGCCAGCTCCAGGCGCGCCTCCTGGGAGGGAATGCCCTTCTTCAGCCGCAGCACGCCATTGACGATCTTGGTCTCGAGCTTCTGGCACTCCTGGCACTGCACGAGCTTCACGTTCGCGTTCGAGTTGAGCAGCTTCTCCAGGATGATGACCTCCGCCTTGGTGCGGAAGTCCGGATCCACGTCCATGCCGAAGCTGAAGGAGTTGATCGCCAGCGTGTTCACCTTGTCCGCGATGCGGCTGAGCGAGCCGGAGATCAGGGTCACCGCTTCCTCGAGCTGGTAGAGCTCCTCGTCGTGGCGGATGGAGAACGACTCGTCCACGAGGGGGCCTTTGGGCGCGCCCGTCGCGGCGCCGGCCGGCTGCGCTGCGCCGGCGGCGGGCTGCGTGGCGGCGGGCTGCGTGGCGCCGGCTGCGGGGGCAGGCGGCTTGGCGGCAGGCTGCGCGCGTACCGCGCCGGCCGACCAGGCGCACAGCCCCAGCGCGATGGCGAGAGTCAGCGCGTGCCGGGCCCGGGCGAAGCGACGGTGCTTTCCACCGCGCCCCGCGCCGTGCCTTCCGCCGCGACTCTTGCCCTCACTCTTCGGATTCACGCAATGGCCCTCCGTATCGCCTCGCTTCCCGGTGCCTCGCTTCCCGCTGCTTCGCTCTCCGGTGCCCCGCTGCCGCGGGTCTGGCTGCCTGCCTCCTCGGATCGTCATGCCGGTTGCCCCGGCGTTCTTCAGCGTAACCTCTTGTGGTGGGCCCGTGTACGGCGCCCGCCTGCGAGAAGCGCGCTCATGCAGACAGGTTCCAGCGCACGCGCTGCACCGGTGCCTGACCGGGCTCCAGCCAATCTCCGTCCCGCTGGGCTTCACCGTGCCCCTGGGCTTCAAGGTGACTCAGGGCTTCGCCGTGCCGCTGGGCTTCGCCGTGCCCCTGGGCTACGCCGTGCGAGTCGTCGTGCCGTCCGTCTTCCAAGCCATCCTGCCCGGTGCGGCAGTCCGTGCCGGTCAGGCCGGGCCGCGCCCCCCACGTGCCCCGCCGCGG
>JBGOTW010000134.1:0-11087 GCA_041476685.1 bacterium | reverse complement strand
TCCGTCGCGGCCCTGGTGCCCAAGGCCGAGCTGGAAGGGGAGATGGGCGACGCGCACATGGCCATGCAGGCCCGGCTCATGTCCCAGGCCCTGCGCAAGCTGACCGCGGTCATCTCCAAGAGCAAGACCATCGTCGTCTTCATCAACCAGCTGCGCATGAAGGTAGGGATCATCTTCGGCAATCCGGAGACGACCTCCGGCGGCAACGCCCTGAAGTTCTACGCCACGATCCGGCTCGATGTGCGCAAGGTCAATCCGGTCAAGGACGGCGAGAACGTGATCGGCTCGCGCGTGCGGGTCAAGGTGGTGAAGAACAAGGTGGCCGCGCCGTTCAAGCAGGTGGAGTTCGACATCCTCCATTCCGGCGGTATTTCCCGGGAAGGCAGCCTGGTGGACCTGGCGACCACCGAGGGACTCCTGCAGAAGAGCGGCACCTGGTACTCCTTTGAGGGCGAGCGGATCGGGCAGGGCCGGGAAAACGTGCGCAAGGTGCTGCAAGACCAGCCCGAGCTGGCTCAGAAGCTCACGCAACTCATTCGCGTGAAGCACGGCCTGGAAGACGCGCCGGTCGCGGGCGCCGAAGCCGAAGCAGGCCGGAGCGCCGAGAGCCGCGGCGGGGAGTCCCGGCCGGCACGACTGGCCGCCGCCAAAGCCCAGCCTGCCGACTAGGGCCGCGTCCGATCCACTCGAGCCGCAGCGCCGATGAATCCTACGCCTCACCCCTGCGCCGCCCTGTTGCGCGAGGCCGCAGCCATCGTGGACGTCCGCTCCCCCGGGGAATTCGCCCGGGGAGCCGTCTTCGGGGCGGTCAACGTGCCCCTGTTCTCCAATGAGGAACGGGCGGAGATCGGCATCCTCTATCGGCACCTGGGCAAGGCGCCGGCCGTCCAGCGTGGCCTGGCTCATGTCGGCGGACGGCTCGCGGAATTTGCCGGACGCTTCGAGCCGTACCGCGGCCGGCCCTTGCTCGTGTATTGCGCCCGGGGCGGGATGCGCTCGCAGGCGGTGGCGGCCCTGCTGGCCTCCCTCGGTTTCGACGTGCGGCGGCTCGAAGGCGGATACAAGGCCTACCGCAATTACGTGCTGGGAGAACTGGAGCAGTCTGTTCCGCCGCTCCCGATCGTCATCCATGGACAGACCGGAGTGGGCAAGACGCTGCTGCTCACCCGCCTGTCCAACGCCCTGGATTTGGAAGACGCCGCCCAGCACCGCAGTTCGCTGTTCGGAGGGGTGCACCGCACCCCGCGCACCCAACAGCAGTTCGAGGCGCACCTGCTCGCCCGGATGCAGGCGCTCGATCCGGCGGCGCCGGCGTGGATCGAGGGCGAAAGCCGCAAGGTCGGCACGGTCACCCTTCCCGCCGGGCTGCGGCGCGCCATGCAGGCCGCCACGTGCGTGCTCGTCACCGCGTCGCTGGAGACACGCATCACCCGCATCATCGCCGAGTATGCCGCTCCGGGCGGGACAGCGGACAAGCGGCTCGACGAGGCCACCCGCCGGCAGCTGGAATGCTCACTGCGCTGCCTGCACGCATTCTTCGGCGCGGCCCGCACCGAACAGCTTGTCGCGCAATTGCGCGCGGGGGAACTGCGGCCGCTCGTGGGCACCCTGCTCGAGGAGTACTACGATCCGCGCTACCGGCATGCGATGCGCCACTACATTTACGCGCGCACCGTTTCCGGCGAGGACTTGGACGCCGCGGCGGCGGAGCTCGGGGAGTTCGGCCGTTCCGTGGCGGACGGCGATTCGACCCGCCTGCGGCCGCTTGGCTTGAAGGCTTCCGGCGGAGTCTGAGCGTCCAGTGAGAACCGCCGCGGCGAGGGACCGGTCATCATTGCGCGGCCTCTTTTTCGCTTGCATGGCCCCGGCGCCGCGCATAGTCTGGGGGCTTGCCGCAGCAGGTCCGGCTCGGGGTGTAGCGCAGCCTGGCAGCGCGCTTCGTTCGGGACGAAGAGGTCGGAGGTTCGAATCCTCTCACCCCGATTGTGTTTTCAGCTAGTTACGATAGATACATTTTAGCACGTCGAACTTGTAAGTGAGCGCTGAGTGCAATTTTCTGAGGATTCTCTGGGGCCTGCACCCTGCCGGGATGCGGGCCTTTTGCTTTTCCGGAGCCTACGATATGGCACATGCAACGCGCGCCTGGTCGCGGGGGTGCGACTGGCTTTAACGCCGTTCGTCGCATTCCATGCCGGCCTCGAAGCGGTGTCGACTTAACGCGCGAGGATGGCCGGTGCTGCTCGCTTGCCGCCACGCGCCCTCACCCAGCGCTCTTCCGACCCCAAAGTCGTGTCCGCTCCCCGAGCCGCCGCACCAGCCCGGAATCTCCGCTGGCATTGCTGAAGAGATCGGATCATGGGGGAAATCTGCGATGACGAAGTCCAAATCCTCGTACTGCTCCCCGTCTCGCATCGATGGCCTCCTGCACCTGTCCGCCTGAAGCAGGCCCTTGCGGTCGCATTATCCCCCCAGGTACATGCGCCGGACATCCGGATTGTGCAGAAGGTCATGGCCGGAGCCATCGAAGCGGTTACGTCCCAATTCCATCACGTAGCCGCGGTTGGAGATCTCGAGCGCACGGGCGGCGTTCTGCTCGACGAGCATGATCGTGATGTTCTGCCCGGCCAACGTCACGATTCGGTCGAATACCTCATCCACAAACTGGGGACTGAGTCCCAGGGAAGGTTCGTCAAGCATGAGCATGCGGGGCTGCGTCATCAGGGCGCGTCCCATGGCCAGCATTTGCTGCTCGCCACCGCTCATCGTGCCGGCCCGCTGTCCTGCGCGCTCCGCGAGGCGAGGAAACAGCGTGAAGACGTGATCCATCGCATCGCGCAGCTTCTTGCGGTTCCGCTCCAGATAGCCGCCCATCTCCAGGTTCTCGCGCACCGTCATCTGGCTGAATACGATGCGCCCCTGGGGAACGTAGCCCAGACCCAACGCCAGAATCTCGTCGGGACGGCGGCCCACCAAGCTGACGTTGTCGAACAGGATGTCGCCGGCCAGGTGGGTGACAAAGCCCATGATCGCCTTGAACGCGGTGGATTTCCCGGCGCCGTTGGGGCCAATCACGCACACCACCTCCCGCGGGTTCACGTGCAGGGAGACCTGGTGCAGGATTTGAATCCGACCGTAGGCGGATTCAACCTGTTTCAGCTCAAGAAGCGCCATGGCGACGATGCCCGAAGTAGGCTTCGATCACTTGTTCGTTGCTCTGGATTTCGGCGGCGGTGCCTTCGGCAATCTCAATCCCGTAGTCCATCACGAAGATCCGGTCGCATGTGTTCATGATCACGTGCATGTCGTGTTCGATGATGACGATGGTCTTGCCCGCCGTCCGTAGGCTGTGGATGCGCTCCAATAGCTCGGCAAGCAGGGTGCGATTCACGCCGGCGGCCGGCTCGTCCAGCAGGATCACCTGCGGATCCGGCATCAGCACGCGTGCGAACTCGAGGAGCTTCTGTTGACCATAGGACAGATTTCCTCCGTACTCGTCGCGCAGACGGGTCAGACCGACGAACTCCATCAGCTCTTCCGCTCGCGCCCGCGCCTTTGGCTCGGGCACGCGCAGCGAAGATACCGAAAGCATGTTCTCGAAGACGGTCATCTCCCGGTAGATGCGGGTAATCTGAAACGTTCGGACGATGCCACGTTGGAAGATTTGATACGGGGTCAGCCCCGCCAAATTCTCGCCGTTGTACAGAATGCTGCCCCGATCCGGCGCCAGGATTCCCGTCAGCAGATTGAAGGTTGTGGTCTTTCCCGACCCGTTCGGACCGATCAAGCCGGAGATCCGGCCGCGCGGAAATAAGAGCGTGCAACCATTAACGGCCTTGATCCCCCCGAAATTCTTGTGGAGATCGCGGACTTCCAGGGCGATTTCGCTTGCCGGGGCGTTCACGACGTCACTTGTCCGCGCTGGAGTTCCATCAGTGCACCATGCCTTTGCGAATCCACCCGCGGTCAATGCAAAGTCCAACGATGCCCCGCGGCATGAAGCGGGCAACCAGGATCAGAAAGATGCCGAACATGATGAGATGAAAAAACGGGAACTTGACCCAAACGATCTCCTGCACGAGATACAGCACCAACGCACCGACAATCGGACCGACGACGGTTCCCTTCCCGCCGAACATAGTCATCAGCATCATGGTGATGGTGATCTGCAGGAAGAACTCGGCGTCGGGATTGATGTACAGCGTCTTGTTCGCCTGGATGCCTCCGGCGATCGCGGGAAACACCGCGGAAAGCGCAAAGGCCGACAGCTTGTAAACGGTGGTATTGATCCCCATCGCCTCGGCCGCCACCTCGTCTTCGCGGATGGCGTTCAGCCGGATGCCGAACCGGCTGTGGGCGACCCAGTAGGCTGCCACGATGGTGACGGACAGCAGCACCAGCATCGCAAAGTAGGTTTCGCGGGAATTCTCCACATTGGGCATGGAGATGCCCAATCCGCCATGGGTGAGGCTGTCCCAAACGGTGACCAGCACCCGCGTACTTTCCGCGGCGCCCAGCATCGCAATGGCAAAGTAGGGGCCCTTCAGCCGCAGCACCGGACAGCCGATCACGACGGCCATGGCCACGCCCAGCAGGCCGCCGACCCCCAGCGTCGCGAACCAGTTCCAGCCGTGATCCGCCACCAGGATGGCGGAGGCGTACGCTCCCACCCCGTAGAACACCACGTGGCCAAACGAGGTATAGCCGGTGTACCCGCTGATGATATTCCAGCTCAGCGCAAGTACCGCCCACATCATGGAAAACATCAGGAACGAGCGATAGTAGACCCCCAACTGGAAGGGAAGCGCGACCAGGACGGCCAGCAACAGGAGCAGGAAGCTCAGGTTTCGCAGGTGCTCACGGCGGGTCACGCGGGCATCTCCTTACGCTTCCTTGACGCCAAGGATGCCTTGGGGCCGAATCAACAGCACCGAGATGATCAGCACATAGGCGGCGATCTCCACCACGGCGCTCCCGTTGGGGGCCATGAATGCGACCAGGTTCTCCAGCACCGCGAGCAGGACCGCTCCGATAACCGCCCCCAGGTAATTGCCGCGCCCGCCCAGGATGATGATCGCGCAGGCGACGACGGTGTACTGGATTCCCGTCTCAGGATTGAATCCGAACTGGATCGAGACCAGGGCTCCTCCCGCCGCCGCGAGGGCCGCCGCGAGTCCGAACGTCAACACGTAGATGCGCTGGATGTTGATGCCGCACACTTGCGCCACCTGCGCGTTCTGGGCCGTGGCCCGCACGGCCTTTCCCAAGCGGCTCAGCTTGAGAAACAGGAACACGGCCAACGAAAGGCCCAGCGCGGTGACGAAGCTGATCAGCCGGTTCTTCCCAATATACAGGGAACCCACTAGGGAGAAAGAGCCGGGGTGGAACGGAATCGTCCGGTAGTCGGTCGTGTAGATCCACTCCACGACATTGACCAGCGCGATGCCAAAGCCAAATGTAATCAGCAAGGGTGTCAGCTCCGGCCCTCCCACCACTGCGTTGAGCAGCACCTTTTGAATGAGCCAGCCCAGCCCAAAGGCCACGGGCAGCGTCACCAGCAACGAGACGAGCGGGTCGATGACGATCCCCCACCCCAGGAAACCAGGAGCGTTGAAGATCGTCCAGGTGAGATAGGCCCCCAGCATGACCAGGTCGCCGTGAGCCACATTGAGAATGCGCATCACGCCGAAGATCAGGGTCAGTCCCACGCCGTACATGGCATACACGCCGCCCTGCATGACGCCGTTCAAGACGACGTTTGCGAGGTCGGCCGCCCACTGCGCATCGTAGAATACATTGTCAGTCAGCATGCCGATGACAAACGGCGCCGCGAATGCGGCGAGCAGAAAGACCGCCAACACATACAACCTTCGAATCTCGGCTCTTTCCATCGCGATCGGCCCCCCTCCGGCGCCGTATCCTGAGGCAAAGGTCACTCGGTTCCGCGGCGGCGGGCCTCGACAAGTCCGCCGTATCGCGCCGAAGAAGAGCGCAGGGACCGGCGCGCGGCCCTGCCGCAGGTCAACGCGCGCTCCAGGGAGGCATGGGCAGAATCGCTTTGGTTTCCGCCCGATTGGGCGGCCACACAATCATCCGTTCGCCCTTCAGGATCTGGAACGTCAGTCCCTCGTGCTGCACCATCCCCGTTGCATCCGCCTTCCATATACCGAACATCGTAGGCACGGTGACGGTTGCCAGCGCATCGCGGACCTTCTCGCGATCCACCGACCCGGCGCGCTTGACGGCGGCCTCGAACACCTGCATCGCCCCGTAGGCCGCGCCCGCATGGTAATTGGGTTCGTCTCCGTAGCGGGCCTTGTAGCCCTCGATGAATTCCTTCATCCCTGGATACCCCAGCGAAAGCTTGGGCTCCCATTGGCTGAAACCCAACACATACTCGGCAGAGGGGCCCAGATCCTTGGCAAAGCGCGGCAAGCCCGGGCCGACGGTCCCGGCGAACATCTTCACATTGAAGTTCATTTCCCTGAGTTGCCGGATCTGGGCGACAGAATCGTCGAAGTATCCATCCGAGAAGATCGCTTCGGCGCGGCGGGCCTTGATCTTCTCCAGCAACGCGGTGTAGTCGCCTTGCTTCTGAGTGGGATAGTTCTCCGCCAGCACGACTTCCAGGCCCAGTTCCTTGGCCCAATGCTCCAGCCCCTTGCGCGTCTGGCGGGGGAACAGGCTGTCCTCGCCGATGATCGCGATCCGTTTCACGCCGATCTGCTTTGCCAGATAGGCGGCCCCCTTTTGGTAGTTCTCGGCAACGTCAGCGATGGCGAAGATGTACTTGCGGCCCTTGGTCCAGATGTCGCTCGCGGCAGCACCGTAGGCGACGATCGGCATGTGGTACCGCTCCGTGATATTGGCCACAGCGTCGCAAATGCCGCTGGAATACGGCCCGACCATCAGGTCCACCTTGTCCTCGGTGATCAGCTTCTCGTACAGCTTGATGGCCGTTTGCGTATCTGACTGGTCGTCCAGCATTGTCAGTTCGACGTGACGACCCAGCAGCCCGCCCCGTGCGTTCGCCTCGTCCACCCACATCTTGACGGCATTGTACTGGCGGCCCGCGGGTTCCGAATAGCGGCCAGTTTGCGAAATGGATCCACCGATGCGCACGACATTGGATGAACCTTGGGCCCAGATTGAGTAGCCCGGAATCAGGACCAGTGCTGCCGCAACAACGACCCACATCCGACGTAGTAGCGAATTCATCTCCCCCTCCTCGGTGCCTAGCCTCAGCAACGGAAACACCCAGACCGTCTGATAGGGTGCGCGACCACTCGCGCCTGTCTCTGCGTTTCCCCGGGGAAAGCCATGGGAGAGCGCAGACAGACCGCATGACCGCATCGGACGACCTCGCACGCATGCGAGCCGCGGACCGAGTCGCCCCAACGGCACGTCAACTGAAGATTGCTACGAAAGCGCTTCCCTTCCCCGTGCGCATCATACCGTGATGCCGGGAAATTTCAACGCTGACCGTGGAAGCCTGGCCGCGACGTGCCGGCGATGACGGCAACAACGGGACTGAATCGTACCGAAGGCGCAATCTACGCCGCAGGAATTTCGCCTGTGGGATGATACCAGTCGGTGCGCGCCACGGATTGCAGAAGAATGCTAACCGAGGGTCGTCTTTGGTCAATGGGCGACGCACGGTAATGTCACGAGTTATGTGTCAGTGGAAAGATGGGGGCCACTCCCTGAGCTTGGTTCTCGTTGGCAAACACGGCAAACAAGATCCGTTCGATGCTGGTGCGGTCCGCGATGACGCCCATGGGCCGGGTGCGGCGGCGGACCTCCCGGAAGCGGCGCTCGATGGCGTTGGTCGTGCGCCCCGCCTTGCGCCACTCCGGGTCGTCGAAGACATAGCAAGCCAGCAGCTCCTCCAGGTCGGCGAGCAGGCAGGCGACGGCCTTGGGATAGAGGGCGTTCCAGCGCTCCGCAAAGCGGGCAGCCGCCTGGCGTGCTTGGCTGCACGTGGGGGCGTGGGAAATGCGATGCAGGTCGCGTTTGACCCGTTCCCGGTCGGCCTTGCGGCACTTGTCCAAGATATTGCGCGTCTTGTGCGCCCAGCAGCGCTGGACAGGCAGGTGCGGATAGACCAGGGGTAACGCCGCCAGGAGCCCCTTTCCGCCATCGCTGACCGCCAGCTTGGCGCTGTGCCCGTGCAACCCGCGCCGGTACAAATCGTTCAGAAAGGCTTCCCAAGCGGCTTGCGACTCCGCGGGCGCCTGCCGGAAGTCGATCACCTCCTTGCGTCCGTCCGGCAGCACGCCCAGCGCCACCAGCACCGGCTGGCGTAGTGCACCCATGCCTGTCTTGCGGGCCAGCACCACGCCGTCGAACACCAGCAGGCGGTAGCGGTCCTCCAGCTTGCGGCAATGAAAGGCAACGACCGCGCAGTCCAGCGTCTTGGCGATCCGGCTGACCGTAGCCGGGCTGACCGCCTCGCCCAGCACAGGCAGCAACGGCTTGGCCACCTTGCGGGTGGACAGCTCAAACACAAAGCAGGCCAGGACCATGCGATTGACCGAGTCCGCGCGCCGGGCATAGGCCTTCAGCACCTCGACCGGCGCGTAAAGGCGCGAGCGCGGCACCCGTAATTGCAGATCGCCCATTTCCGTCAGCAAATGCCGGGAATACGACCCATTGCGCCGGTCCGCCTAGCCTGCGTGCGCACAGTGCCTTTCGATCACCCGAAACTAGACCGCTGGCGGGACGCCCTGCACGCGGGGGTTGAGCACCACGACGAGCGCACAAATCTTATCATTACGGGCGGGATAGACGATGTTTGGATCGACCGCGATGAACGATTGCTGGTCGCCGATTACAAGGCGACAGCGAAGGTGGGAGAGGTCACGCTCGACGCTGAGTGGCAGAACGGCTACAAGCGGCAAATCGAAATCTACCAGTGGCTATTCCGGCGGAACGGTTTTCGGGTCAGCAACACTGGGTATTTTGTCTACTGCAATGGCGACACACGCCGCTCTTCATTCGAGAATCGTGTCGATTTCAAGGTGAAACTGATTCCCTACGTGGGCCGGGACAGTTGGGTCGATCGGACAATTTTGGATCTTGCAGCCTGCCTCAAGAGGGAGGGCTTGCCCGATCCCGGCGCGCGCTGCGATTTCTGCAAGTACCGCGCGGCAACCAAGGCCATTGAAGGCGCGTAGGACATGGGGGCCGCTACTCTCCCGCCATCGACAGGAAGATCGCTTTCCCCCTCACGCAAACCCGCAGCTTGTCTCCACCCGCAAACCCTCCCGAATTAGCGGGTCTTGCGAAACGCTCACGCCGAACGTTCCCGCGTCTTTCCGTCCCCGTGGGCGCACCTCGACGACTTCAACGCATTTTGGCTTTTCAGAGCCGCGCGTCGCCCGGTAGCCCGGAACCGGCTTTCCAGTTATGAACGATTCCTGAACCTGGGCTGGTCTCTGATCCGTTGGAAAACACCATGTCCCGGGGTTTGAAAAGGGCTCTAAGTTTCAACCCGACCCACTAGGCACGCTCCAGCCCCATTAGCGCCCCGGCGATGTGATCCATCACTCCTGCCACCGAAAGTCGCGACTCGAAATCGCAGATCCGCGCCACCCGCGGGCAGCCAGGCGGCGGAATGCACAGCGCCTCGATCCGCTCCAGGTCCGTCGAAACGAGCAGCGTGCCATGCACGAGCGTCGCCTGGCTCGCCGCCCGCGCCGCCAGCCCCGAGATCTTCCGCCCCGCAATGTCGATCCGGTTCGGCGCGCCGAAAGACGCAGCGATACCTAGCGACTGCAGCGCGGAGATAACAAGGGCGGAGCACTCCTCGAACAGCCGCCGATACCCCACGAACCCCTCGGCGCGCCTGAGATAAAAACTCCAGTTGAGATTGCCGCGGTCGTGGTAGACACAGCCGCCTCCGGTCGAGCGGGTGTAGACACGCAGGCCGAGTGCGCGGGCGCGCTCCTCGTGGTACCAGCCCGACGTACGGCTGCGGTGCGGGCCGCGCACGAGGCATTCGTCGTTCACCCACAGGCGCGCGGTTTCCGGGCGCGTACCTGCGTTGACCTCGCGCAAGAGCTGCTGCTCGAGCGCAAGATTGGCGGCGGGGTCGGTGTCTCTAGTCAGCAGAACTTCGAACCGTCCCTGGCCGCGGTCCGTCGCCGGCTGCGCCACTCAGACCCCGCTCCCCTGGACGCCCCACTCGTCCACGATCGGCTTGTACTTCTCCGCCGCGTCCTTCCCCGGCGTGAGCAGCGCTAGTTCGGCAGCAAGCTTATCCGGCTTCAGGCGCGCCACCCAGTTTCCGTAGGCGTCGCCGTTGACGAGCGCGGGCTTCTTCGACACGCCCTCGTTGACCTCTACCACAATCCCGGTGACCGGCGAACGCATTGGCCCCATGTATTTCGCGCTCTCCACCGTGGCGAGAATGGCACCTCGCTCCAAGCGCGTGCCGGGCTTCTTGATTCCCATGTGGATGATTTCGCCCGCATAGGCCTGCGCCGGGTCGGTGGCTCCCACTGCGACGAGCTCTCCCTCGGTGCGCAGCCAGACGTGGTAGCCGAGGTCGTAGTGGAGTTCTTCGGGAAAGCGGAATCCTCGATAGGCCATAGCGGCTCCTAGAAATAGAGCACCGCAACGTCGGGATCGGTCGCCATCTCGAGCAGCGTGGCCGCGCCGGCGAATTCCATTCCTTCCGGCAGACCCTGATCCTCGATATTCCAGATGACTTTCGCCGAAACGCTGCAGCAGAGGAATTTGACGCCGTTCTTGCGTCCGAGGTCGATCACCTTGGCGAGCGGCTCGCCGTCCGTGGTCGTGCGCACGGTTTCGGCGACCCCCGGCCGGAGCAACGAAGGCGCCTCGGCGAGAAAGAACATCGTCGTGTCGAAATCCATCGAGGCCGCCGCGGCGGCATAGTAGAATGGCGTAAACGCCTTCTTGGGCTCGTTGGCACCCGTGCTCATCACCACCAGGAATTTCTTGCGCATGCTCCCGGGTTCGGACATGGCTGCTCCTTTTCACGGATTCACGCGCCCGCTAAAGCGCGCGAGATACTCGTCGGCTTGGGCGCTGTCCTCCAGGGCGTGAAAGAGCCTGAGTTCGAG
>JBGOTW010000133.1:0-11122 GCA_041476685.1 bacterium | reverse complement strand
ACTGCCAACGCGCTGGAGATCAAGACCTCCTACCACCGGCTGCTCAAGCAGTATCACCCGGACCTGCACAACCATTCCGGCTTCCCTTGGGTGCGCGAACAGGCGGAACAGATGACCCGCAAGATCGGCCAAGCCTACCAGGTCCTCGCCAACTCGGATAAACGGAAGGATTACGATCGCGAGTTGCGCCGGCTGCGGGGCGGACGGTGAACCCTGGCGCCTCCCCGTCCGCGCGGCGGACAAGGCCCCGATGATCCAGTCCATGACGGGATTCGGCCGCGCCGAGGCGTCGGCCGGCCGCTGGCATTGCGCGGTCGAATTGCGCTCGGTGAACAGCCGCCACCTGGAATTCCGCGGGCGCCTGCCCGCCGGCTTGGGACAACTCGAGGAGGCCCTGAAGAAGCGCCTGCGTGAGCGTTGCGAACGGGGCAAGATCGAAGGCAACGTCTCCCTTTCGGCCGAGGGCGAAGCCTTCGGGGAACTGGCCTTGAACCAGCCGGCGCTGGAACGCTACGCCCTGCTGCTCAAGGAAGTGCGGCGCGTCACCCACATCACGCCCGCGGTGACCTTGGGCGACCTGATGGGCGGACGGGATCCGATTCTGCAGAGCGCGCTGGACGGACATGCGGAGGAAGTCGAGACGCTGGTGGACCGCACGTTCACCCAGGCCGTGGAGGCCCTCGTCCACATGCGGCAGCGGGAAGGCGAGGCGCTTGCCGCCGATTTTCGCAGCCGGATCGGCCTGCTGCGGGAGCATCTGGGCGTGATCGTCCCGCTCGTCGCCGACCTGCCGCGCCAACATGCCGTGCGCCTGCGGGAGCACCTGGCCAAGCTGCTGAGCCTGGCCACCGATGCCCCGGGAGCGGCCCTGCAGGCCGGCGGTGGCTTTTCCCCGGCCCAGGAAGACCGCATCCAGCTCGAGATCGCCCTGTTGGCCGAACGCTGCGACGTCTCGGAGGAGATCACCCGCTTCGGCACGCACCTGGATCACCTTGAACAGCTGCTGGCGCAGGGCGGCCCGTTGGGCAGGAAATTTGAATTCCTGCTGCAGGAACTGCAGCGCGAGGCCAATACGCTGTCGGTCAAGAGCAGCCACCCCCAGGTGAGCGTCCGCGTGGTCGAGATCAAGACGGAGATCGAGCGCCTGCGGGAGCAGATCCAGAACCTGGAATGACCCCCGCCGCGGAAAGCCGCGGCGCACCGTGGCACACCGTGGCGCAGACTCGCACACCCTCCCAGGATTCGGCGGTCATGACTTTTCACCGCGTGTTCGTGGTGTCCGGCCCCAGCGGCGTGGGCAAGACCTCGATCCTCAAGGCCGTGCGCCACGGCACGCCGGCGATGCGCCTGTCCGTGTCCTTCACGACGCGCGCGCCGCGGCCCGCCGAGGTCCACGGCCGCGACTATTTCTTCGTTTCCCGCGGGGAATTCCAGCGGCGCATCGCAGAGGGGGATTTCCTGGAATGGGCGCAGGTGTACGACCAATTCTACGGCACGAGCCTGCAGGTGATCCGGGAGCTCCTGGCTGCCCACGTGCACGCCCTGCTGGACGTGGATACGCAGGGCGCGCGCAGCATCCGCGAGCGTTGCGACGGAGCGGTGCTGATCTTCATCGAGCCCCCGAGCCTGCCGGTGCTGGAAGCCCGGCTGCGCGGCCGCGGCACCGATTCGGAGGAAAGCATCGCCAAGCGACTGAGCTGGGCCAAGCACGAACTGAGCTACCGGCACCTGTACGACTACAAGATCGTCAACGATTCGATAGACAGGGCAGTGGATCGCTTCCTGGAGATCATCGCGATCGAGCAGGAGCGCAACGTCCCCTTTGTCATCAAGTCCACCGCGGCGGAGGAGGCCCGGGCCGTGCAGGCGATCGCCGGCGGGCTCGATCAGGAGCGGCTCCTGCGCACGCTGGAGGCGGAGATCCAGTCTTCCCTGGGCATCGAAGTCACGGCCTGGCTCAGGCAGCGCATGGCGGCGGTGCTGCAGCGCGACCTGGAAGCCATCGTACGCGAGGAATACCGCAGCTACCGGAGTGGCGGAGCCAGGTGAACGGAGAAGCGACATCCGCCCGAAAATCCGGAAGACGCAGCCAGAGCAGAGCCGGCGGCCAATGGCCAAACGGGAGCCGGTTAGCCCGCCTTTGCGCGGCGCTTTGGCACCGACTTGGGCACAACCGTCAAGCGAATGCCTAGCGCATCTAGGATGTTGTTCAGGTTGGCGAGCCGCGGGTTGCCCGACTTGGAAAGCGCGCCGTGAAGCGAGACCCGGTGCAGGCCGGTGCGCTTGGCCAGGCGGGAGATTCCCCCGCGCGCGTCCACCACGTCCTTCAGCGCGACCAGAAACGTATCGTAGCCGTCTTCCCACGCAGCCTGGAGGTACCCCAAGCCACGGTCCGGGGAGCGTTGGATACGATCGAGCAGCCAATCGCGGTACGGCACACTAGGGCTGTACCTGCCTCGCTTGATAGTCCGCATACCACGCCTTCGCTTTCTCGATGTCGGCCCTCTGACTGGCCTTGGCTCCGCACGTCAGCAAGAGCAGGGTGAAACGACTCGGCCGCGCAAAGTAGATGCGGTATCCCGGGCCGAAGAAGAATCGCAGCTCATAAACGCCAGCGCCGAGTCTCCGGGTATCTCCAAGGTTGCCGGCTCGGATGCGGGCCAAGCGGGCAACCATTGCATCCGCAGTCCGGGTATCGTGGAGTGACTCAATCCAGGACTCGAACGGAACCCGTCCGGTACTTGTCTGATAGTTGTGCAACTCGTACATCGGGCACCTCCGGATCTGTGAAGCATCCAGACACAGTGCCCCAGGCGAAGGGCGCCAAAATGAAGCTGCTTTGCCCCCCGACATAGCCGAGCGCCGGCTGAGTCGAATCTGTAGCTTATACCTTACATGGCCGGGCGGCGGTTCACAAGCTGTAGAACTGAGCACGGCCGACATGCATTCGCCAAGGGCGTCAAAGTGATTCTTCCCGCTACCCTCCCTTTTTCCACGGTCCGGGGTAGAATTGACGCTGGCGTCGCCCAACACCTGGGGGAAACGCGCCGCGTCGGTTGCACCCGTCTGCCGGGCGCATGATCCGCATTGACGACCTGATCGCAAAAACCTCCGCGTACATGCCGGATCCGGGCACCGTGGCCCTGGTCCAGAAGGCCTACGTGTATTCCGCCACGGTGCACCGCAGCCGCTTCACGGCGGCCGGCGCGCCGACGCTCCAGCACGCCCTGGAAGTGGCGAACCTGCTGGCGGACCTGAAGCTGGACGTGCGCTGCATCGTCGCGGGCCTGCTGCACGATGTCGTGGAGGACGCCTTGGCCGATCCGGCGGCCCTGAGGCTGGTGGTGGGGGAGGACGTGGTGCGGCTGGTGGAGGAGGTGGCGCGGCTGGCGAAGGCGTCCTACCGGGGCTCGGAGGCGATGCGCGCGCAGCACATGCGCGAGATGATCCTGGCCAGCACGCGCGACCTGCGCGTCATCCTGCTGCTGCTGGCCGACCGCCTGCAGACCCTGCGCACCGCCGCCGCCCTCGACGCGGCCACGCGCGCGGCGTTGGCCCGCGAGACGCTCGCCATCTATGCCCCGATCGCCCATCGGCTGGGCGTTCACTACTTCAAGGCGGGCCTGGAAGACCGCGCCTTCGAGCTGCAGCAGCCCGAGCGCTTCGCCGAACTCAAGCAGGCCGTGGACGCCCGGCTGAACGAATACCGCGCCACCATCGAGGCCATCCGCGCGGAATTGACGGCCCTGCTCGCCCGGCACGGCATCGCCGCCCAGGTCACCGGGCGCGTCAAGCACCTCTATTCGATCCACACCAAGATGCAGCAGAAGGACCTCAGCCTGGAGGGCATCCAGGACCTGCTCGCGACGCGCATCCTCGTGCCCAACACCGAGGACTGCTACCGCGCCCTGGGCGCGCTGCATGCCCAGTTCACGCCCCTGCCGGGCCGCTTCAAGGACTACATCGCCCTGCCGAAAGCCAACGGCTACCAGTCGCTCCATACCGCCGTGTTCTTCGGCAGCGGCGACGTGATCGAGATCCAGATCCGCACCGAGGCCATGCACCGGGAGGCCGAACTGGGGATCGCCGCCCACTTCGTCTACAAGGACGGCGCGGCCGAGGATGAGAAGACCCTGGCCAGCGTGGGCTGGTTCCGGCAACTGCTGGAGAACCTGGAGACCGGCAAGGACCCCCACGAGTCCATGGAACTGCTCGAGCGGGACCTCACGCCCGGCGAAATCTTCGTCTTCACGCCGACCGGCGAGGTCATCAAGCTCCCCGCCGGCGCCACGCCCATCGACTTCGCCTACGCCGTGCACACGAAGGTGGGCGAGCATTGCACGGGCGCGAAGCTGAACGGGCGCATGGTGTCCATCCGCACGCCCCTGCCCAACGGCGCTGTGGTCGAGATCCTCACTTCCCAGAAGCAGTCCCCCAACGAGGATTGGCTCAAGGTGGCGGTCAGCTCACGGGCGATGAGCAAGATCCGCGCATTCCTGCGCCAGCAGGAGCGGCGGCAGGCCATCGAGCAGGGCAAGGAAGCGGTGCTGCGCGAGCTCAAGCGGGCCGGCAAGAAGGTCGAGGATCTGCTGCGTTTGGACGAGGTGCAGGAGTGGATGCGGAAGAACGGACTGCAAGGGGCCGACGATCTCTATGCGGCCGAGGGCCTGGGCCAGCACGGCCTGAAGGCATTGCTGGAGCGCATCTTCCCCGCCACCGCAGCGGACAAGGCGCCGCCGGCTCCGGCAAAGCCCGCGCCCCGGGCCAGCCGGGCACGCGCAGGGCTATCGGCCAACGCTCCGCAGGTGACGGTGGCGGGAATGGAGAACATGATGACGCGCTTCGCCAAATGCTGCGGGCCCGTGCGGGGCGACGCCCTGGCGGGGATCGTCACGCGCGGACGGGGCGTCTCGGTGCACCGGCGCGACTGTCCGACGCTGGCGCGCTACGGCAGCGAGCCGGGACGCCGGGTTCAGGTGGATTGGACGGACGATCCGGGAATCGAGCGCCTCGTCACGCTCGCGATCCGGACGACGTCCTCGCTCAAGCGCCTGCTCGACCTGGTCACCCTCATCGAGGAACAGGACGGCCTCGCCATCGCCTCGGGGCGGATCGCCTCGAAGCAGGGCGTGTACACCCAGCACTTGACGGTGCGGGTCACGGATGCGCGGCAGTTGAAGCGGGTCCTTCAGCGGCTCAATGCCATGGCGGGCGTGCGCGCCGAGAGGGTGCTGGAATCGGCATGAGCGCTCCCCAGCGTGGGGTGGATGCCACGTTCCTGCATCTCCAGATACACCTCGCGCATCACTTCCACGACCACCATTTCCTCGATGTTCGAGGACTTCTTCGCCAGGATGTCGAAGGCGACACTGAGCGAGACTTGCCTGGCGACCAGGAACTCGAGCTGGCGGCCGAGCTTGTTGACCGTGTGCCGGATATGAATGGCTTGGCTCATACTGCCTCCCTGGACGGATGAGAACGGGGTGAAGGACGAGTCTCCTCGGGATAGCTTCCCTGCCGTCTTTCCTGAAGACCCGACGCGTTACCGCGGCCGATCGGCGAAACCCTGGCGTTAGCCGGCGTCCCGCCATCTCCGCGTGTGTCTGTCCCGAAACCAAGCAAGACACGGGCCAGCGCACGCGTCATGATATTTTCGCGCTCAATACCAATAGCTTGGATACTTGGAGTGTCGCAGGAGGGACGTGTTTCGCCCCTCCTGGCCAGGGACTGTCGGGGTGGGTGGGCTACTTCTTGAACTTGTTGAGATCAATCACGAACCGCTCATGGGTGCCGTCGCCGATGACCGTGTCACCCCAGCTGACCTTGAGCTCGAACAGCAGCTTGCGGCGGTCACGCTCGATCAGCTTGGCATGCACCTTGACCTTCTCGCCAATCTTGACCGCGGCCCGGTGCCAGATGTGCACCATCGTCCCGACCGTCTGCTCGCCCTCGTCGAGGTGGGGCATGACGGAGCGCAGGCTCGTCTGCTCCATCAGGCCGAGCATGGCCGGCGTGGACAGGACCCCCGGGCCGGGGCCGAGATGAGCCACCCCCATTTCGGGTGTGGTGGGAACCTCCTGGTCCAGCTCGATTCCGGGCTTGAGCGAATCTTTCATGGGCCTCCTGGGAAGGGTCGGCGCGTCATACCGGTTCACGGTTCTTGCATGGCTCGGGAATGGGAACGCTCGAACACGCCACTGCTTGCGTGGAGGCGAGCCATGCTGAACCCCACTCCCCTGCAGAACCGGCCGTACCTGCGCGTGCGGTTCGAATGCTGCGGCATCTACCTGCGCATCTACCGCGATCCGAACGGGAAAAGCTATACGGGACGCTGTCCGCGCTGCCTGCGGCCCGTGCGCTTCAAGGTCGGCGAGAACGGCACGCCTTGCCGCGACTTCGCGGTGTTCTAAGTCGTACCCGTTTCGAGCTGCCCGCAATTCCCCACCCCTCCTGCTGCGGCCCCTCGCGGCGCCGGCTGCATCGCGCCCCGACGCCCTGGGGCCATCCATCTCCTCCGCACCCGCCGGACACAATCCGTCCGGACACTAACCGTCCGGACACTAACCGTCCGGACGCGATTCGCCCGGACTCGATCTGCGTCTAACCGGACCCTTGCCCATCGCGGCGCTTTGGAACTACACCGTGGTTGGGTGCGTTGCCAGCGCGCAGGCTCAGCCGGGAGCGGAGCATGGAAAAGGGAGAGGCGAGTCAAGCCGCAGTCACCAGCTCAGCGACGCGATTTACCCTGTTCCTGGTGCTCCACTGCTCGGCGTCCGAGCACGCCCGGGCCGTGGGGGCGGCCTGCGCGGCGTTGCCCCAGCTGGCTCGGCGCATGGCGGCGTCATTCCCGGCGACGAGGTTGGCCGCGGCGGTCGGCTTCGGATCCTCGTTCTGGGATGCGGTGGCTTCGGGCCCGCGCCCGGCGGAACTGCGGCCCTTCGCTCCCGTCGCGGCGGCTCCGTTGCGCGCGCCCGCAACCGGGGGCGATGTCTTCGTCCACATCAAGTCGAGCCGGATGGACCTGAATCTCGATCTGGCGCGAGCGTTGCTGGACACGCTCGAAGGGAAGGTGCGGACCGGCGAAGAGGTCCATGGCTTCACCTACCGGGACTCTCGCGACCTGACCGGATTCATTGACGGTACGGCCAATCCCCGCGGCCGCGCGCGCGCCCGGGCGGCGCTCATCGGCCAGGAGGATCCGCATTTCAGGGGCGGAAGCTACGTCCTCGCCCAGCGCTACGTGCACGACCTCAAGGCCTGGGCGGCGCTCACCGTCAGCCAGCAGGAAGCGATCATCGGCCGCCGCAAGCGGGACAGCAAGGAACTGGCGCAGGCTCCGGACACGGCCCATATCCGCCGGGCGGAACTCAAGGTCGGCGCGGAAGAGCTGCCGATCCTGCGGCAGAGCATGCCCTACGGCGACGCCGGCGGCGAGCTGGGGCTCTACTTCGTTGCGTACGCGCGGGACCCGGGCCGCTTCGAACGGATGCTGCAGCGCATGCTGGGCGCCGCGGGAGACGGACGGCACGACCGGCTGATGGAATTCACCCGGCCTGTCTCGGGCGCGTTCTTCTTCGTGCCCAGCCTGGGCGTCCTGAAGCGCCTCGCGTAGCCTTCGGGTCGAGGCAGGCCGCGGGCGCGGCGCGGCAGGTCCTGGCTCAACGATCGCGTGGCTGCCGACTCGCCGCCTCCTGCACCAGCGCCTTAAAACGCTCGCCGCGCACCTTGTAGTTGGGAAACAGCCCGAAGCTGGCGCAGGCCGGGCTGAGCAGCAGCACGCCGCCTTCCCCCGCTTCCGCTAGCGCGGCCAGCCCCGCCTCGAACGCCTCCCGCAGGCCGGGCTGGCGCGTGCAGGATGGCGGCGGGGTGCCGAGACGCCGGGCGGCGCGGGCGATCTCCTCCTCCAGCCGCTCCGCCGTCGCCCCGATCAGCAGCACGCGCCGCAGACTCCGGTGCCGGCAGAGCGCCTCGGCCAGCCCGCGGAAGTCCGCGTGCTTTTCCGATCCGCCCAGGATCAGCGCCAGCGGCCACTCGAATGCGCCCAGCGCCGCCACGGTGGCGTCGGGCCGGGTCGCGTAGGAGTCGTTGAAGCAGACGATGCGGTCCACCACCCCCGCGCGCTCCAGGCGGTGCGGCAGGCCCGGGAACGCCGCGATCGCGGCGAGGGCCCGCTCGCGCCCCGCGCCCAGTGCCTCCGCCGCCAGGAACGCCGCCGCGGCGTTCTCCAGATTGAACGGACCCGGCAACGCCAGGCGCTCCAGCGCCGCCAGCCGTTCCACGCTCGCTGGATCGGCGCCGCCCGCCCGGAAGCGCAGCACCTGCCCGTCCCGCACGCCGATGCCGTCCCGCACCGGACCCGCGCGGCTGAATGCAAGGACGCCGGGCAGGCCGGGTCCGAGAACGTGCTCCACCACGCGCCGGCTGCCCGGCGCGTCGGCGCAATGGATGACCGTTTGCCGCCCACCGTCCGGCAGCTTGCCGTCCGGCGCGATCAGGCCGGACTTGGCGCGCACGTACTCGGCCACGTCCGGGTGCCAATCCAGGTGATCCTCCGAGGTGCGCAGCACGACGGCGACGGCAGGCTTGACCGGACCGAGGTCGATCAGCTGGAAGCTGGACAACTCCAGCACCACCGGCTGCCCCGCCTGGACCTCGTCCAGGAAGGCGAGGGGATTGAGGCCGATGTTGCCCGCGAGACGGCTCGGAATGCCCGCGGCGGTGAGGGCCTCGTGGATGAGCGTGGCGGCCGTGCCCTTGCCCACCGTGCCGGTTACGCCGACGACGGGCGCGGGGCAGTGGCGCAGGAACCAGTCGCTGGCGGAGGTGATGGTCGCGCCGGCCGCCCGCGCCGCCGCCAGCCCTGGGTGATCGGGACGCACGCCGGGACTGCGGAACACCGTGCCGCAGCGGGGCAGCTCCGCGACCCACTGCGCGTCGCCCAACAGGCGCAGACCAGCGACCTCCGGCGCGGTGGGCTCGCCCCGCTCGCGCTGCGCGGCAAGCGTGCGGTCGAAGATCCAGACGTCTTCGATCCCATGGCGGCGCAGGTAGGCAAGCGTGGCCAGTCCCTCGACTCCGCAGCCTGCCAGCCCGATCGGCGTGCGCAGCCGGCGGACGGCCGCCTCGGGCCTCATCACGCTCCCTTTCCGGCGCGGGCGGGGGGCGCACCAGAAGGAGTGCCTGGCGTGGCGCCGGATTCCGGCCGCGCAAGACGGACTGCCGCATCCCCGGCCGACCCATCCGCCGCCCTGTCCGCCGGGCGCGCATACCCGGCGGCATCCGCAAGCCGCGCGACGGCGGGCCGGAGCGCTTCCGGCACGAAGCCCGGCTGCTTCACGTATTCCGGATACAGGGTCAGCCGCTCGCGCAGCGTGTGGCCGGCCTCGGCGCTGCGCCGGGCCAGCTCGTCAATGAACGGCCAGGGCGCCTCGGGATTGATGTGGTCCGGCGTGACGGGCGAGACGCCGCCCCAGTCGTTGATGCCGGCCCGGAGCAGTTGCGGATAGGTCGCGGGGGACAGGTTCGGCGGAGCCTGGATATTGAACTTGCCGCCCAGCACCAGCCGCGCCACGGCGATCGTGCGCAGCAGATCCTCGCTGCTCGCGTCGGGCCAGGCGTGCATGGGAATGCCGGGCTTGGCGCGGAAGTTCTGCACGATGACCTCCTGGATGTGGCCGTAGCGCTCGTGCAGTGCGCGGATGGCCAGCAGCGTGTCCACCCGCTCGCGCGCGGTCTCGCCGATGCCGATCAGCAGGCCCGTGGTGAAGGGGAAGCGCAGCTCGCCCGCGAAGCGCAGCACCGCCAGGCGCGCCCCCGGCACCTTGTCCGGCGCGGCCTCGTGGGCCATGCCCTGCTCGCGCAAGCGCGGCGTCAGGTTCTCCAGCATGATCCCCATGCTGCCGCTGCACTCGCGCAGCGCCGCCAGTTCCGGCCGGGCGAGCGTGCCCGGATTGGGATGGGGCAGCAGGCCCGTCTCGCTTAGCACCCGCTTGCACATCGCCGCCAGGTAGTCGGCGGTCGTCGCGTAGCCCAGCCGCGCCAGGGCCGCGCGCGCTTCGGCAAAGCGCAGCTCGGGCTTGTCGCCCAGGCTGAACAGCGCCTCCTTGCAGCCTTGGGCTTGCCCACGCCGGGCAATCTCCAGCACCTCCTCGGGCGTGAGGTAGCCCGCGCCGGGCTGGCCCGGGTCGCGCTTGAAGGTGCAGTACCCGCAGTCGTCCCGGCACAGGGTCGTGAGCGGGATGAACACCTTGCGCGAGTAGGTGACGGTGCGGCCCTTGTGGGCGTCCCGCAGCGCCGCGGCTGCGGCGAGCAGCGCGTCCAGGGGCGGCCCGCCGGCAGTTCCCGGTGCGCCGTCCACCAACGCGTAGCCCTCCTCCCGCGTCAGGGGCCGATGCTGGGCTTGGGAGAGGAGGTCGGTGGGCATGGGTTCGTTTTGGCGGAAATGGCGGACGGCAAGCGCATCTCGATCAGTATAGCGGGAAATCGGCGGGCGCGGGAGCGCGAGCACCGCGGCGGACAGGGCGACCGCAAAGTCCAGAATCAGCCGTGCTGGCACAAGCGTGGCCCGATCGTCCGCTCAGCACGCTCGCTTCGCTCGCGCCTCATCCGGCCCGCGCCGCGGGCGCCGGGCGGGGAGTCCTTCTCCACGCCGGAAGTTCGGCGTTGGAGAAGGTGCCCGAAGGGCGGATGAGGCCCGCTGCAGGCGGGAGCGCACGGCCGAATTGACACGACCCAGGACTTTGCAGATGCCCTGCCGCGGCGGCGCCGTGCACGGGAGCCTACCTGAACAAATCCTGCTCCGTCGGGCGCAGCAGGTCGAGGCCGGAGCCATGGCCCGGATCGGGGGTGCGCGCGACCCCGGGCGCCCCGCGAATCAGGGCGGCGGGAATGCGCGCCGTCTTCCCGCACACCAGGTCCGCGGCGCTGGCCAGCTCGTCGGCGAGGGCAATCTGGGTGACGTGCATGGGCCGGCCCTCGGTGTCCGCCTGCCCGCGCAGGTCCGCCACGGGCGTCAGGCCCGCCACCCCCAGCGCCACCTGGGTCAGGCCGTGGCGCCAGGGCCGTCCGAAGCTGTCCGCCACGATCACCCACGCGGGCCGGCCGGTGCGCTCGAGGAGCGCTT
>JBGOTW010000132.1:0-11126 GCA_041476685.1 bacterium | reverse complement strand
GTCATGTTCTTCAGCGCGTACACCGTGGGCGTCAATCTGTTGCTGCGGCGGATCATGTCCTCGGACTACGCCTTGATACTGTCGGTGGCCGCCTGCATCGGCGCCGCGGTGGTGCTGGCCATGTGGGCCGCCGAAGGAGTGATGGAGCACCAGACGGCCCACGTGCACGCCCACGTGCGCAGCGTGATGCGGAAGATCAGCGAGGATTCCGTCCAGGATAAGGAGTAGTCGCGCAGGGCTGCGCCCGCTCTGCGCCCGCGGGCGCCCGGGGGAATCCGGGAATTCCTCGGCAAGCGAAATCTCAGTTCCGGTCGAGTCGGTGCGGCGGAGGTGGATGCGCCGTCGCGCGCACAACCAGGGCGGGCGGACCCGGAGCCCGTTCAGCCGCCGTGCCCGCGTTCCCTCTTTTCCGCTCCGGAGCATGCTGTCATGGCCCCATCGGTCTCCCCGGAAGTCGGCACGATCGTTCATTTCGAGCACGTCAACTTCCGCATTCCCGACCATCGCCTCGCGCACCTGTACTTCTGCGTGGGGCTCGGGCTGACGCGCGACCCTACGCGGATGGTGGGCATCGAGAACATGTGGGTCAACGCCGGCCGGCAGCAGTTCCACCTTCCGATCGGCCCGCCTTCGCCCTTCCGCGGCGAGGTCGGAGTCGTCGTGCCGGATCTGGATGCCGTGGCGCAGCGGCTGACGGAAGCCAAGGGCGAGTTCATGGGGACGCAGTTCTCGTGCGCCCGCGACGGGGAGACGCTGCGCACGACGACGCCCTGGGGGCACCCGGTGCGCATCCATCCTTTCGGCTTGCTGCCCGGCCGCAATCCCCAGGCAATTCCCTACGTGGAGCTGTGGGTGGCGCAGGGGACGGCGCCGGGCATCGGCGCGTTCTACCGGGACGTGATCGGCTGCCCCGTGGAGCTCGCGCCGGTAAACGGCGCGCCGTCTGCCGCGGTCACCGTCGGCCCGCATCACGTCTTCCGCTTCGTCGAGCGCGCGGATGGCGGCGCCGTGGCCCACCAGAACCATGTAGCGGTGTACCTGACCCGCTACCACGCGACGTACGAGGCCCTGTCGCGGCTGGGGTGCATCATGGAGGAGGACCAGCGCGAGCAGTTCCGCTTCCACCACATGAAGGACCCGGCTACCGGCAAGCTTCTCTACAGCTTCGAGCACGAGATGCGCAGCATCTACCATCCGGACTTCGGCAAGCCACTGGTCAATCGCGTGCCGATGCCCTGGCTGGTGGATTAAAGGCCGTCGCCCTCCACGAGCCGTACCGCTTGTGCCACGCCGATCACGCGGATGCCCTCCTCAGCCAGTTGGCGCGCGCGTCCGTGCAACGCCTTGTCGTCGCTGACAAAGAAGTCGTGGCCGCTGCGCACATGGCCGACCAGGTGCGCCACGTCGGCCAGCCGGCCCGCCTGCCTGGCTCCCGCGCGGGTAGCCAGGGGGAACAGCAGCGCCATCAGCCGGTCGTGCAAGGCCAGTTCCGCGGGCGCGGGCGCGATCTCGCCGCCGTAGCCGGAACCGCCGTGGCGGACGAGGGTGGGCAGGGGCAGGACGGGCAGGGCGGCCACCCGTGAGCGGAGCGGCTCGCGGGGGATGTCGCTGCGGATGCGGGAGGTGACGGCAAGCTGCACGCGGCTCCGCTCCGCCAGCTCGAACAACCGCACGGCGGCGGCATGGAATTCGCGCCGTGGATCGAGCAGGGCGTGCAGAACGTTGGCGTCGAGCGTGAGCCGGAGCATGGGAAGCCGCGGATTACGGCCGGATTGGAGCGGGATTGCCGCGGTACCGGGCAGCGGATAGCCTAACCGGAGTCGTGATCACTTCTCCGGCGAGTGCATCCATGCACCTGGAAAATCTGGCCCGCTGGGAGCATCCCCATTCCTTTCTCGGCCACGACCACCATCGCAATGAGCGCCGCACGCAGGCTGTCGTCGTCCTGACGGCCGTGATGATGGTGGTCGAGATCGTGGCGGGAATCACGTTCCACTCCATGGCCCTGCTGGCCGACGGCTGGCACATGGGGACCCACGTCGGGGCGCTGTCCATTACGGCACTCGCCTACACGTATGCCCGCAGGCACGCGGAGAACCCGGCCTTCGCGTTCGGGACGGGCAAGTTCGGCGATCTCGCCGCGTTCGCCAGCGCGATGGTGCTGGCGCTGGTCAGCGTGCTGATCGGCTATCAATCCGTCACGCGGCTGATCCGCCCGGAAGGGATCGGTTTCGCTGCGGCCATCAGCGTGGCGGTGATCGGCTTGGGCGTCAATCTCCTGTCCGCGCTGCTGTTGGGCCACGGGAGCGGCCACGCAGCGGCAGGCGCCGGGGACCACGATCACAACCTACGCTCGGCATACCTGCACGTGCTGGCCGATGCGCTGACCTCCGTTTTCGCCATCGTCGCCTTGGTGGCCGGCCTGTGGCTGGGCTGGGTATGGATGGACCCGGCGATGGGGATCGTGGGCGGGTTGGTGATCGCCCGCTGGTCCATCGGGCTGATCCGCGAGTCCGGCCGGGTGCTGCTGGACGCGGCAGCCGATCCGGAAGTGGCAGCCCACATTCGACAGGACGTGGAATCCGCGGGCGATGACCGGGTGGCCGATCTGCACCTGTGGCGCGTCGGTCCCGGCCACTACGCGGCGGTGCTTACCGTCGTCACGCACGGCTCCAATTCTCCCGACCACTACAAGGCGCTGCTGCGGCATCACCCGGGCCTGTCCCACGTGACCGTCGAAGTGCAGCATTGCGATTAGGGCGGCGAGCCAGCAGCACCTTCCCTGCTGGGGAGCGCGAAGGGCGGAAGCCCCTCGCTGCCAGTCACGAACGGTCAGGGAGCGCTGTGGGCGACGACGGGTATTTGCTGGACAATCGAGCCGAAGCGGCAGGGCGTCGTTTCGACGCGCTCTCGGCTCTATTCAACCCGTCCACGTTCCGGCACATCTCCGACCTCGGTATCGCTGCGGGATGGCGGTGCTGGGAGGTCGGAGCGGGCGGCTCCGCCGTGGTGCGGTGGCTGGCTGAACGGGTGGGCCCCGCGGGTCGCGTGCTGGCGACGGACATTGACGTGTCCTGGGCCCGGGAGGCCGCCGGGCCGACGGTCGAGGTGCGGCGCCACGACGTGGGGCGCGACGCACCGCCGCCGGAAGCTTTCGATCTCGTCCATGCGCGCCTGGTCCTGATTCACGTGGTTGACCGTGACGAGGCGCTAAGCAAGCTGGTCAAGGTCCTCCGCCCCGGCGGCTGGCTGATGGTCGAAGACGCCGACCCTGCTCTGCAGCCGTTGAGCTGCGTGGACGTGCAGGGCCCGGCCCAGGAATTGGCCAACAAGTTGCGCACGGGGTTCAGGGCGCTCTTGTCGCAGCGTGGCGTGGATCTGGAGTACGGACGGAAGCTGCCGCGTCTGCTGCGGCAAGCGGGCCTGACCGACGTGGCGGCCGACGCCTATTTCCCCCTGGCGCTGACCTCGTGCGCCCCGCTGGAGATCGCGACGATCAACCTGATCCGGGAAAACCTCATCAGCCACGGCATTGCGCAGCCCGACGAGATCGAGCTGCATCTGGCGAACGTCGCCGCGGGACGGCTCGACCTTGCCCAGCCGCCGATGATCACCGCGTGGGGTCGCCGTCCGTAGGTCGGCAGCCGTTGCCATACTACGCAGGCCGCGCCTCCGCGTGGCTAGACACGCGGGCAACGAACTCGGCGCCTACTTGACGGCTTCGAATGGCGGGGCGGAGTAGACCACCTTTCCCCCGACCACGGTCAGCAGGGACACCGTGCGGCCGACGCGCTCGACCGGAATCGTGAAGTAGTCCTGGTCCAGGATGGCGAAGTCGGCGAGCTTGCCCGGCTCCAGCGTGCCGCGCTTGCCCTCGTCGAAGGAGAACCATGCGCTGCCCACGGTGTAGAGCCGCAGCGCCTGCTCGCGCGAGGGCGTCTCCTCCGCGCCCCGCGTGGCCTTGCCGCTGACGGTCTTGCCGTCGAGCATCCACTGCAGGGCCACGAACGGATTGTACGAGGCGACCCGGTGGGCATCGGTTCCGGCGCCCACGTGCACGCCGGCGCGCACGGCCGTCATGATCGGCGGCATGCGGTGGGCGGCGTCCCCGCGCTCCCGGAGCGCATCGTCGCCCTGGAAGTACATCGCGTCCTGCATGGTCCAGGCGACGCCCAGCGCCTTCATGCGCGCCAGCGTCTCCGGTGACGCGTCGTTCAGGTGGGCGATGGACCAGCGCAAGCCGGCCAGCGGCGTTTCGCGGTTCAGCCGCTCGTACAAGTCCAGCAGGTGCTGCACCGACTTGTTCTCGTTCCAGTGCACCGTCACGGTCAGCCCCTGCCGGGCCGCCCAGCGGACGATCTCGTAGAATTTCTCCTTGGCGGCATCGTTGGGATTGTTGTTGTTGTACATCCCCGCCGTGACGCGCTCGCCGATGCCGTTGAAATGCAGCATGTCGTCGCCGAAGCCCATCGGCAGCATTTGCGTCACGTCGCGGAACTCGTCGAATTCGGCGCCGACTTTCTGCGCGAAGATGCTGTAGGCCACCCGCACCGTGAGCGTGTGCTCGCGCCACACCTGGAAGAGCGCGGCATATTGGGACGGTGCGATGCTGAAGCCGCCCGGGTCCCCGACGCCCGTGATGGCGAGCCGGTTCAACTCTGTGAAGAAGCGCTTCGTCCCGGCTACGTTTTCCTCGAACGTCGGTTTCGGCAAGCGGTCGAAGATTGCGGAAATGCCGACAATGTCCCCGGCCAGCCAGCCGGTGAGCGCGCCCGCTTTGTCGCGCTCCAAGGTAATGCGGGGAGGCAATGCCTCGGGCGAGACGCCGAGGGCGGTCATGGCCTTCGGCGTCATCAGCAGCGCATTGTAGAACAACTGGATGTAGACGGGATTGTCCGGCGCCGCGGCCACCAGTTCGGCCTGCGTCGGGCGCCGTTTCTCGGCAAACTGCTGCTCGGTCCAGCCGCCCGCCACAATCAGCCAGGCGCCGGGACGTTGCCCGGCCGCTGCACGCAGGCGCGCCATCGCCTCGGCGATCGTGTCCGCGCCGATCCAGTTCACCTCCGTCGCGTACGTCAACGCGGCCCGCACCGCGTGGATGTGCGAATCGATCAAGCCGGGAATGACGGTGCGTCCGCCGGCGTCCACGGTCCGCGTGGCCGGTCCCGCCAAGGGGCGCAGCGCAGCCGCCGTGCCCACCGCGAGGACCTTGCCGTCGCGCACTGCCAGCGCTTGGGCGGTGCTGGACGCGGCGTCGAGCGTGGCGATCTTCGCATTCGTGACGATCAAGTCGGCCGGCTGCGCCCGGGCCAGGAGCGGGCTGAGCAGCACCCAGGCGATCCCCACTGCGGCGGAGCGCAGGCTGGAGGCGATGGGTTTCAGGATGGACATGGCTGGACTCGCTTCTCGTTTGAGGGGCTGCAACTCCGGACGTCTGGCGCACTCTAGGCCGGCGCGTCTCCGAACCCAAGGCCGCGGTCAGCCGGCCTTGCCTGTCCGCCAGTCCGCCCGTGCGGCCACTTCCTCCAGCAGCAGCGCCTTGGCCTGGGCGTAACCCAACACCCGCTGCTCCTTTTCCCCGTGGCGGCGCCAGGCGACGGCCTGGTCGGCCTGCTCCTTCTGCCCCACGACGAACAGGTTGGTCACTTTCGCCGTCTGGGCATTGCGCACCTTCTTGCCCAGGGAATCGCTGCTGTCGTCCACTTCCACTCGCACCAGGGCGTCGCGCAAGTCGCGCTGGAGCTTGACCGCGTACTCGGTGAAGGCCGCGGCCACCGGGACGATGCGCACTTGCACCGGAGCCAGCCAGGTGGGGAAGACCCCGCCGTAGTGCTCGATCAGGAAGGCGATGAAGCGCTCGTGGGTGCCCAGCGGCGCGCGGTGGATGCAGTAGGGCGTCTCGCGCCGGTTGTCCGCCGTGACGAAGGTCAGGCCGAGGCGCTCGGGAATGAGCAAGTCGAGCTGGTTGGTGGACGCCGTCTCCTCGCGCCCGATCACGTTGCGGATCTGCACGTCGATCTTCGGCCCATAGAAGGCCGCTTCGCCGCGCACCGACTCGAACGGGATGCCCGTCTCGTGCATGGCCGCGGTGACGATGGCTTCCGCCTTTTCCCACACGCCGGGCTTGCGCACGAACTTCTCAGTGTTCGCCAGGTCCGGCAGGGAGAGCCGCACCCAGTAGTCGTCGATGCCGAGCAGCTTGTAGTAGTACAGGTGCATCTGCATCACGGCGACGAACTCGGCCTGGGCCTGTTCCGGGGCGCAGTAGATGTGCGCGTCGTTCATGCCCATCGCCCGCACGCGCAGCAGCCCCGCCAGCTCCCCCGACTGCTCGTAGCGGTAGCACATGCCGTACTCGGCGAGGCGCAGCGGCAGGTCGCGGTAGCTGCGCGGCTCGGCCTTGAAGATCATGTGGTGGTGCGGGCAGTTCATCGGCTTCAAGTAGAACACGCCGTCGTCCGCCTGCATGGGCGGAAACATGTCCTTCGCGTAGTACGGCAGGTGCCCGGTGGCCTCGTACAGCCCGCCTTTGGAGATATGGGGCGTGGCCACGCGCTGGTAGCCGGCCCGGAACTCCGTCTCCTTCGCGAGCCGCTCCAGCTCCTCCCGGATCGCCGCGCCCTTGGGCAGCCACAGGGGCAGGCCCTTGCCCACCTCCTCCGAGATCGTGAACAGGCTCATTTCCTGGCCGAGCTTGCGGTGGTCCCGCTGGCGCGCCAGCTCGCGCCGCGCCAGGAACGCCTCCAGCGCCTGCCTGGTCGCGAAGGCCAGGCCGTAGACGCGCTGCATCATCTTGTTCTTCTCGCTGCCGCGCCAATACGCGCCGGCGAGCGAATCGAGCTTGAAGCCGTCGGCGGGCAGCTCGCCGGTGGACTGCACATGCGGGCCTTCGCACAGGTCTTCGAACGGGCCGTCCTTGTAGAAGCTCAGGCTCCGCTCGCCCCGGCTCTTGAACTCCTCGGCCAGCTCCACCTTGTACGGCGCGTCCTGGGCCCTGAGCTTGCGCAGCGCCTCGTCAGCGGACAGGTCGGTGCGCTCGAACTTTCCGTTGGCCTGGATGATGCGCCGCATGCGCGCTTCCAGGTCCGGCAGGTCTTCCGGCGTGAGCGGCGGCGCCAGGTCGAAGTCGTAGTAGAAGCCGGTCTCGATCGGGGGCCCGATGCCGAGCTTGGCGTCGGGGCGCACCTCGAGCACGGCCTGGGCCAGCACGTGGGCCAGGGAGTGGCGGATGCGGTAGAGCGGGGACTCGGGCTGATTGGCGTCGTGTTTCATGGCAGGTCAAACCACTCGCTAGGGGCGGCTCCGTGCATGGAGCCGCGGCAATGAACGGGACAGGTTAGGAATTCCGCGGCGGGCCGTCAAACCCGGCCTGGGCGGGCCGGTTGCGGGACGGCGCGGCGGACGCTCGGCGGCGCGGGACGGAAAACGCCGTTTCCGACAGGCGTCCCCCTGCCGCTGGCTCAAAGAGGGGAACGCCTAGGCAGTCTGCGGCGTCGTGCCGGTCTTGGCGGGAGTGGGGGCGGACTCGCCCTGCTTGACCTCGGCCCGCAGCTTGAGCCCCAATTCGTAGTACTCGCGCGCCTCGGCGGTCTGGCCGAGCTTGAACAGGCGATTGCCGATCTGGTCAATGATCTCGAGCTGGCCCGCCACCTCGCCCATCACTTTCTTGATGTCGAGGTGGTTCTTGAGGAACTGGACGAGCTTGCGCTCGTCCCCGACGCGCTCCTGGGCCTCGATCAGCAGGCGGTACACGTGGTCCATGGCCGACCGGTCGGCCTGCTGCCGGAATACGGCGAGCGCCTTGAGCAGCAGCGAGACCCGCAGGCTGTCGGCCAGATCGGGCACTACCCCCTCCAGCATCTCCTCCAGCAGCGGCGGGAGCGCCTCTTCCTTGAGGGCGAAACCCGCCTTGACCATCGCCTCGAAGGAGTCGAGGGCAAGCTGCGGCCGTCCATCGTGCGCCGCCAGGCGCAGGTTGAGGCGATGGGCGGGCCAGGTCGCCGTGCCGGGGGGAATGAGCGCCAGATGCTGATCGAGCGCGGCGCGCGCGGCGCGCAAGTCGCCCCGCCGGTTCGCGTCTTCCGCCATCTTCAGCAGGGCGGCGGCTTCGTCGGAGGGCGGCTCGACGGCGGGCAGTTCACGGATGACGTCCCCGAGCGGGCCGGACCGCGACGCCTTAGACCTGGCGGGCAGCGCGCCCTTGCGGTTCGGACGCAAGTCCTCGAACAGGTCCACTTCCTCGGCTCCGTCGGGCGCGGCTTCGGCCTCGATTGTGGGGGCGGTCACGGAAGCGAGCTTGCCCTTGCCGCGCGGCTTTGCAGTGCCTGGCGGCGCTGCACTTGGCGACCCCGCGTTTGGCAATGCTGCATTTGGCGACACGGTGCTGGGTGACGCCGTGCGCCGCTGCGGGCCGTAGGTCGGCGGCGACTTGACCTTCGGAGTGGCAGGCATGGGCGAGGCGGGCACGCTCCTGGCCGAGAGCGCCACCTGATCCGTCACGCTCGCGGATGCTCCGGCCAGCGGGTCGCCGGACAGGGGCTGCGCCGTGGGCTTCGTGGAGACAGTCGCGGTGGAAGAAGCGGCGCGGGCCGGCGGCTCGGCGACGTTGGCCTTCGCGTCGGCTTTCGGTTCGGAGGAACGCAAGCCCCGCTGCAGCTCCACTGACTCCAGGTGGGCGCGAAAGCGCGCGAACGCGGCGGGGTCCAAGACCGGCTTGGCCGGCGTCCCGTCCTGGTTGGAGAAAGCGGATGCCGGGCCCGTGCTGTCCACCATGCGCACGACGCGAACGGGTGGCGCGCCCTGATGGACGGGCACGACGGTCAGGCCGCGGCGGATCAGCGTGACCAGCGTGGTCAGCAGCCCGAGCAGCGCGAGCAACAGCGTCATCCACACGGTCGGGAAAGCCCACAGCAAGCCGCCTGAGAGCGCCAGGGCCACCAGGGCGGTCAAAATGGGCTTGAGTTTCATGATACCGCGGACTGGGGAAGGGACAGACCTTTTCCTCTCATATCACGCGGCGGTCCGGCAGGTCAAAGCGCGCCGCCAGTCTCGGCGGCCGTCCCAAGCATCCGCCCGCGCTTCCGCACGGCGATCCGCACCGCGCCGCCGGGATGGCGGGAGCGAAGGAAGGCAGAGGCAGGCCCTGGCTCGGGGGCGCACCCAAGCTCCCGGAGCCACGGGGACCCGGCATCCGGCAAGCCGTGAGGTTGCCCGGCACGGTCAGTCGAAGCAGCCGACGCGGCGCGGATCGTCAATCTGGACACCAAAGCCGGTGGCTTCGCGCTGCAATTGGGTCAGGAAGAAGCAGCTCGCCATGCGGCGACGGTCCACCGTGTAGAAATCGGGATACGCGTAGCCCATGCGCCGCTGGACGTCGAGGTAGATCCGGATGGCATCCTGCGTGCGCTGGCGGGCCAGGAGGAGGAACGTGCGGCTCCGCTCCTTCTGCCAGCTCTGGTAGTAGAGCAGCCCCCATTCGCGCTGCCGGTCGCCCTCCTCGACCTGCAGCCGGAAGGGGGGCTGGGCCGACGCGCAGCCATGCAGCAGCACGCCCCCCAGCACGACGAGCGCTGCCGCGAGCAGCCGGAACGCGCGCCAACCCGCTCGCCAGGCGCGGCGTGGGCGCAGGGACAAAGGGGATCGCAACATGGCGGCTCCACGGGCTGTACTGGGTCCGCGGCGACTTTCACGGCTGCGGGCGTGCCGGACGCTCGATCACGAGCGGCAGCCGGGCCTCTTCGGCCGCGCAGCCGAGCGCCCACTACTCCAGATCCTACAGCGGAAGAAACGGCGAAAACTTGAGGATTGAGGCCGCGCCGCGCAGCAAGGCCGTCAGCCGCGCACAGTGTAGGGCAGATTCTGCGAAATCCATTGCTGAAGATCGGCGAGCACCGGCAGATGCTCGGTCTGACTGTCGAATTGCACCCCTTGCACAAAGACGCCTTCGCCCGCTCGACCCATGTGCCGCCTCACCTGGGCAGGCAGGCGGTAAGCATTCCGAGCGTCCGGCAGGGAAAAAATCACCCGGATGGGCTGTTCAACGGCGAGGGGGCGCTGGGTGCTGAGACAGCAGCCCGCGCGGCTCAGGTTGACCATGCGGCCCTGAATCAGCGACACGTTCGCCGCGTCGTTGCCCACCGTCTGGCCGTGGCTGTAGTGCACTTCCGCGGGAATGAATACGTTGAGGCGCGCTCCCTTGCGCAGGTCGGTGGTTTCGATCGTTTCGGGCATGGACAGCAGGATCAGGCGCGGGCCGCCGGACGAGGTCTCCATCACTTGCGTGTAGAACTCCAGCATCTGGTTGCGCACTGCCATGCGCACGATCACTTCCTCGCCCACCCGCAGCCCATCCGCGTCCGGCCCGACCAGGATCAGGCATTCGGTGTCCACCTTGCCGACCACGTGTCCCGTCATGTGCGGCGCGTCGGGAGTCTCGGCGCGTCGCACACGCACTGAAAAGCTCTTCAGAAACGGGAAAAGAGGACCTGCTCGCCGCTCTGTGTGGGTGGGCATGTGGGACTCCCTCCGCGAGGCCGATCGTCAACGGTGAACGACTCCTGCGACCCTCACCAAGGCGCGTTGCTGCCACCGCCACAGATTCAAAGTTGCGAGAATATTGCTCCCGCTCCGAGTAAGAGTCAATCCATTCACCTAATTTGAGAGGAATTTCGCGCGGGTTACAAGCGCTATTTCCCTCGCTTACCTGCATGAGTCTCTATATCCGACACATATTGCCCTAATCGTCGGACAGGGGTGAAAAGTAACATTCGTATTAGCGGGCAGGGCAATAGGAGCGTGGATTGCCAAACTTGACAGGTAGCACTCGAATATATAGAGTGCTAACAGAAGAACGGGAGAGCGACCTCTCCCTCCATCGTGGCGCCTGTATGGCGCTGGACTGAATTTCGAGGAGGAGTTCAATGAACCTGATCCATTACACCCCGAGCCGCTGGTTCGAATCCGCGGTCAACCGCATGTTCTCGGACAACTTCGACGCGCCGGCGTGGGAAATTGCCGCCGCGCAGCCCTCGTTCAATCCCCGCGTGGATGTGCGGGACGAACGCGAGGCGGTGGTGCTGAGCGCCGAGATTCCGGGTGTGGAAAAGGAAAACGTGACCGTCGAAGTC
>JBGOTW010000131.1:0-11161 GCA_041476685.1 bacterium | reverse complement strand
TCGATCCTTGTGTCGCGGTGCGTCGATCGCCGGCAATTCACTCCCCGGGAAATCGGTCCCGGGATTTTTCGTATCTTGCCGGAAGTACTGTTTCAAGGCGTTCCGCCGCGATTCCCCGCCGCTTGCGCTTGACGGGTCGGCCGACGGGCCCCTATAGTGTTCGGATTTTCCGGCCGGTCTGCAACACGGCTGCGTCCGCCGGGCGTGCGGTGCATCTTCCGGCTTGCGCGCCCAAACCCACGCCGCTCAAAGGAAACGTTGACCCCTTTGGCATCGAAACCGTAAAACTACCAGGAGGTCGGTGGATGTGCAAGGGGTTTTTTCGCGATCCGGAGTCCGTCTTTGGCCCCATTTAAGCTGCGCTCCGCAATGCACCAGGCTGGGGGGTCCAGAGGCAGGGAAGCCCGAGTATCGGGGTCAGGCGGAGCACCCGTCGCGTTCTGGCTGCTGCTCCTTATGGCGGGAACGCCTTGGCTGCGATATGCGACGCCCTGGGGTCCGCTGTATCCAGGCCAGTGGCTGCTCGTGCCGGCCCTTGCCTGGGCGCTCACCCGCGGCCCGCTGGCGCGGCTCGGCGTCCGCCGGGAGCGGCCGCCCCTGTTGCCCCTCGCCGGATTTGCCGGCTTCGTGCTGGCCCTCTCGCTGCTGCGCGGGCAATGGGGCGCGGCCTTAACGCTGGTGCCGGCGGCGGCGGCCCTGGCGGCCTGGGCGTGGGCCGCGTACCGGCTGGGCCTTGCCGCTGCACCCCTAAGCCGCTTCCGGCATGCGGCGATCCTGTTCCTCGCTGCGAGCCTGGGCGTGGGTCTGCTCTCCTGGCTGGCCCAGTCGCAGTGGCCTGCCGCCTGCGTACTCCTGAATTGCGATCCCGCCGCAACCATCCCTTATGCCTTCCGGGGCGGATGGTACACGAGTGCCCAGTACCTGCTCGTGCTGATCGTGCTGCTTCCGTCAGTGGGGGGAACATTGTTGGAAAGCTGGCGCGCCGGGTCGAGAGGATTGGGGCATTGGCTGCTGACCCTCCTCGTGGCGGGGGCCGGGCTGGGGTTGCTGGCCGGGATGCGCTGGTGGGGCTTCCTGATTCTGGCGCTGGGCCTGATCCTGCTCGGACAAGCCCTGGCCGCCGATACCCATCCGGCGGACCGCCTGCTGCTGCGTGGGCTGGTCTTTTTCACCGTGTTTTCGCCTATCGCGCTCTACGGCATGATGCCCGGCTACGGGACGGCATCGCTGTTTCCCCCCGGGAGTGCGCGGGCGCTGGGCGTGCGGCACGGCCTGGCCAGTCCGGTTGTGTTGTCCTCGGAATCCGACGTGACCGAGACGGTGCAGGTGGTGAATACCGGCTCGGTGGCGCTGAGCGCGTCCCCCGAGCGGCCGATCCGGCTACGGGCGCTGGCGCTGTTCACGCCGCGCTCCGGCGGAGAGAGCCGCATGGCCCCGGCGGGCGAAGGATTGATCGCGCGGGACCTGGCGCCCGGGGAGGCAAGCGACGTGACGGTGACGCTGCGCGTTCCTCCGTGGATGAACCAGGGCTATCTGTCCTGGTCAACGGAGGACGAGGCGGGCCGATCCATCGGTCTCGCCGAGGCGATGCACCAGGGCTTCCGTTTCGTCAATGGCGACTACTCCAGCCTAAGCGAGGGAGGCGACGATACCCTGTCGGCGCTTGCGGCCCGGGCACGCGTTCCGGCACTGGCCCTCCCGGCCGGCAGGCCGCGGCGCAGCCTGGTGGAGCCGGTGCTGGGCGACGCCTTCGATACCCTGTTCTTCTCCCCGCTCTGGGGTCAGGCGGCCGCGACGCATACGCCCGGACAGGTCTTCGACCCGGCGCGCCCTTTCCTGCTGCAGGTGCTTCATCAATACGGACTGATCGGCCTGAGTCTGCTGGGCTGGTTCCTCACGGACCTGATGCGCCGCTCGGTGCAGCTGGGCTTTGGGAGGCGGACGCTGGCCGGGCTGAATTGGCGGTTGGTGCCGGTGAGCGTACCGCTGCTGGCGCTGCTGGGCCTGGTGTCCGGAGAATGGGGGCGCTTCCATTCATGGTGGGGCTGTGTTCTCTTGGGTGGCTACGTGCAGGGCGTGCACGAAAGGGTGTTTCCGCGGCGACGCGGGGGCATTGTCCCGGGCGGATGGGGCGGCTTTTCGCGCCGCAGGGCGGCAGCGCTGCAGGCGCTCGGCTGGACCGCGCGGGCGCTTGAGCGGGCCGGGCCGTGGCTGGCAGCAGCCGCGTGGGGCGTGCGGGCGAGCGTGCAGTCGGCACTGGCCGCGCTTTGGCTACCGTTCGCGCTGGCCGGCCGGATCGTGCGCCTGCTGCTGCGCGCGTGGTTCCGCCGCGGACCGCTTTCGGGCGGGCACTGGAAGGCGCCGATGGCGCGACGCTTCCCGAACCGAGGTCGGCGATGAAGGCACCGCTGGTCATGATCACCGGATACGTGGAGCAGTTCGGTCTGTCCGCCATGAGCTGGCTTGATGGGCTCGGCTTGTGCGGCATCCAGTTCGGCGAGGCGGTGCGGCAGGTATTCCGCAAGCCCTTCCGGGGAAAACTGCTGCTCAAGCAGATGGAGTTCATCGGCAACAAGTCCCTGGGCGTGACGTTGCTGACCGGCATGTTCACCGGGATGGTGATGACCTTTCAGCTGTATCGGACGTTGCGGGACTTCAGCTCGGAGACGATCGTCGGAGGCGTGGTGGCGGTGGCCATGGTGCGCGAGCTGGGGCCGGTGCTGTCCTCGCTGATGGTCAACGCGCGGGCGGGCTCGGCCATCGCGGCGGAGATCGGCACCATGAAGGTCACCGAGCAGGTGGACGCGCTGTTCGCCCTCGGAGTCAATCCGATCCAGTACCTGTTCACGCCGCGCGTGCTGGCCGGCCTGCTCATGCAACCGTTGCTGACCGCCATCGCCGACGTCACCGCGGTGGGCGGCGGCTACCTGGTGGGCGTCTGGCTGCTGGGCGTGGATCCCGGGATCTTCCTGGCGAAGGTGTGGGACTTCCTCAAGCTGGGCGATATTATGCAAGGCACGTTGAAAGCCTGCGTGTTCGGCACGATCCTGACCCAGGTGGGCTGTTACAAAGGTTACAACACGAGCGGCGGGGCGGAGGGCGTGGGGCGGGCAACGACCGATGCCGTGGTGATCTCCGCCATCTCCATCCTGTTCAGCGACTATCTGATCACGGTGTTCTGGCAGACGACGCTGTGACGATCTTCCGCCCGCCCCGAGGCGGACGAACCGCCCGCGGCCCCAGGCAAGAACGCTTACCGGCATGCGCAACCTGACGACGGAACTGAAGGTCGGGCTGTTGATTCTGACGGGGCTGACGATCATCGTCGCCTCGTCCGTCGTGGTCACCGGCTGGCGCCCGGGCCAAGGGGGCACGTACACCCTGTACGTGTACTTCGACAACGTCTCCGGCTTGCTGCCCCGCTCACCGGTCAACGTGGCCGGCGTGAAGATCGGGCAGGTTACGGCCATCGAGCTGGCCGGGAACCGGGCGCGCATCAAGATGGAGATCTTCCAGCGCTACGCGGTGCATGCCGACGCGAAGGCCACCGTGCGCTCCTTGGGCGTCCTGGGCGACAAGTACGTCGAGCTGACGCTGGGCTCCGACGGGCAGCCCTTCCTCGTCAACGGCGACACCATCATCGCGGTCAGCGCGCCGAACGACCTGGACACCCTCGTCGTCTCCCTGGGCAACATCCTGGCCGACGTGCGCTCGGTGACCAGCGCCTTGAACAACGTGCTGGGCGGCGAGAAGGGCGAGAAGCGCCTGGACACGATCATGGAGCAGATCGCCAAGGTCACGTCCGACCTGAGCCGCATCACCGACGCGACCAACAAGCAGATCGACCAGATTCTCGCCGGCCTCACCAACTTCACCACGTCGCTGGACCGGATCACCACCGGCAACGAGGCCAACATCCAGACGGCCCTGGTCAACCTCAAGGACTTCACCGGCGAGCTGCGCGAGCTGACCGTGCGGAACCGGGAGAGCCTGGATCGCATCATCGCCAACCTCGACACCTTTTCAGTGTCGCTCGGCAAGGACGGCCCGATCATCACGGAGAACCTCCGTGGCCTGCTGGCCGACAACCGCCAGGCCCTCGACAACACCATCGCCAACCTCGACCGGAGCTTCTCCAAGCTCGACACGACGATGGGCAACCTCAAGTCCATCACGGACAAGATGGACAAGGGGCAGGGAACGATCGGCAAGCTCCTCAACGACGAAACGACGGTGGACCAGCTCAACTCCGCGCTCGTCGTCATCAACCGCTACCTGACCGACCTGGACCGCATCAAGCTCGATATCGGCGTCGAGAGCGACTATCTGTCGAACCAGGACATCTACAAGACCTACCTCAGCGTCTACATCCAGCCGCTCAAGGACCGTACCTATATCATCCAGCTGATCGACAATCCGCGCGGCACGGTGCACACGACCACGACCACCACCAAGACCAGCGGCACGGGCACGGTGACGGGTACCCAGGGCACCGGCACGCTCACACAGAAGGAGACCAAGACCACCGACGAGCTCCAGGTCTCGCTGCTGCTGACCCAGCGCTACTTCGACACCGTGCTCAAGGGAGGCCTGATGGAGAGCAAGGCCGGGGTCGGGATCGAACAGTACTTCGGCACGCAGGACCAGTACCGCATCGGCCTGGACGCCTGGGACTTCAGCAACGCGCTCGGACCGCACGTCAAACTGGCCGCCTACTGGCGCTTCTACTCGAACGCGTTTATCGTCCTCGGCGGAGACGATCTCATCAGCAGCAATACGGCCTACCGCGACGCCTTCTTCGGAATCGGCATCCGCTTCAACGAGGACTCCATCAAGCCCATCGTCTCCAGCCTGCCGCTCACCACCATCGTCAAGTAGCGCACGGCAGGGTCAGCCCGCGCGTCATCGCGCCGGAGGCCTCCGGGCCGCCCGCCGCCGCGGCCGGAGTCCCGCTCGCCACAGCGGCAGAAGCTTCGCGAGCGAAGCCCTCTCGGGGTCGGCCCATGGCAAGCTGGCAGAGCCACCTCGTCACTTGGCTGCTCAAGCGCCTGCTCAAGCGGCGCCGGCTCGGCGGCAGGATCGAGCGCACGCGCACCCTGATCCGCCTGACGGTGGGCCGCGACTGGCGCCGCCCGAGTGGCGTCACGATCCGCCCGGCGGTCGATGCCCCGCTGCCGGCGGAATGGGTGGAGCCGGCGCGCCCTTTGACGGTCCCCGCTGTGTCGGGCGATTCCGGACCCCGGCGCACGGTGCTGTATCTGCACGGCGGGGCCTACCTGTTCTGCTCGCCACGCACCCACCGCAGCATCACCGCGTTCCTCGCGCGTCACGTCCCGGCACGCGTGCTGGTGCCGGACTACCGCCTCGCCCCTGAACATCCCTTCCCGGCCGCGCTGGAGGATGCGCTTGCCTGCTACCGCTGGCTGTTGCGCCAGGGCATCGCCGCGCATGAGGTCGCACTGGCCGGGGATTCCGCCGGCGGAGGCCTTGCGCTCGCCGCCCTGCTGGCACTCAAGAGCGGGAAGGAACCCTTGCCGGCCGCCGCGGCGTGTCTGGCACCCTGGACAGACCTCGCCGGCACGGGCGCCTCGGTACTAAGCAACAGCGAGACGGACGCCTGGGTGTACGGCGAGGCCGTCGTCCTGGGCGCCCGGCTCTATCTGGGGAACACGTCCGCCACGCATCCGCTCGCGTCGCCCCTGTATGGCGACTTGAGCGGGCTGCCGCCGCTGCTGATTCATGCAAGCGAGAGCGAGCTGTTGCGGGACGATGCCCTGCGCCTGGCCGACAAGGCGCGGAGCGCGGGCGTCAAAGTCCGGCTGAGAATGTGGCGAGGCCTGCCCCACGTATGGCAAGCGTTTGTACCCTTCATCCCCGAGGCGCGCGAATCGCTGGAGGAGATTGCGGCGTTCCTCGCCAAGCCCCTATCCCTGGCCTCTTCCGCCCAGGAAGAGGAAATCGCAAGGGGTCAAGAGGAATGACCTGCCGGACGCCGCCGGCGCCACCCCTACACCCACACCGCCACGATCGCGCCCATGATCAGCAGCGAGATGAGCTGATAGGCGTTGTTGAGCAGGTACAGCTTGAGCGGCCGCTTCTCGTAGATCGTGGCGGCCAGGGTAGGTGCGCCGATGAAGCCCAGCCAGTTGAAGAAGCCCACCCCCGCGCCCATGCCCCAGGTCACCGCGCCCGCATAGTGCACTGCGTGCACCAACACCCAGGCCATGATGAATGTCGTGACGAGGTCGGTGACGATGGCCTTTGGCATGCCGGACTTCATGCTCTCCTGCGTATGCCCCGTGAGCGCCTGCCACTGCTTTCCGAACAGCAGCCCAAACCACGCAAACCCCAGCAGGAACTTCACGACGGTTGCGACCAGCAGCGCCAGCCAATTGATCGGAAACGATTGCATGAGTCCTCCCCCCGCGCGTTGGTGAAAAGCCACGGGCCCTCGCCACTTTTGGGCGCACACCCGGGCCTCGCGCCTTGGTCCTACCGATCGCTCCGTGGGGCGTCAAGCCGCACCACCTCGCGCCCCGGCCCTAACCTTCCACGACGCCGAACCAGCACTTGAGGTAGCGCCCCTCGGGAAACTCGGCCCGCACGGGATGATCCAGCCCCTGGCCGCCGCGCGCCACCCACTGCACGCTGCGCCCTGCCTGGGCCTGGGCCCGCAGCAGCACTTCGCGGAAATCCTCCTCGCCCATCAGGCCCGAGCACGAGCAGGTCACAAAGAGACCGCCTGGCCGCACCCGGCGCAACGCCTCGCGATTGAGCTTCTGGTAGGCGCGCTGGGCCTTGAGCAGGTCCTTGCGCCGCTTCACCAGGGCGGGCGGATCGCACACGACGACGTCAAACCCCGCCGGCACGCCCTCAAGGGACTGCAGGATGTCGCGGCGCTCGGCCTGCACGCTTGCAACTGCGCCGCCCGCGGGGCCAAGCTCCTGGACGGCCGCGGGTACGTTTAGGCGCGCCAGCGCCAGGGCGCGCTCCGAGGCGTCAACCGCCAGCACCTCGGTGGCGATACCCTGGCGCGCGGCCGCGCGCGCCAGCACCGCGCCCCACTGGCCCACATAGCAGAACAGGTCCAGCACGCGCAGCGAGCGCGGCCGCTCGCCGCTGGGCCGCATACTGCCGGTCAGCGCACCGCCGTGCGACGAACCACCGCGCGACGCGCCGCCGAGCCACGCGCTCAGCAGGTCCGTGGCCAAGCCCAGGTTGCCGCTGTGGTCCAGGAAGAAACCCGTCTTCTGCCCGCCGAGGAAGTCCACCGCAAACGGCAGCGGCTCGGAATGCCCCAGCCCGGCGGCGACGAGGATCGGCGTGGGCTGGGTCCCGTCCCAGGGCCCGGGTGGAAGCCGCTGCCACACCTTGGGCAGGACGGGCAACTCTTCCAGCGCCCGCAGCGTTGCGCCCTGATCAAGCAGCAGCGCCGTGCGCTCCCAGGGAATTGCGCCCGCCGCGCCTTCCTCGGTCACGAGCCGTTCCAGCGCCCGCAGCAGGGGCGGCAGCGCCCGATCCATTCCTGCCGTGGCAACCTGGACGGCCAGCACCTGCTCCGGGGCGCCCGCGGAGTCCGCGCCGCGGATCCGGTAGCGGTCCACGATCAGGCCCGGCAGGCTGTCCGCCTCCGCGAAGCACAACCGGTGGCTGGCCCGCTCCAGCCCAAGTCTACGACGCAGGCCCGCGGCGCGCTGCAGCCGGTTCAGCAGCAGGTCCTCCAAGCTGCCGTCCCAGGGCTGCGGGCCGTGCGTCAAGGTGCGGAAGGCGATGAGGGAATGGGGATGGCCGTAGCCGAAGGCAAGGGGCACGTCAGTGAAGTCGCGCAGCTCAATGGGCTCGCCCGGTTCGGCCTCTTTCGGGCTGTGTGCCAGTTCGTTGGAGAAGAGCCACGGGTATCCCTTGCGCACCTTCGCCTCGGCGCCCTTCCTGACGTGCCAAACGCGCATCGGCGCTCCTCGTGGCGGGATGGATACGGCAAATCGGCTGGACCGGCTCCGCCTGCCGCAGGCCGACAGCATACTGTCAGCCGCCCTGCCACGCCAGAGGCAGCGCGGAACGAGGCCCAGGCCCGCCGTGCACGCCTGGGTGTCGGGCCAGGCATGCGCCGGGGGGTACGACCGGGCGCGGGGCATAGGTCGGAAGGGTCACGCCGTCCCGCTCCGCCGGAGCCACGGCTGAAGGCCGCCCAGCCGTGCGGCATCGCTCGCCAGAGCGGACGCCTTTGTTGAATCTTCGGACGCGAATCGCGGCACGCGGCAAGGCCTGGGGGAGGAGCGGCGATTCAGTCTTTGGGCGTGGGGGCCGGCGACTTGCCTTCCGGCGCGGTGGGCGGCGGTGCCTCGGCCAGCAACTTTCGCAGCAGGGCGAACTTGGTCTTGAGCAGTTCGGGAAATTGGTCCGCAATCCCTTCCAGGCCGCGCACGATCTCACGCGCTTCCGCCCAGCGCCGCTCGTCCGGGCCAGCCTGGCGCAGCTTGCGCGGATCGGAGGCGCGCAATAGGGCGATGAGACTTGCGTAACGGGACTCCTCGGAGTCGCCGCTCGCGTTGGACTGGATGAGCTTTTCCGGCTGCTCCAGGATGCTCCCCGCCAGCTTCAGGTGCACCTCCATCTGGCCCTCGAGGCGCTCGCCGCCGAAGACGATGACCGACTTGCGCTGCGGATCCTGATAATGCTCGATCCGGTAGACGAGGCTGTTCACCGGCAAGCCGAGCCCGGAGCTGACGATCTTGTACAGGTCGAAGTGCTCGTGGGGCGCGAGACCTTCGAGGGAGCTGGTGATCTGCTCGTAGTGCCCGCGCTTGAAATGGCGGCGCACGTAGTCCGCCATGCCTTCGCGGCCCGCACTGTAGTTGTACCAGCCGCGCAGGACCGGGACGCCCCCGGCCGCCTCCACCGTAAACAGGCCGACGGCGAAGGGACAACCGTCCACCACACGCCGGAACAGCTCGCGCAGCAGCTCCTCCCAGTCAGTGCGGAACGTCTTGTGCGTGAAACGCACGACGGCCTCGCGCTGCTTGTCCTGGCGTGTGGAGAGGGCCAGGTCGGCCGATGTGTCGGGGCGGCGCACGCGCGCCTTAGAGCCCCTGGACCGCTTCGTCTTGCTGGAATCGGATGCCCGGGACCCAGTGGATGCTTCGAAAGGGCCGCTCATGGCTCGCTCCCTGCTGGCCCGGCCAGATAGCCCGGGAAGTTGGAAACTAGCCGATCGTCCGAAATTGATCCAATTTATGATATTCCTCCCAAGAAGTCAAGCCCATTCAAGATGTCGCAAATTGACTTCGCAGGTTCCAAGGCCGTGCACTCGGCGCGAAGGCGGCCGGGAAGCCCATCGCTTCAGGCAGCAGGTCAAGACGCGCATTGACGCCCCGCAGCCGCGCGGGTAGGGCAGAGGGCCAGACCATCGGCACGGTCCCGTGTGCCGCGATGCGCTCGCTCTCTCGCTCAGCCAAGGCTCATCCCCCATGACCGCTCACCCCCTTCCTTCAGGCACCATCGGCGAGCTGTTCCTGCTGGGCTTCCGCGGCACGCGCGTGCCGGACTGGCTGCGCACCTTTTCCCAGCGCTTCGGGCTGGGCGGGGTGATCCTGTTCGACTATGACTGGCAGACGCGCCAGTACGACCGCAATGTGCACTCGCCAGCGCAAGTGGCAGAGCTGTGCGCGGAGCTGGGCGAGCTGCCCTCGCCGCCGCTGATCTACGTGGATCAGGAGGGCGGCAAGGTGCGCCGCTTCAAGGACGGGCTCGGCTTCGCCCCGCTGCCCGCGGCGCTCGAGCTGGCGGCAATGCCGCGACCGAAGGCCCGGGCGCTGCTGCGTGCGAGCATGGCCGAGCTGGCGCGCCTCGGCGTCCACGTCAACCTGGCGCCGGTGGTGGACCTGAACCTGAATCCGGACAATCCGGACATCGGCGCGCACGGGCGCTCGTATTCGGCCGACCCCAAGGTGGTGCGGGAGATGGCGCTGCTCGTGAACGAGGCGGCGCGGGAAGCGGGGCTGGGCCTGTGCCTGAAGCACTACCCGGGCATCGGCGGCGCCGCGGTGAACAGCCACGAGGCGGTGATGACGCTGGAGCGCGTGGACGCGGAGCAGCTCGCCCTGTTCCACGAGCTCGGGCGCGTCGTCGCGGGCCAGGCTGTGCTCGTCAGCCACGGCACTGTGCCGCAGTGGGATGCGCAGCGGCCGGTGTGCCTGTCGCCGGCGGGCGTGGGGCGGCTGCGCGCGCAGCTTCCGGACGCGCTGCTGATTTCCGACGACCTGCACATGCAGGGCTTGCAGCGCCGCTTCGCCACCCCGGCGGCGCTGCCGCTGGCCCTGCGCGCGGGGATTGACGTGCTGCTGCTCGGGAACAACCTGCTCGACGACGAGGCGCAGTGCGAGGTGCTGGCCGAGGGCCTGGAGCTGGAGGTGCGGCGCGACGCCTCCCTGGCCGCCCACGTGCACGCCGCGCTCGGCCGGGTCGCCCGGCGCAAGGCGCAGTTCATCGGCCTGCGCCAGCGCTTCGGGCGGCGCGCCTGACGCTCAGGTTCCGTCCGCCGCGCCTACCCGCGTTAAGCTAGCGTTCAGTAGCATTTTGGAGCGGATCGGCGTCGGGGGGCGAGCTGATGGGGACACACTTCATTGCCGGGCCAGTCGCGAGCCGCAGCGCCGGGGTCGGGTTGGCGCCTGTGGTGCGGGGAGTGTCGCGAAATATCGACGTCATTTCCGACGCTGAGCGTCACCTCCGGCGCGGGTCCTCACCCCCGCCGCCCCGAGCTGCGGGTTCCTCGCGCAAGCGCTCAGCACCGGCGACCCCGTTCCGACTGCGCGGCGAGGAGTTCCTGCGCGCTGCGTGGCGGACGGGGCGCTTGGAGAGAATGGGGGAAACGCGGCGGGCCGGAGCGCTGCGCCATTGCCGCGCGAAGAATCGCGCAGCCGCAAAATCCCGAATCAATATGTGAGGAATAGAATTGCCGGCCTGCCGGAATAGCGTCGAGATTCGACACGGCGGCGTGTTGAGACCGGCGCGTGACAACCTCTTGACATGTACGGCATAACCGTACAGCCTGGCAGGATAAAAGGAATCGAATGCGCCTTGTCAGGTTGCGGCATAAAGGGCTGCGGCAGTTCTACACGGACGACAACCGCAAGGGGCTGTCCGCAGCCCTAGTCGAAAAGCT
>JBGOTW010000130.1:0-11209 GCA_041476685.1 bacterium | reverse complement strand
GGCGCTCCTTTCGGCATGGAAAGTGGACTGCAAACACACTGCTCCACTATCCATTGTCGCCCGAAACGCCCGTCTGGCAAGGGTCCGCGGGCGATAATAGCTAAATGTGCGGAAAGAGTTTGTTGCGGCGAATGCGCGATATGCGGCGATTTTTCGGGCGCGAGCACCCCTCATCCTGCCCTGCGGGCATCCTTCTCCCGCAAGGGGAGAAGGAGTCTGACTTGGACACGCGTGCCACTTAACGAAACCCTCTCCCACGCGAGGCGAGCTTGCGAGCCGAGCCCATGACCCAGCGGGTGAGGGTCGGCGCCGCGGCCGGCTCGACTCCCGCGGCGGCGCAGCCTATACTGCGCCCAATTTGGCGAGGGGCTGCCGCCCGGCCGCTCTCTCGATGCTGGTGCGATCCCGCATCCGCGGATCTCGACGGGCAGGTCTTCGGGGGAAGGCCTGGCGAAGCGCCCGGAATCGAGTGGAGGGCCCCATGGCCATCATCACCATCACCCGCGGCGTGCTCGGCAGCGGGGAGGAAGTGGCTCAGGCAGTGGCGGACGCGCTCGGCGCCCGCTGCGTGAGCCTGGAATTGCTCCGGGAGACGGCGAAGAAATACGGCGTGCCGCAAGACAAGATGGAGGACATCTTCGAGACGGCACCGACGTTCTGGGAGCGCATGACCGAAAGCCGGCGCGTCTACCTGGCCTATGTGCAGGCCACCCTCGCCGACTGGGCCAAGGACGACAACCTCGTCTACCACGGCCTCGCGGGCCAGGAGCTGCTGCGCGAGGTGCCCCATGTGCTGAAGGTGCAGCTCACGCACCCGCTCGAAGCGAGCATCGCCGCGGCCATGACGCGCTTCAAGTGCACCCGGGACCAGGCGGCCCGCCAGATCGAGCACATCCAGGAGGAGCGCACCAAGCGCACGCGCTATCTGTACAACGAGGATTGGCGGGACTCGCGCCGCTACGACGTCACGATCAACATAGACCGGCTGTCCGCGGAGCAGGCCAGGGAGCTGATCCTCACGCTCGCCCGGCAGCCCGAGTTCACCCTGGACGAGGCAAAGGTCGCCGCGTTCCAGGATTATCTCGTCAAGACGCGCGTCTACGCCCTGCTCGCCGGGGCGCTGGTGGGCCGCCTCAGCCTCATCACCGTCGGCGTCAGGAACGGCGTCGTCGTGCTCGAGGGCGCCATCAGCTCGCCGGACGACGCGCTGGAGGATCTGACCCGGCAGATCGGGAGCCTGGATGGCGTGAGGAGCGTGGACAACCGGATCGTCTCCGGGATGGCCTATCAGGAGTGGAGCGTCTAGGGCCCGCGGGCACGACGCCCGTCATGTCTCGAATCGGCCGTGGAGGCGCAAGCGTCGCCCGATCGTCCGCTCGGCACGCTCGCTTCGCGCGCGCCTCACCCGGCCCGCGCCGCAGGCGGGGGCGCACGGCCGAATTGACCCGACCAAGGGCTGCGCGGCGGAGGTTGGCGGAAGGGATCGGTCGGCTCGGAATCCATTCAGGGTGGCCCGCTCATGTCCGATGTGATGGCGTTTCCCGACGGGGGGTACCGGTTCATCAAGGGCGTGTTCCAGTATTCCGCCGGCGTCGCCGCGGAGCCGGGCTTCGAGCTGGAACGCGCGCGCTTCCGGCGGCTGCTTCCGCTCGACGCGGGGTTCGCGGCGCTGCGGGCGCACCTGGAGCGGATTGGCCGGCCGATCACCGCCTTCTGCGCGTGCGAACTGCGCTCTCCGGCGCCCTTCAGCGAGGCCGGATTTTTGGCGTTCAACCGCGAGTACATCAAGCCGCTCGAGCAGTGGAACATCTACCGGGCGGGCGTGAATCCCATCGCGCGCTCCAACGTGTGCCCGAACTTCGATGGGCCGACGGCGCCGAGCTTCTACGCGTTCTCCTACACGCTTCCGGCGGCCCAGCCACAGGCAGCCCGGCCTCCGGCAGGCTCCGCGGACGCGCCCAGCTTCGTGATTTCCGGGAGCGGCGAGGCCCGCGAGGGGGCGGGCAGCTATCGGGACCGCACCGTCGCCCTGGGCGACCGCTCCCCGGCCGGGCTGCGCGAGAAGGTGCGCTTCGTGCTGGAGGAAATGGAGCGCCGCCTGCGGGAGCTGGGACTCGGCTGGGACGACGTCACCGGCACCCATGCCTATACGGTCTACGACATTCACCCGCTGCTGAAGGACGAATTCGCGGCGCGCGGCGCCATCCAGCGCGGGCTGGGCTGGCACCTGGCGCGCCCGCCGGTGGTGGATCTGGACTTCGAGATGGACGTGCGCGGCATCGCGCGCGAGATCCTGCTCTAGCTTCGGGGCATGGTTACCGGCCGGCCTCGGCGGAGCTTCCGCCGCATCCGGTTCGCGTGCGCGGAGTGTCCGGTCCGCATCCGGGCCGCTTGCGCAAGGGACTGCTCCGGATGCCTGCGCGAGACCCGGTGGGGCCCGGCGCTGTGGGCGACCATCTCCGGCGGCAATCGGGGCCTGAGGCAACTGGGGCCTGAGGCAACTGGGGCCTGGCAACTGGGGCCTGAGGCAACTGGGGCCTGAGGCAACTGGGGCCTGAGGCAACTGGGGCCGGTGGCGCGCGGTTTAGTCGCGCCACCGTTGGACTGCGAGGCCCTATTTCACCAACCATCCCTGGGTCGTCCCGAGCGTCAGCAGGCCGCCCGCCAGGATCACGATCCAGGTGGCGGTGGCGCCGATGCCGCGCAGGGCCGTGGGCGCGCTGCTGCGCGAGAGCGCGATGGCGTGGGCCACGCGCCCCACGATCAGGACGATGCCCAGCGTGTGCAGCATCCAGCTGGCCGAGCCCGCCATTTCGAGCAGTCCCATCAGGATCAGCGAGATGGGCGCGTATTCCACCAGGTTGCCCTGGACGCGGATGCGTTGCAGCATCTCGGGCTTGCCGCCGTCGCCCAGGTCCACCTTGAACTTGACCCGTCCCATGGTGACGTTCACGGAGACGATGACGATCAACAGGGCCAGTAAGCCCGCGTAGAGCGACGTGATTCCCAGGTGCAAGGTCTGCATGGCCATCCCCCTTTCTTGAGTGAGCCCGCGTGTGCCGCCGGGCCGCAAGGCTTCAGGCTTGCGGCCCTGCCTCCCTCGCCCGCGGCGCGGTAGTGCTGGAGTGGATATTCTTAACTCCCAGGTTAATTGTCAACCCGCGGCCGCGGGCGCGAACGGGCGGGAGGGCCGTGGCCGGAGGGCGGAATCGGAGCCGCGGCGGCGGCCCGCGCGTCTTGATAGTGACCTTGTTTGAAATGCGTGGACGCCCCGGGCGCACCTCACCTCTGGCGCTGCGCGCCATCTCCCCTCCTGGAAGGAGAGGAGAGACAACCTGCCATTCACAATGCTTCAAGCGCGCACCTTGATGGAGAAGAGGAACTACATAAATCTCACGCGGTGTGAAGCCCTCTCCGTCACGGAGAGGGCGGCGGCGCGCAGCGACGCGGGTGAGGTGCTCTTGGCGCACGGCGCGGTGAAACTTTCAAATTGGATCACTACCCGCGTCTTGCTTCCGTGTCTCAATTCGGTCAGGATGAGGCCGACTTGATTCCAGGCGCGGAACCGCGGAGGGCCGGGGGAACGGGCCCGCCGCACGCTCCTGAACGCCGGCGCATCTTGAACGCCGGCGCATCCCGTATGCCAGCGCTGTTCGAACGGCAGTGCTGTACGAACGGCAGTGCTGTTCGAACGACGGTGCATCGCGAAGGCCAGTGTCATGAGTCAGCCGCCAGCGGATATCCGCGCGCTGTATCCCGTCATCTCCGGCATCCTGACCCGGAACGGCGCCGAGGTGCGCCTCGGCGGACTGGTGTCGGAGCCGCAGCAGTGCGTGGCGCCGGAGTCCATCGCCTTCAGCTGGGACTACGGCATGCGCAACGCCCCGCTCAACCGCCTCTACGGGCTGGGCAAGGCCAACCAGTGGAAGGCCGAGGACCTGGACTGGAGCACGCCGGTGGACCTCGAGCAGGACCTGTTCGAGCCGGACCCGGCCTGGCTCGCGGCGGACTGGTACCGGCGCCTGTCCGCGCGGGAGAAGCACGAACTCACCATCGCCTACAACACGTACATGGTGAGCAACTTCCTGCACGGGGAGCAGGGCGCCCTCATCGCCGCCTCCCAGCTCATCTCCGCCGTGCCCGACATGGACGCGAAGTTCTACGCCGCCACGCAGTCCATGGACGAGGCGCGCCACGTGGAGGTGTTCGCCCGCTACCTGAACGAGAAGCTGGGCAGGACCTACGAGGTCACGCAGAACCTGTTCAACCTGCTGCAGGCCATCACGATGGAGTCGCGCTGGGACTTCAAATTCCTCGGCATGCAGCTGATCGTGGAGGGCCTCGCCCTGACGGCGTTCATGGCCCTGGCCAGGCGCTGCAAGGAGCCGCTGCTGAAGTACCTGATCCGGATGGTGCTGCAGGACGAGTCGCGGCACGTGGCCTACGGCGTGCTCGCCCTCAAGAACTTCTACACCGACATGAACGAGAAGGAGCGGCGCGAGCGGCAGGAATTCGTGTACGAGGCGACGCTGATGATGCAGAGCCGGCTGGTGAGCGGCCAGATCTACGAGAAGATGGGGCTGGACCGCACGGTCGTCAGCGAAAGCATGCGCCACAGCAGCGAGACGCGCGAGTTCCGCAGCTTGCTCTACGCGAACGTCGTGCCGAACATGAAGAAGGTGGGCCTGCTCGACGGGTTCCTCGCCGAGAAGTACGCCGAGCTGGACATCCTGAAGTTCCAGGACGTGGACACCGAGCAGATCATCCAGGGCTTCATCGCCGAATCGGACCGGCAGCGCGCCGCCGCGCCGCGCGCCAAGCAGGCGGGCTAGCGATTGCCGCGGCTGCCCGGCCCGTGCGCCACGGCCCGGCGGGCGGCCTGACTGCCCGGGCCGCTCCGGGCCCGGCTGGCGCGCGCGGGGCCGGTCCCGGCGCGACTGGACCCGGAGAGATTGGGCCGGCGGGCCGCAGAGCCTGATTTCCGCTTACCGCAACCAACGGGGGATGGCATGACGACGATCGAATCGCTGCAGGACATCACCGCCAATTTCGGCCAGGCCGAGATCGGCAAGACGGTCGGCGACAACCAGATCTTCACCCATCCGGCCTCGACCGCGTTCATCTGGGACTACGCGGACACGGCGGAGAACATCCGCAAGCTCTACGAGCGGGGCAAGGCGTCCCAGTGGAACGGCGCGACGTACCTGGACTGGAACACGCCGGTGGACCTGGAGAGCCAGCTGTTCTCGCCCGAGCCGATGCTGGAGGGGGAGGACTGGTACAAGAAGCTGACGCCGCGGGAGAAGAACCGGCTCACGATCGAGATGAACACCCAGACCCTGAGCCAGTTCCTGCACGGCGAGCAGGGCGCCCTCATCGCCACCACCCAGCTCGTCGAGGCCGTCCCCCACATCGACTCGAAGTTCTACGCCGCCACGCAGGTGGTGGACGAGGCGCGGCACGTGGAGGTGTTCGAGCGCTACGTGCGCGAGAAGATGGACGGCATCTACGAGATCACGGAAAGCCTGTTCTCCCTGCTCAAGGCGATCACGGCGGAGAGCCGCTGGGACTTCAAGTTCCTCGGAATGCAGCTCCTCGTGGAGGGGCTGGCGCTGGCGGCGTTCATGAACATGCTCAACCGCTGCAACGAGCCGCTGCTGAAGAAGCTGCTGCGCCTGGTGATGCAGGACGAGGCGCGCCACGTCGCCTACGGCGTGCTGTCCCTGCGCAACTTCTATGCGGAGATGAACGAGAAGGATCGCCGCGAGCGGCAGGAATTCGTGTACGAGGCGACGATCCGCATGCGCGACCGGCTCTTCAGCACGCAGGCGCACGAGAAATGCGGCATCCCGCGCGAGGCCGTCGTGGAATTCCTCACGCGCAGCGCCTACGTCAAGCAGTTCCGCAGCCTGATGTTCGTCAACGTCGTGCCGAACATGAAGAAGATCGGCCTGCTGGACGGCTTCCTGGCCGAGAAGTACGCGGAGATGGGCATCCTGCAGCTGCAGGACTTCGACACCGAGGGCCTGCTCAACAAGTACATCTACGGCGGCGAGAGTCTCGAGGCCGACCAGTCGCGCGAAGCCGCCGGTGGAGCCGCGGCCGCGCGGCCGGCCTCCGGCGCGGCGGACTAGCCAGGCAGGTAAGCACGAAGGGAAGGTAGTGCGTCAATTCGCTGAAGGTGCCGTGAACCGCAACAACGGACTCCTCGCATTCGCTCGGTGTGACAAGAATCGTCATTTCGAGCGCAGCGAGAAATCCGCTTGTGTGTCCAAACCGGCCCACACTCTGCGGGAAACCCGATGGCCGCGTGACGGTGGAGCCTTTTGATGGTGGAGCCTTCGCCCACCGCGCGGCCGGTCAGGGCCTGCGCGCCTGACGGCCCCGGCACAGAATTGCGGGCGGGGGGACGTGCTGCCTCGCGCCTGCCGCCTCAGCCGGCTAGAACGCGACGCCCAGGGCGAGCTGGTACGCCTCGAAGCGGAAGATGGTCGGATTGCCCTTGAAGCCCAGGTTGTCCGTCCCGTTGGTGTACACCGCCCGCAGGAAGCCCCACAGATTCAGCTCCGCCCCATAGGTCAGGTAGCCGCGGTTGCTGCCCGCCCGCAGGCTGAACAGGTTGTTGCCCGTCGGCGTCTGGATCACGCCGGCCTCGATCCCGGCGTGGAAGTACTGCTCCTGCGCGCGGGGCTGATTGACGCCGTTGGCGTCCTGCACCTTGACGGCCCCGCCCACATCCTCGACCTCCGCGCTCATGAGGATGTGCACGAAGCCCAGGTCGGGCTGGATCGAGAAGCCGAAGTTGTACGTGTCCGCGACCTGCACGGTCTGAGTCACGCCGGACGCGTCGGGGCCGCTCAGCTTGTACCCGCCGACGTTGTACGCGGTCAGGCTCCACTGGGGCTTGAGCTCCGGCAGGATTTCCAGGCGATAGATGAATCCGGCGTCGTAGGCGGAGGTCGTGCCGTAGTCGGTGCCGGCGGGGGTCAGGTCCACCTTGCCGCCGGAGATCATCTGGCCGAAGGAGAGCGTGGCGCTCTTCTCGCTGTAGCGCACGTTCTTCGCCGTGACCCCGAGGAAGGCCTTGCCGGAGAACAGCTTGAATCCGACGCTGGCCAGCGCGATCTGCGCCCGGTCGGCGCTCACCACCAGCGAGTCGTTGGTCAGCACGCCCGTGGAGATGAACTGCAGCTTGTAGCGCTGGACGTCCAGGTTGCCCGCGCCGAAGCCGACGTACAACGAGCCCAAATCGACGACGGCGCTGGGGAAGGTCTGCAGCACGTAGGTCTGCGTCGTCCCGTCGTACTTCTTCAGATAGTTCAGCACGTCCTGGGACGTGGGAGACCCGGACGAGACGGCGAGCGTGTCGTTGATGAAATTCCCCTTCTCCTCCATCAGCGTGAGGCTGGCGTCCACCTTGAAGTCCAGGTCAGGCTGCGCAAGCCCGGCGGGATTGTATTGCAGCGCCGCCTCGCCCCTGGCCACCGCGGAGAAGGCGTTGCCCATCGCCAAGGCGCGCAGGTCCTGCTGCTGGTACGTGTTCAGGTCCACGATGCGCATCTGGGGCTGGGTCGCACCGTGCGCGGGCAGGCCTAGCCCCGCTGTCGCGGCCACCAACAGCCCCAGGGCCAGCCGCGCCAGACCCGCGCCGCAGCGTGCCCAAGGCAGGCCTGTGATGCGATAAATGTCTGCTATCATGGTGCTATTCTCGCGCTGCCATCATCCTCGGCCCCCTGCCGTGGCCGCTGGGGTCGCCAGACGCCAAAAGGATGGGGCCGCTTTTATGACATATTGAAGGCTGCAAATACCAGTCCAGTAAATTTCCCTGTTCTATCAGTCCTCCTCTATCAGGCTGGGACCAGCGCTGCGCCGCCGAGGGCCTCCTCAGCGCCGTGCAAGGGCCACACCTGTGGCGACGCCTCCACAGGCCATGAGTTTCCGCCGCGCCATCCGCCGGAGTGCGCGGCGCGGGTACGTCCACCGGGAGCGTGGACGGGCAGTGGGCCAGTTTGATGAAGGTGCCGTGAAAAGCAACAACAGACTCCGCGCATTCGCACGGTATGACATGCAGTGTCATGTCGAGCGCAGCGAAAATTCTGCGCGTCTCCAACCTGGCCCACTACCCGTGGGCTCTCCAATTGGCTCACGGCCCGCATCGGTGTTACGCTCGCGGCTCAGATCCCACCCCGTTTCCCCCTGCTCCGCCGGGCGTCATGGCACTCGAGGTTCGCCTGCCTCGCTTCAGCGAGGAGATGAAGGAAGGCACCGTGACGCGCTGGCTGAAGGCGGTCGGCGATCCGGTCGCCGCGGGGGAGCCCATCGCCGAGGTGGAGACCGAAAAGGTGATCGTGGAAGTGGAGGCGCCCCGGGCGGGGGTGCTGCTGGAAATCCGGGCTGCCGAGCAGACCGTCGTGGCGGTGGATGGCGTGCTGTGCCGCATCGGCGAGCCGGGCGAGCTGTCCGCGCACGCCGTCGCGAGTCCGCCCGCGCGGTCCGCCCCGGCGCGACCTGCCGGTGCGCCCCTTGCCGCAGCGCCCCTTGCCGCAGCGCCTCCTGCCGCAGCGCCTCCTGCCGCGGCGTCCCGCGCCGAGCCAGCCCGCGCCGAGCCAGCTCGCGCCGAGCCAGCCCGCGCCGAGCCAGCTCGCGCCGAGACCGGCCGCCCCGGAGCGCCCGCATCCAACGTGGTGACGCTGTCCAGCCGCCCGGCGCGGGAGGATGCCGCGTCCGCCAGCGCGGCCCGGCCGGCGCTCGCCGCCGAGGCCGATGCAGCCGCCAGGGCCGTCGCTGGCCCGGCGGTCACCGGCCACCGAGCCGGCGCACGGGCCCAGGGTACGCCGATGTCGCCCCTGGCGCGGCGCGTGGCCGCGGAGCTGGGCGTGGACCTGACGCAGGTGCGGGGCACGGGCATCGGCGGCAAGATCGTCGTGTCGGACCTCGACCCATACCTGGCCGCGCAACAGCCGGCGGCGGGCCGCTCCGGGTCCGCCCGCGGCGCGCCGCCCACGGCCATTCCGGCGCTGGCCGGAGCGGCGCCAGCGGACGCGGCCCAGGGTGAGGCGGCCCAGCGCGACACGTCCCAGGGTGAGGCGGCCCAGCGTGACGCGGGTGCTCCGCCGGAATTTTCCGGCGTGGTCGAAGTGCCCCACAGCCCGTTGCGCAAAGCCGTCGCGCGGCGCATGGCCGAGAGCAAGGCCACGATCCCGCACTTCTACATGACGGCGGCGGTGGACGCGACGGAGCTGCTGGCCCTGCGGGCGCGCCTGAACAGCGCCCTGCCCGCGGCCCCCCTGTCGCTGAACGACCTGCTGCTCAAGGCCACCGCCCTGGCGCTGCGGGAGGAACCGGCGCTGAACGCGGAATACGGCGAGCAGGCGCTGCGCCGCCACGAGGCGGTGCACCTGGCCTTCGCGGTGGCCACCGACGCGGGGCTGTACACGCCCGTCGTGCGGGACTGCCACCTCAAGAGCGTGGGCGCGATCGCCCGCGACACCCAGGCGCTCGTCGCCAAGGCGAAGGCGCGCAGCCTGGCCGCGGAGGACCTGCGGGGCGGCACGTTCACGGTGAGCAACCTGGGCATGTACGACGTGCTGGAGTTCTCCGCCATCATCAATCCGCCCCAGGTGGCGATCCTGGCCGTGGCGCGGCCCCAGGAGCGGCCCGTCGCGGTCAACGGGCGCGTGATCGTGCGCGCCGCCCTGAACGTCACGGTCTCCGCCGATCACCGCGCCCTCGACGGCGTCACGGTGGCGAAGTTCCTGCAGGCGTTCCGCGCGGTCGTGGAGGCGCCGGAACGGCTGCTGATGTGAGGGACGGAGAATCCCGCTATGCACCCGATCACGCCCGGCGAGCTGGATATCCTGGAGCAGGTGGAGCGGCGCGTGCTGTGGCTGTCCACCTACATGATCCACCACGCCAACAAGCTCCGTCCCAACCCGGACCAGATCAAGGTCGGCGGCCACCAGGCCAGCACCGCCTCGGTGGTCTCGCTGCTGACCCCGCTCCTGCTGCGCGTGATGGGGCGCAACGACCGGCTCGCGCTCAAGCCCCACTCCTCGCCCGCCTACCACGCCCTGCACGCCCTGCTGGGCAACCTGCCCGCCGGGATGCTGGCCCGCTTCCGCCAGTTCGGCGGCATCCAGAGCTACCCCAGCCGCCGCAGCGACCCGGACCCGGTGGACTTCAACACCGGCTCGGTGGGCCTGGGCGGCGTCAACGCCATGTTCGGCGCCGTCGTGCAGGACTACGTGGGGCGGCACTTCCCCACGGCCGAGCCGCCCGGGCGCTTCATCTCCGTGATGGGCGACGCCGAGATGGAGGAGGGGACGCTCTACGAGGCGCTCGTCGAGGGCCAGAACTACCACCTGCGCAACTGCTGGTGGGTGGTGGATCTGAACCGGCAGAGCCTGGACAAGCTGCTCTCGCTCAATCGCGTGCGCCAGCTGCACGACATCTTCACCTCGATGGGCTGGGAGGTGATCGTGCTGAAGTACAGCCGGGCGCTGCTGCGCTTGTTCGAGCAGCCGGGCGGCCATCACCTGAAGCGGTGGTTCGACGACGTCTCCAACGCCGAGTACCAGACGCTGCTCAGGCTGCCGCCGGAGGACTACAAGACCCAGCTGCTCGAGCAGGTCGGGCGCGCGCATCCCGACGCCCGCCGCCTGATCGCCGCCCAGGACGGGGCGGAGCTGCGCCAGGCGATCATGCACCTGGGCGGGCACGACCAGCACATGATCTGCGAGGCGTTCGACCGCGCGGCCCGCGTCACCGACCGTCCGGTCGCGATTTTGGCCTACACGATCAAGGGCTACGGCCTGCCCCTGGCCGGGCACAAGGACAACCACTCCGGCCTGCTCAACCCGGACGAGATCGAGCGGCTGCGCGGGGAGCTGGGCATCCGGGCCGGCCGGGAATTCGAGCCGCTCGACGGGCTGCCGGCGCCCGTGCGCGAGTACCTGGAGCTGGCGCCGCTGCACGTCCGCAACGCGCCCGCTCCCGCGCCCCGGCCGGCGCGCATCGCCATTCCCACCCAGCTCAACACGCCCATCAAGGAAGCCGTCTCCACCCAGGGCGCGCTGGGGCAGATCATGATGGAGCTCTCGCGCGTCAAGGCCCTCAGCCCACGCCTCGTCACCACCGCGCCCGACGTGGCCATCTCGACCAACCTGGGCGGCTGGATCAACCGCGTCGGCATCTACCAGCCCGACGCGCG
>JBGOTW010000129.1:0-11359 GCA_041476685.1 bacterium | reverse complement strand
GGCCCATCATGCGGCGGAGGTCATGGCCCAGGGCTTCAATGACCGCATGAGCGCGGGCCAGGGCCTGTCGCCGGGCGAAGCGCTCTTCAAGGCCGGGTACATGGGCCAGAAGAACGGCAAGGGCTTCTACAGCTACAAGCCCGACGCGAAGGGCCGGCCGCAGAAGACCTTCGATTCCGCCGTGCTGGCGGTACTCAAGCCGGCGATCGTAGGCGGGAGCGAGAAGATGTCCGGGGAGGAGATCGTCGAGCGGATGATGCTGCCGATGGTGATCGAGGCGTCGCGCTGCCTGAGCGACGGGATCGTCGGGACGCCCACCGAGCTGGACATGGCGCTCATCATGGGGCTGGGCTTTCCGCCCTTCCGCGGCGGCCTGCTGCGCTATGCGGACCGGATCGGGGCGGCGGACCTGGCGAAGATCTCCGAGCGCTATGGGAAGCTGGGGCCGCTGTACCGGGCGACCCAGCAGGTGCAGGACCTGGCGAAGCAGGGCAAGGGCTTCTACTCGGCCTAGACGCGCCGCGGATTCGGCAGCAGGGGGAAGCGTGCTGGCACAAGCCCTGGCGGCGTACGCGCACTTCGCGGGCATCCTGCTCCTCGCGGGCATCCTGACGGCGGAGCTGGCGCTCTACCGGCAGGACCTCACGGCCGCGCAGGCGCGGCTGCTGCTGCGACTCGACCTGGTCTACCTGTTTGCCGCGCTGCTGGTGCTGGGCTCGGGCCTGGCGCGGCTGCTGTGGTACGCGAAGGAGCCGTCCGCCTACCTGGACAATCCCGTGTTTTGGGTCAAGATGGGACTGTTCCTCGCCGTGGCGCTGGCGTCGGTCGTGCCGACGATCCACTTCCTGCGCTGGTCGCCGCGGCTGAAGCAGGGCCATCGCCCGGAGATATCCGACAAGCAGTGCCGGCACATCCGCGCGCACCTGTGGGCGGAGTGGATCCTCCTGCTGCTGATCCCGCTCACGGCGGTGCTGATGGCGCGGGGGATCGGGCTGTAGCAGGCAAGCAGCGGACGGAGCCCGGACTTGGAGCCGGCCCCGAGTGCCGGCGAAATTCGCCAGGGCGCCGCCGCAAGCGGTACGCGCGTACGAGATCGAGGCTGCAGGGACCCGAACCGAAAGGAGCCCGTCATGCAACAAGCCGTGGTGGTGGACGCCGTGCGCACGCCCATGGGCCGCTCGCGGGGCGGCGCGTTCCGGAACGTGCGGGCCGAGGACCTGAGCGTGGCGCTGGTGCGGGCCCTGCTGGAGCGCAATCCGGCGCTCGAGCCCAAGATGATTGACGAGGTCATCTGGGGCTGCGCGAACCAGACGCTGGAGCAGGGCTTCAACGTGGCCCGGGCCATCGTCCTGATGTCCGATCTGCCCCACGAGGTCACGGCGCAGACGGTCAACCGGCTCTGCGGGTCGTCCCTGCAGGCGATCAACACGGCCGCCCAGTCCATCATGACGGGCAACGGCGAGGTGTTCCTCTGCGGCGGCGTGGAGCACATGGGCCACGTGGCCATGGATCACGGCGTGGACATCCCGGCCGAGTACAGCCGCCACAACGCGAAGGCCGGCCTGTCCATGGGCATGACGGCGGAGTTCCTGGCGGTCATGCACCGCGTCTCCCGCGAGGACCAGGACCGCTTCGCCCTGCGCTCGCACAAGCGCGCCGCCTCGGCCCAGGCCGACGGCCGCTTCAAGCGGCAGATGATCCCGATCGAGGGGCATGACGCCGATGGCTTTCCCATCCTGCTGGACCGCGACGAGGTGGTGCGCGCGGACGCCAGCCTGGAGTCGCTGGGCAAGCTGCCCCCGGCCTTCAATCCCCGCGGCGGCACCGTCACCGCCGGCAACTCCTCGGCGATTTCCGACGGCGCGGCCTGCGTGCTGGTGATGTCGGAGCAGAAGGCGAAGGACCTGGGGCTGGAGCCGATGGCCCGCATCCGCGCCATGGCCGTCGCCGGCGTGGACCCCTCGATCATGGGGATCGGGCCCGTGCCCGCGACGCGCAAGGCGCTGGAGCGCGCGGGGATGAAGGTCGCGGACGTGGAGCTGGCCGAGCTCAACGAGGCGTTCTCCGCGCAATCCATTCCGGTGCTGAAGGAGCTGGGCCTGCTGGATCACCTGGAGGACAAGGTCAACCTCAACGGCGGCGCGATCGCCCTGGGCCATCCGCTGGGCTGCTCCGGCGCGCGCATCACCACCTCCCTGGTGCACCTGATGGCGGAGAAGCACGCGAGCGTGGGCCTGGCCACCATGTGCATCGGCATGGGGCAGGGCATCGCCACCGTCTTCGAGCGCACGCGCTGACGGGCCTCCGCGCGCCCGCCCCGCCGGGTTGAGGCGGGCGGGCGCTTTTCCATGCACAGTTCCATGCGTTCGCCGCGTCACCCGCAGCGCCCGTGCGCGGGAGTGCGCGCGCCGGTCGTCCCCTTTCCGGTTCTGCTCGCACCATGGCCGCTCGAAACCTGTCCGTGGGCCCCGTGCCCAAGCTCGTCGCGACGCTCGCCCTGCCGGTGCTGGGCACCTTCGTCCTGCAATCGCTCTACGCCCTGGCGGACCTGTACTTCGTGGGCCGGCTCGGAGCCGCGGCGCTGGCGGGGCTGGGCATCTCGCTCAACACGTTCTACCTGATCCTCGCGGTCGGCCAATCGATCGGCACCGGCGGCCTGGCCCTGATGGCCCAGGCGTACGGGCGCGGCGAGCACGCCCGCGTGCCGGGCACGTTCCAGGTCATGTTCTGGCTCAGCGCGATGGTCGGACTGGCGTTCGCGGTGGGGGGATTCCTGGCCACCGAAACGTTCATCCGGGCCTTTACGCAGGACCCGGAAGTGTACCGGGAGGGCGTCGCGTTCTTTCGCGTCTATTCCGGCACATTCTTCGTGCAGGTGCTGCTCATTTCCCTCTCCTTCGCGTTCCGGGCGGTGGGGGACTTCATCGTTCCGACGCTGATGATGGCGGTGAGCGTGCTGCTGAACGTGGCTCTCGATCCGCTGCTAATCTTCGGCCTGGGACCGATCCCGGGAATGGGCGTGGCCGGCGCGGCCCTGGCGACGCTGCTGGCCCAGAGCGTCGGCCTGGCCTGCTACCTGTGGCTGGTGATCGGCACAAGACGGAGCACGCTGCTTGTGATCCGCCGGCCGTTCTTCTGGGACTGGAGGATCGCGGGCAACATCCTGCGCATCGGCCTGCCCGCGGCCCTGCAGTTCGTCCTGTTCACGGTGTCGCTGCTGATCTCGTTCCGCTATCTGCGCCCGCTCGGCGGAGACGCCACGGCCGCGGCCAGCGTGGGCTTCCGCATCTTCCAGTCGGCCCTCCTGCCGGGCGTGGCCATTGGCGCGGCGGTCTCCAGCCTGGTCGGGCAGAACTACGGCGCGGGCCTGTTCTCGCGCGTCCGCTCCGCCATGCTCTGGGGCATTCTGTACACGGCCATCGTGTTCTGCCTGGAATACGGACTGATCCTCGCGCAACCCGCCTTCTGGGTCTCGCTGTTCGCGCAAGACCCAGGCGTCGTCGCCGTCGGCGCCCAATACCTGGTCATCATGGGCCTCGCCATGCCGATCTACGGCATCTATTTCATCGCCACCTTCTCCTTCCAGGGCCTCGGCCGGACGATAGCGCCCCTGGCGGGATCGGCGGTGCGGCTCGTCGTCATTGTGGGCGGGATGCAGGCGCTGGTGTACGGCTTCGGACTGACCGCCGCGGGCGTGTTCTGGGTCGGCCTGGCGGCGATGGTGCTCGAGGCGGCCACGATGGGCGGGGCACTGCTGATCCTGCGGCGCAGCGTGCTGGCCCGCCCCGACGCCCCGGCCCCGGGCGCCGCGCCGCGCGAGTTGCCGCCGGATGCGGCCCGGCCGATGCCCGCGGCCGAGCAGACCTGATGCGCCGGGCGGCCGGCTCCGCGCCGGCCCATCCCTGCGCGCCGCCCCATCCCTGCGCGCCGCCCTTCACGAGAGAGAGGCAGGCATGACCACCGATCCGCTGTTGAGCCGGGCCCGCGCCCTGAAGGAGGAGCTTGTCGAGCTGCGGCGGGACATCCACCGCCATCCGGAGCTGGCGTTCAAGGAGGAGCGCACGGCGGAAAAGGGGCGCAGCTACCTGAGCGCCCTGGGCCTGAGCGTGAAGGCGCGCATCGCAGGCACCCACGGCCTCGTCGCCACGCTCGACTCGGGCCGGCCCGGGCCGACGCTGATGATCCGGGCCGACATGGACGCGCTGCCGATCCCGGAAGGCTCCGGCGCGGACTACGCGTCGCGCAACCCGGGCGTGATGCACGCCTGCGGCCACGACGCCCACGTCGCGTGCGCCCTGGGCGCGGCGAAGCTGCTCAGCGAGCACAAGGAGCAGCTGCGCGGCAAGGTGCAGTTCGTCCTGCAGCCCGCCGAGGAAGCGCCGCCCGGCGGGGCGAAGGTGCTGATCGAGCAGGGCGGCATCCTCGAGGGCGTGGACGCCGCGCTGGCGCTGCACGTGCACTCCAGCATCCCGGTGGGTCAGGTGGGCTTTCGCGCCGGGCAGATGCTGGCGCACTCGGACCGCTTCGACATCGTCATCAAGGGCGTGGGGGGGCACGCGGCGCGCCCGCACCTGACCGTGGACGCGATCGCGGTGGCCGTGCAGGTGTACCAGGCGTTGCAGTACCTGGTGAGCCGGGAGAACGACCCGCTCCACCCATTCGTCATCACCATCGGCAGCATCCACGGGGGACTCGCCGCCAACGTCATCACGGACACGGTCACGATGCTGGGGACGACGCGCTGCCTGGACGACCAGGCCGCCGCGCTGCTGCCGGAGAAGATGGAGCGGGTGGTGAAGGGGGTGTGCGCGGCCACGCGGGCGCAGGTGGACTTCACCTTCCTGCGCGGCTATCCGGCCCTGTTCAACGACCCGGCGTTCACCGAGCAGTGCGTGCGCAGCGCCCGCCGCCTGCTCGGCGAGGACAGCGTGAACCTCATCGCCCGCGCCGAGATGGGCGGCGAGGACTTCGCCTACTTCTCGCGCCGGGTGCCCGCCACCATGTTCCGCCTCGGCATGCGCAACGACGCCAAGGGCATCGTTCACCCGATCCACTCGCCCCAGTTCGACCTGGACGAGGATGCCCTGCCCCTGGGCGTCGCCACGCTGGCGCGGATCGCCCTGGACTATCTTGCGGGCGGGAAGTAGTACCTGCGTTTTGAACTGCGCGTAAAGTGAAGCGGGGCTCCGCCCCGCACCCCGCTGGGGCCGAAGGCCCCAGACCCCCCGGTTGCCTGGGCATTGGGTCGCGAAGGCCGCGCACAGTGGCCCAGGCAACAGTGCGGCTTTCGCGCCGAATCCGGGTGCAGGGAGCAACCGCTCCCTGCTAGAGAGCGCGAGAGGCAAAGCCTCTCGCAATCACCGCCGAAGTTGCTATTGCTGTCCACTAGCCGCGCAGGCGCACCGCCCGCGGCTCTCCCCTACTCCACCACCGCCCCAAGCACGAGGTTCTTGACGAGGCGGCGGTAGTGCAGGCGCAGCGACGGCGCCTGCACCATCAGGATCCCGATCAGCTGCTCGCGCGGATCGATCCAGAAGTAGGTCCCGGCCGCTCCGCCCCAGAAGTAGTCGCCCGCCGAGCCATGCAGCGGCGAGAGGCCCGCGGCCTCGCGCACGCCGAAGCCCAGTCCGAACCCGTACCCCGGGCCCGGCAGGTAGTCCACGCCCCGCGCGACGCCCGGGCCGAGATGGTCGGCCGTCATCCACGCCACGGTCCGGGGGCTCAGCAGGCGCACGCCGTCCAGCTCGCCCCCGTTGAGCAGCATCTGCGCGAAGCGCAGGTAATCCCCGGCCGTCGAGACCAGCCCGCCGCCGCCGCTCTCGAACCTGCGGGGACGCTTGACGTCCAGCACCGCCTGGGGCTTGCCCGTGGCGGGATCGGGCGCCGGCTGGGCGATCCGGCTCCAGTGCTTCTCCGGCACGGAGAAGCCAGTCCCACTCATGCCGAGCGGGCCGAGGATGCGCTCGCGCAGGAAGTCGCCCAGGGGCTGGCCCGCGATCGCTTCCACGACGTAGCCCAGCACGTCCGTGGCGCGGCTGTACTCCCAGGTGGTGCCGGGCTGGAAGGCCAGGGGCAGCCGGCCCAGCACCTCCATCACTTCCCCGTTGGACTTGTCGTCCATCCCCTTCTCCGCTTCCTCGTAGAGGGCTTTCACGTGCGTGCCGCGGAAGCCGTAGGTGAAGCCCGCGGTGTGGCGGAGCAGATCCTGGATCGTGATGTCCGCGCGGGCCGGCTCCAGGGCGAGCCGCGGCGGGCCGCCGGCGCCCGTCCCGGAGTCGAGCGGACCTTGCGGCACGGCCACCTGCAGCTTGGCCAGGGCGGGCGCGAACTGGCCGATCGGATCGGTGAGCAGCAGCCGGCCTTCCTCCACCAGCATCATCACGGCCACCGAGCAGATCGGCTTGGTCATCGAGTAGATGCGGAAGATGTCGTCCCGCTTCAGGGGCTCCGGGCCGTCCGGAGCCCGCTTGCCGAACGCCTCCCAGAACGCGACCTTGCCATGCCGTGCGACCAGCACGACCGCGCCGGCGATCCGGCCCTGGGCGATATCCGGCTCAAGCGCCCGCCCGATGCGCTCGAGGCGCTCGGAAGACAGGCCCAGCGCTTCCGGGGCCGATGAGGAACGCTTACCCGCTCTTGCAACCGCCTTGCGCATGGCCTGGCCCTCCCTGAAGAGGCGTGGCATGGGGTGAAGTCCGGCTGCGGCCTATCCTGTCCGGACTCCAGCACATTCCTCGGGCGCCGTCACGGGGAGCGCGCCGTCGCCGGGCGGGCCGATTTGGAGACAACAGCAGATTTCTCGCTACGCTCGAATTGACAGCCCGTTGTCACTCCGAGCGAATGCGAGGAGTCTGGTGTGGCAGTTCACGACCACATCATCAAATTGAAACGCTACTGCCTCCCGCCAGCCGTCCCACCGGCTTGTGAGGCTGGGCCGGCAACCCGCCTCCACGCTGGCCCCGCGCGCGCCGTCGCGCTAGCGTGACGGGTCCCGGGCCGGAGGTTGCGGCTCTCTCCGACGCGCGGCGCCCGCCGCTGCGCTTCGCCCTTTGCGCCTCTTGCAGGTCCGCCATGCTCTGCCAAAACGTGCTCGAAGCGGTCGGCCACACCCCGCTCGTGCGGCTCAATCGCATCAACCGCGGACTCAAGCCGCTCCTGGCCGCCAAGCTCGAATTCACCAATCCCGGCGGCTCGGTCAAGGACCGCATCGCCCTGGCGATGGTCGAGGAGGCCGAGCGCAGCGGCCAGCTCAAGCCGGGCGGCACGCTGATCGAGGGCACCTCGGGCAATACCGGCATGGGCCTGGCGATGGTCGCGGCGGTGAAGGGCTACAGCGCCATCTTCACCATGCCCGACAAGATGAGCCGGGAAAAGATCGACGCGCTGCGGGCGCTGGGGGCCGAGGTCGTCGTGACGCCGACGGCCGTGCCCCACGCGGACCCGCGCAGCTACCACTCGGTGGCGCACCGGCTCAGCCAGGAGATCCCCAATTCCTTCTTTCCCAACCAGTACGACAATCCGAACAATCCCCTCGCCCACTACCGCACCACCGGACCGGAAATCTGGGAGCAGACGGAGGGCAAGGTGACGCACGTCGTCATCGGCGTCGGCACGGGCGGCACCATCACGGGCGTCGGCCGCTTCCTGAAGGAGCGCAACCGCGCAATCCGCATGATCGGCGTGGACCCCGTGGGCAGCATCTTCTACGAGTACTTCAAGAGCGGCACCAAGCCGCCGACCAACCCCTACAAGGTCGAGGGCGTCGGCCAGGACGACCTGCCCGGCAACATGGACTTCTCCGTGATCGACGACATCATCGCCGTGAGCGACCGGGAGTCGTTCCAGGCGGCGCGCGCCCTGGCGCGGCAGGAGGGCCTGTTTGCCGGCGGCTCCTCCGGCATGGCCCTGCACGGGGCGCTGCAGGCGGCGCGCGCCTGCGCGGAGAGCGACGTGATGGTGGTGATCCTGCCCGACTCCGGGTCGCGCTACCTGAGCAAGATCTATAACGACGCGTGGATGCGGGAGAACCAGTACCTGGATGCGCCCGTGCGGCTGAGCCTCGCCCAGGTCGTCGCGCACAAGCCGCGCGGCCTGGGCCTGATCGCGGTGCGCTCCGGCGCCACGATCGGCTCGGCGATCGAACTGATGCGCGCCCATGGCATCTCCCAGGTGCCCGTGCTCGCCTCGGACAGCCCGGGTCAGGCGGACGATGCGGTGCTCGGCAGCCTCGACGAGACGCACCTGCTGGAGCTGCTGCTGCAGAATGCGGCCGCGTGGCATCACAACGTGCTCGAGTTCATGGAGGAGCCGCTCCCGGAAGTGCCGGAGACTTCGCCGCTGGACGAGCTGACGCGCATGCTGGAGGGTTGCTCGGCCGTGCTCGTGCGCCGCGGCGACGGCTCGCTGTCCATCGTCACCAAGTCCGACCTGCTCTTCACGCTGTTCCGCGCCGAAAGCGAGAGCGACGGACGGTAGGGCCAAGATTCCGCAGCGCCGGGCTTCCGGATACAATGACCGGGAGGCCGGCGCTTGTGAATTGGGGCGCACCGCGGCACTCGCTCTCGGACATCTCGGAGGGCAAGAGCATGCTCAAGCGCATCGGAATGGCCGTGCTTGTGGCGACGGCATTGGGGATGGCGTTTCCGGTACAGGCGCAGGAGAAGTCCAGTGGCATCCTGGTGACGGCGGATGAGCTGAAGAACATGGTCGTGCCCCCGCCCTTGATCAGCGGGAGAGCGGTCCAGGCGGGTGAATGGCTCAGCCAAGTTTTCCTGCGCGGTGGGATCGCTTATGCCATTTATGCAACCGATCATGGCGCTGGCGGATATGCGCAGCGGACGTGGCGTCTGGATAGCGACGCGCTCCGCGTGAAGGATCCATTCTTGGGAGAATGGTGCTACCGCTTCTATCGGCTCGCCGATGGCAGCTTCGAAGGCCGAGCGGGGCCGGAAGAGCAGGTTCGACTCACGTTTCGGGTCATCAGCCAAAAGTGACGCCGCAGTCCATCCCGGGTGAACCCATCCACCAAATCCGTGGAAACAGAAATTGACTGTCTTATCTTTTTTATATCAATAGCTTACGAAAATATCGAAAACGAACCCACCGCGCCTGCCGTGCAGGGCACGCGCAGGGCCGCGTCCGTCACCCCCGTCGCTCCGCTTCGGCCTCGTGCGCCAGGTGCGCCCGATAGCCGCGCCGCTCGACGAACTCCACGAAGCCCTCTTCGGGCTGGAGCTGGCCGTAGAGCAGCTTGAACGCGGAGGTGATGACGTCCGGGGGATAGTTGCGGATCTGGTAGGCGGTGTCCTCCGGGCCGAGCGCCTCGTCCACCAGCTTGGCGTGGGGAAACTCGGCCTGCGGATGGGCCTTGCGCAGCCGGCGCAGCTCCCGCGTGATGCGGTCGAACGCCTCGTCGGAGAGGACCGGCTCGTCCAGCCGGTAGTACAGGAACGAGTGCACGAGGAACTGCAGCGCCCGCCGCTTCAGCAACGCCAGGTTTGCGTCCGCGCGGCTCATCGCTGTCCGGCCTCCCGCGCCGCCAGAGTGAGCCTGTGCGCGGCGACCAGCGCCTCGACCAGCCCGGCCAGGTCCTGGCGCTCGGGCACAAGCGCGACCGTCAGCCCCTGCTCCTCCGCCGTGCGGGCCGTGACGCGGCCCAGGCAGGCGACGCGGCACCGCTCCAGCCACGCCCGGCCCTCCCGCGGCAGCATGGCCAGGAAGTGGGTCACCGTGGACGAGGAGGTGAAGACGATCCAGTCGACGCCGCCCCGCATGAGCAGGTCCGCCACCGGCCCCAGTCCGTCCGGCGCCGCGACGGTGCGGTACACCGGCGTGACGCAGACCGGATGGCCCGCCCGCTCGAGGCCCTCCACCAGCGTTTCGCGCCCCTGCTCGGCGCGGGGCAGCCAGACGGCCTCGCCGGGCCGCAAGGCCTGCAGCAGCGCATCGCGCAGGCCCTCGGCCTGGAATTGCTCCGGCGGCGTCAAGTGCACCGTCAGCCCCGCGTCCGCCAGCGCCCGCGCGGTCCCCTGACCGATGGCGGCGATGCGCGCCTGCTTCAGCGCGCCGGCTGTCCCCTGCGGCGCCCCTTCCGGCCCTGCCCGCCGCGTCCGCTCCGCCAGCCGCCGCAGCGTCCAGCGCAGCGCGTTCGCGCTCGTGAACGCGATCCAGTCCCCAGGCGCGAGGCGGGCCAGGCGCGCGTCGAAGGGCTCCCAGCTTTGCGGGGGAGCGAACGCGATGACCGGCCGCTCGACGACGGTCGCGCCCTGACCGTGCAGCGCAGCGGTCAGGGCCGGGGCGTCCTCCGCCGCGCGCAGATTGAGCACGGTCAGGCCCGCGAGGGGCCGGGTGGACGGGGAGGACCGGGACACTGGGGAAGGAGACACTGGGAACCGGGACGCTAGGAACCGGGACACTGGGAACCCGGATACTGTGCGGCGCTTCCTGGCGCGGCGAAGCGGGGCGGAGGCCGGCTTAGGCGCCCGCAACGCGGGCCGTGCGGCGGCCATGACAGGGTGCTCTGGACAGGGTGCTCTGGACAAGGGGCTCAGGACTTCGTTCCGCCGAGGGGCAGGTGCAGCACCTGCCCGTCCCCACCGCCCTCGTTTTCCGCGGACTCCCCCTCGTCCGCGGCGGGAGCGGCGGGCCGCAGGTCGAACAGCCGGGTCAACGCCTCGGCATGGATGCGGCCGTCGTCCGCGCTCGTGATCTGCTTGAGCCGCATGGACGGCGTGTGCAGCAGCTTGTTCACCAGCGTGCGCACCAGACGCTGCACGCGCGCCTGGTCCTGGGGCGCCAGGTGCCGCAGCTGCGCCAGGGCCTTTTCCAGCTCCTGCTCGCTGACGCCGCTGAAGTGCTCGCGCAGCGCCCGCACGATGGGCACGGCGCCCAGGGCCTCGACCCAGCGCAGGTAGCGCTCGATTTCCTGCTCGACGACGGCCTGGGCCGCCTGGGCTTCCCGCTCCCGCTCCTTCAGGTTCGCCTCGGCCACCGACTGCAGGTCGTCCACGTCGTAGCGATAGACGTTCGACAGCTCGTTGACGGCCGGATCCACGTCGCGGGGGACCGCGATGTCGATGAAGAACATGGACTTCCCGCGCCGCGCCCGCATCGCCTGCCGCACCATGTCGCGCGTGAGGATGAACCCGCGCGCGCCGGTGGAGCTGATGACGATGTCGGCCTCGGCCAACAGCTCGGGCAGCCGCTCGAAGGGCTGCGCGGTGCCCTGGAAGCGCTCGGCGAGACCGACGGCGGTGGAGTACGAGCGATTGGCGATCACCAGGCGCCGGATGCCCGTGCGCATGAGCTGCTCCACAGCCAGCTCGGCCATCTCGCCGGCCCCGACCACCAGCACGGTCTG
>JBGOTW010000128.1:0-11376 GCA_041476685.1 bacterium | reverse complement strand
GGAACGGTAGGAGCCAAGGCCAAGGTTCCGTTGCAGTTGAAGGGCACTGATTCCCTTCTTGCTAGAGCACATCAGCGCGAATCCCAGGAACCATTTGTCCAGCGGGATATGGGAATCCTGAAAGATTGTCCCGACCGTCACCGTGAATTGGGCCTTACATTCACGGCAGTAGATCAGCCCGGGGCGCACACCAGCGTCACGATTGACCGGAATCCGCGCCACATTCTTGGAGCGGCAGGAAGGGCAGTATGGGCCGTTCGGCCAGCGCAAGCCTTCAAAGAATTCGCGGGCTTGTTCTTCGGTCAGTCGGCCAATATCGGCCAGGGTCATTTCGGCAATGGCTTTCATGGGGGTTCCTTTCATCAGGTTGATCCATGGTGCCAAAGGCCGATCATTTTGTCAAGTGCATAATTCCGATGCGAGTTAGCGTGACTACAGGCGGGTCTGAACGAATCCTGCAATGGCCTCGGCCAACGCCAGCGCCTCGCGAGCCTGCCGCTCATCGGGCACGGGCGCATCCTCCTGGGGATAGCGGACCGGGACGCCGTACTCGTTCAACACTTCGCACGGGCCCGACAGGCCTGCGAAGTCCGTGTCCTCCGCGACGCATAGGCGCAGCAGGAATTCCAGGTCGTGCACGCGGGGAAAGCGTACCCGCCGCGCGACCAGAAATCCCTCAAGGTGCTTTTCGGCGGCTTAGTGGGCGTGGTGACAGGCACTCCGGGATATCGGTTGCGGCGGAGCCAGCGCGCGCCTGGCCATCTCCAGGTCCTCCCTGCCATAGTCCAGCCAGGCGTCCGGATCATCCAGCGTGCTTGTCATAAAGAACCGTGCCTTCCGTGAACGCCTGGTGGATCACCGTGTAGGGATTGCCGCGGTACTTCTCCACGGCCGCGCGGGTGCGGATGACCACATCCGTGGGAACTCCGAAGCGTTCCGCCAGTGCGCGATGGATGGGATTGCCCCGTCCGTCGGGGCGCGGGTCGGCGCTTACCTCCACCAACAGGTCCACGTCGCTGTCTTCGGTGGCCTGACCCCTGGCGTAGCTGCCGAACAGCACCACGCGCTCGGGATCGAACCGGCTGACGATGAAGTCGGCCATGGCCCGGATCGTGTCCATGGAAATCATAGGCTCGCCTCCACGGTCGTTGGGCGGTCGCGCAGCACGTCCAGGTTGTCGCCGAAGGTGAGGTCGCGGGTCATCTGGCGCTGTGGGAGCGACGCGGAGCGGGATTCCTTGCTTCGGGTTGTAACGTGGACAGGGGGAAATTGCAGCCCCACGCCCTTTCTCCACTTCCCAGGCGAAGAGGTGCCCGCAGGGCGGAAGTGAGGCCGCCGTTCTAAGGTTCCCCCTCCAGCCGCTCCATCTCCGCCAGCGCCCGCCGCGCCAGCCACGCCTTGCGCTCCTTCTTGCCCAGCGCCAGCCCCTCCGGCGGCGGATCGAGCAGGCCGAAGGCGGAGTTCATCGGCGCAAACGTCGCGGGCGGAGTCTCCAGCAGGTAGCGCACGAGCGCGCCGGTCATGGTATGGGGCGAGGGGCGCTCCGCTGAGCTTTCCCCCGCGCCCTCCCCGGTGTGCCCCGCCGGCTGCCCAGCCAGCCGTGCGGCCACGCGCTTCGCCACGTACAGGCCGATGGCCGTGCTTTCCATGTAGCCCTCGACGCCGGTGAGCTGGCCCGCGAAGCTGAGGCGCGGCTCGCCCTTGAGCGCCAGATCCGCGTCGAGCAGCATGGGCGCGTTGAGGAACGTGTTGCGGTGCAGCGAGCCCAGCCGCTCGAACTCGGCGTGCTCCAGGCCCGGGATCATGCGGAACACGCGCCGCTGCTCCGGCCAGGTCATCTTGGTCTGGCAGCCGACCAGGCCCAGCAGCGTCCCGGAGCGGTTCTCCTGGCGCAGCTGCACGACGGCAAAGGGCCGCCCGCCGCGCGGGTCCTGCAGGCCGACCGGCTTGAGCGGCCCGAACGCCAGCGTCAGCGGCCCGCGCTCCGCCATCGCCTCGATCGGGATGCAGCCCTCGAAGGGGCGCAGGTCGCCCACCGGCACCGTCTCGAAGTCGCGGAACGGCACCTTGTCCGCCGTGCGCACCGCCTCCACAAAGGCCAGGTACTGCTCGCGCGAGAGCGGACAGTTCCAGTAGTCCCCCTCGTCCGCGTCGAGAGTTTGACCCGAGACGCCAGCGGCGGCGCCGAGAGTTTGACCCGAGACGCCAGCGGCACCATCGAGCGTAGTCCGCGAGACGCCGGCGGTACCGTCGCGAGCTTGCGGCGCGACGCCAGCGGCACCGTCGCGCGCTTGACCCGAGGCGCCACTGGTATTGTCGCGCGCCGTCCGCGAGCCGCCTGCGGACCGGCCATAGCGGCTCGCCCTGAAGGCGACCGACGTATCGAGGGAGTCGGCGTGGATGACCGGCGCAATGGCGTCGTGGAAGTACAAATAGCCCGTGCCGAGGCGCCGGCGCAGGTCCTCGGCCAGCGCGGATGCCGTGAGCGGCCCGCTTGCCACGATCACGTGGCGGTGCGCCTCGAGCAGCGGCGCGAGCGCCGTCACCTCCGCGCGCACGAGCCGGATGCGCGGATGCGTCGCGAGCCGCCCGGTGATCCAGGCGGCGAACGCGTCGCGGTCCACGGCGAGGGCCTGCCCGGCGGGCACGGCATGGAGCCGCGCACCCTCCAGGATCAGGCTACCCTGCACCCCCAGCTCCGCCTTAAGCAGGCCGTGGGCGTTTTCCAGGCTCAGGCTCTTGAACGAGTTCGAGCACACCAGCTCGGCGCAGCGGTCGGTGCGGTGCGCCTCCGTGGAGCGCAGCGGCCGCATCTCGTAAAGCGCGACGGTCAGGCCGCGCCGGGCAAGCTGCCAGGCCGCTTCGCTGCCGGCAAAACCCGCTCCCACGATCGCGACGTCCGCGTCCGCCTGTGCGTTCATGGCTCCAGCGTACCGCGACGGGCGTGCCAAGCGCGACCCGCGCCGCTGGCAACGTACAGAGGAGGGCGGGAGCTTCTGACAATGGTAGGATACAGTCCTCCAGGATGGGCAGCCCCCAGGAAGGGCGGGCAAGCCTCTAGTAGAATGTAATAGCAACTTCGGGTGTGATTGCGAGAGGCTTTGCCTCTCGGATTGCATTTCCAAACAGAGCCTGGTCTCCCCACTAAGCTGGGCCGCCGAAGCGAGAGAGTCCCGTGAAGCTGCACCTCGACTACGGAAAAGCACCCTGGGTCCCCGCATTCATGTTGCGGGCGCTATACCCATCGCCGGGCCTGCCCGAGTCGGGCGTGCTGGCGCCGATCCGCGCCACGTGGCGGCAGCATCGCGTGGAGCGGGGCGCCTGCGAGCGCCTGACCCGCGTCACCGGACTCGACATGGAGCGGGGCGGGTGGCTGCTCTATCCGCAGGTCTTCGGCTTCCGCCTGCAAATGGTGGTCGTCACGCATCCCGCCTTTCCTCTGCCGATCTTTCGCGCGCTCGCCTTTCGCAACCACCTGCTGCTGCACCGGCCCTTGCCTCTGGGGGCGACCGTGGACCTGGACACGCGCGTGTCCGGCACCCGCGTGCAGGAGAAAGGCGCGGAGGTGGACGTGACCACCGCCGTCACGTCCGGAACCGATCTCGTCTGGGAGGGCGTCACGACCTTCTACTACCGCGGACGCTATGGCGCGCCCGGTCCGGCGTCGCCTCTGGCGGCGTCGCCCCAGCTGGACGCGCGCACGGCCGCCGAGCAGACGGTAGGCGAAGGGACGGCAGGCGAAGCGTCGGCGGGCGAGCGGACGGTGGGCCAACAGACTGCGGGCGAGCGGACGGTCGCCACCTGGACCACGCCCGTGCGCGGCGGCTGGGAGTTCGCGCGCTTGACCGGCGACTACAACGGCATCCACTGGTCCTACCCATACGCGCGGTTGTTCGGATTTCCCAGTCCGTTTCACCATCCCCAGTCCGCGCTGGGCCAGTCCCTCGCCCGGCTCACCCCGCCGGCCGCGCCGTACCCGCACCGGCTCGATGTCTGGCTCAAGGTCCCGGTCTTCTATGGCGCGGAGGTGGAGTTGCGCGCCGCTGCTGAGGCGGAGGGCAGCGTTTTCGCCCTGATCCCGCTGCGCGATGGGCGCCCGGCCATCGTCGGCCGGTGGTGGGCTTCCCCGGCGGGAAGCCGCCTCCTGGATGGGCAGGGCGCGCCGCGCTGAGCGGCCCGCGACCCGTCTTCGCGTCCCCCGTCTCCGCACGATCCGGCCCGCGCCGGGAGGCTCGTGAGTCGTACCCGCGCCGCTACGGGTCCGCCACCGCGGACTGTGCCACCCGGACGGCAGCAGCTGGGCGCCTCGGCCGCATGACGGTCAAGCGCCTTGCCCTGAGGCGTGCGCCACGGATATGGTGACGATAGGTTTCCCCAATTCCGTGATCCGCACGCCCCGAGAGCGCCGATGGCCCGCCTGGCCGACCTGTCCAGCGCCACGCAGAAGGTGTTGCAGGAGCTCGAATGCCCGCGCTTCGAGCGGCAGCCCTTCGTGGGCGGTCCGCCGGTCAAGCGGCGCCGCATTGCGCTGGTCTCGACCGCGGGACTGGTGCGGCGGGGCGAAAAGCCGTTCTTGGCGGGAGAGGGCGACTTCCGCTGCATCCCGGCGGACACGCCCGCGCGCGACCTGCTGATGACCCACGTCTCGGTCAACTTCGACCGCACGGGCTTCCAGCGCGATCTCAACACGGTGCTGCCCGTGGACCGGCTCAACGAGCTGGCCGAGCGGGGCGCGATCGGATCGGTGGCCGCCCGGCACTACGCCTTCATGGGCGCCGCGGAGCCCAAGGCGATGGAGGTGAATGCGCGGGCGCTGGCGCGCCTGCTGCTGGGGGACAAGGTGGATGGCGTGGTGCTGGTGCCGGTCTGACCGTTCTGCACGCGCGCCGTGAGCGCGCTGGGCCACTACCTGGAAGACGAGGGGATGCCGACCGTCTCGATCAGCCTGATCCGCCTGCACAGCGAGAAGATCCGCAATCCGCGCACGCAGTGGGTGCCCTTCGAGCTGGGCCGTCCGCTGGGCGCGCCGCACGAGCCGGCTTTCCAGACGCGCGTGCTGGCGGGAGCCTTGCGCCTGCTCGAAGCGGGCCCGGGCCCGGCGCTGCTGGAGGACTTTCCCGACAACGCGCCCGGCGCGGAGCGGGACTCCTCCTGGCGTCCTGCGATGGTCCTGCCCGCGACGGCCTCCGATCCCACGGCACCCGCGCGCCTGTCGGCCCGGCTGCAGGCGGAATGGCAGGCCATGGCGCCCTGGTACCTGCGCCACATCGAACAGACCGGACGCACGACGGCGGGAGCGAGCGGGCTGCCCATTTCCGAGTGCCTGGAGCTGCTGGCGGCATTCGTCTGCGGCGCTCCGCCCGCCAGCCCCGATCCGGCGCTGCCGGCGGTGCAGGTGCTGCGCTTCGCCGTGGATGACTTGAAGGCGTGCTACCTGGAGGCGCTTTCGGCCGGCACGGGTTCCCCCTCGAGCGGCCAGATGCAGGAGTGGTTCTGGGACACGGTCGCCGGACGCGCCATCGTCGCCCTGCGCACGGTGCTGCTGGCGAGCGAGGACAAGCGCTCCCAGGCCATCGGGCGCGGCAGCCTCATTCCCAGGGCGCAGCTCGAGCGGCTCGGCCTGGCCTGATCCGGCGCGACCGTTCCCGCGTGCGTCCGTGCCCTCCGCCCAAGTCCTGGGTCAACACGCATGGGGCAAACCCCTCGGGCGCTCTTCTTGAACCCAGCCTAGTTGGGAATCCACTGCTTGCAGGTTTGCGGGGAGTTGCCCGCGGATACGCAGTCCAGCCGGCGATTTCTCGGACTGTCGCCGGAGGATCCGCTTGACGCGCAGCCGGCGAGCAGAACAGCACCGAGCGTCCACACGATCAGCAGGACCAGGGCGCGGGGCGGGCGTGTACAAGGAGTGACGTGATTGTTCATGGCGGGGAAGAGGCTCGATCGGATGAGGAGTGACGCGTCCGCGCCGGCAGGGGTGGCACGACCGCAACAAGGGGGTGACCCGGCATGTCCTTGCCCCGGTGGGAATTCCCGCCGGATTACGGGGGCGTTGCGTGGCCACCCACGGACCCACCGCGTATTCGGATACGGGATCACGCGCGATTGGTCAATGCTGAATGACCATCGTACCGGATGCCGGCGTCCATCGGAAGCGCCCCGTTGCGCCGGGAGCGGGCCAGCCTGGAGACACCAGCAGATTTCTCGCTGCGCTCGACATGACCATTCCTGTCGCTCCAAGCGAATGCGAGGAGTCTGTGGTTGCAGTGCGCGGACCTTTCATCAAACTGACCCACCCCTGTGGCGCCATGCCGGCGGGCGCGTGGCGGGCGCGCCCAGCCTAGCTTGGCTTATCGAGCGGCTTCTCCAGCACCGCCTGCACGAATGCGATCCGCCCCTCCGCGGTATTGCGCAGGGCGTTCTCGAGCTTGGCACGGGCGGTCTGGCCCATCAGGAGGTGGAATCCCAGGGGCGGCTGGCCATGCTTCTGGATGCGCTCCAGCGCGCGCTGGTACCAGGCGCGGGCACGCTCGCTTACCTCGTCCCAGTGCACGATCGCCAGTCCCTGCGCGTCCAGCAGCCGGCGCAGGGCCGCCGGCGCGATCAAGTGGCTGATCGAGGGGTCCTCCGCCCAGGGAACGGGAAAGTGCGGCGGCCCGGACGTGCCCGCAAGGATATCGTGGAACGCGAGGCGCCCGCCGGGCTTGAGCACGCGCGCGATCTCGCCGTACAGGCGCGCCTTGTCGGCGATGTTCATCTGCGCGTGCTCCGTCCACGCCACGTCGAAGCTCGCGTCGGGAAACGGCATGTCCAGCGCGCTGCCCTGCCGCAATGTCACCAGCCCGTCCAGCCCCAGCCGCTCGTTCAGCAGGGTCCCGACCCGGCAGTAGTCCCCCGTCAGGTCAATCCCGGTGACCTGGCAGCCGAATTCGGCCGCGAGGTAGCGCGCCGATCCGCCCAGGCCGCAGCCCACGTCCAGGACAGTCTTGCCGCGCCGCACCCCGCATAGCCGAGCCAGTTCCTCGCTGGCCTCGCGGCCGCGCACGTGGAATTCGTCCACGGGCGCCAGGTCGGCGGGCGTCAGCGCGTGGATATCCTTTCCGGATCTTTCCAGCGCCGCGAGGATGGCTTCGAACAGGTCGGCGCGGGCGTAGTGCCGGGCGACGGGCGGTTCGGCCATGGACTGGGCTCCTGCCAGGAACAAGCGGGCGTTGCGCGGGGCGGACGTCGCTTGCGGCGGACGTTGCTCACAGCCAGCGCCGCCTGCCGCGTCTCACGCGTAGTCCGGCGGCGGCACGAACGAATAGTACTCACGCTCCAGCAGCCGGGCAAACTCGATGCAGGTACGGTCGCCGAACTGGGGCCCGACGATCTGCACGCCCACCGGCAGGCCCGCGGGGGTCAGCCCGAGCGGCGCCACGGTGGAGGGCAGGTACACCAGGCACGAAAAGCCCGCCCAGAACATCTGGTCCGTGGAGGGCTGGCGCTTGCCGTTGATGTCGAGCATGCGCTCCCAGCGCTCGCCCTCGTGATTGTGGGGGAACGCGGGGCCAGAAGCCGCCGGGCAGAGCAGCAGGTCGAACTCCTCGAAGAACTCGGCCCACTTCAGCCGCATCTGGTGCCGCGCCTCGTCGGCCGCGAGCCAGTCGCGGTGGGACAGCACATTGGCGCGCGCCATGCGCGCCGGATAGCTCTCGTCGTCGGGAGCGAGGGTTCGCGCCTGCTCGACGTTGCGGCGAAAGTCCTCGTCGGTCTGCCGCCCGGACGTGGCCGCCCGCAGCAGCTTGATATACAGGCGCGCCGCCTCGTCGGTATTGACGGCGGGGCGCGCCTTGTCGTCCACCTTGGCCTTGCAGCGGCCGAGGAAGTCCGCCAGCCGCTGGAGCTGGTCCTGCACCGCGCGGTCCACCTCCGCGTTGCGGTCGTCGAGCATCAGGGCGACCTTGAACTGCCGCAGCGCCTTCCGCTTCGGCGCGGGGAGCCTGAGCCGCCAGCCGGCCGCCTCGATCGGCTCCGGGCCGGCCATCACGTCCAGCGCGAGCGCAAGGTCGTCCGCGCTGCGGGCGAGCGGCCCGATCACCGCGATGTCGGTTTCCGCGACCCGCCCCGGCAGGGCCTGCCCGCGCGGCGTGACGATGCGCCAGGTGGGCTTGTGCCCGTACACCCCGCAGTAGTGCGCCGGATTGCGGATCGAGGCGCCGATATCGCTGCCGGCCTCGAGCCCCGTCAGGCCCGCGGCGAGCGCCGCCGCCGCGCCGCCGGAGGAGCCGCCCGGCACGCGCGTCACATCCCAGGGGTTGTTGGTCGTGCCGTAGATGTCGTTGAAGCTCTGCCAGTCGGCCAGCATGAGCGGCACATTGGTCTTACCGAAGATCACCGCGCCCGCAGCGAGCAGCCGGTCCACGGCGATGGCGTTGCGCTTGGGAAAGTTGTCCTTGAGGCTGGGCAGGCCCCAGGTCGTCGGCATGCCGACGACGTCGTAGGATTCCTTCACGGTCATCGGCACGCCGTGCAGCGGGCCGGGCTTGCTGCCCCGCCGGCCCTTCCTCAGGGCGGCGTCGGCCGCCCGCGCCCGCTTCTTCGCCGCCGGGTAGTCGGTGCAGATGATGGCGTTGATGCGCGGATTGAGCCGCTGCACGCGCTGCCAGTACAGGTCGAGCAGCTCCACGCAGCCGATCTTGCGGCCGCGAATCGCCGCGGCGAGCTGCTTGGCCGAGCGAAAGGGCATGTCCAGCATGACCGAGTCCTCCCCATGCGAATGGGTTCGAGGCCGTAGCGGACGCCGTAGCGGACGCCGGCGCTCTACTGTGCGGATGCGCCGTGCGGATGTAGTAAGCGACATGGCCCTGGCGACGTGTACCACACCCAGGACGTCCCCGGCCCCTCAAGCCGCCGCCGGGCAGTGGGCCAGTTTGAAAGATTCACCGCGCCGTGCGCCAAAAGCACCTCACCGGCGTCGCTGCGCGCCGCCGCCCTCTCCGTGATGGAGAGGGCTCCTCACCGCGTAAGATTTGTGTAGTTCCTCTTCTCCATCAAGGTGCGCGCCTGAAACTTTGTGAATGGCTGGCTGTTCCGCCTCTCCATCAGGGAGAGGCGGTGGCGCCAGTGCCGAACGCTTGCGCGAGGCGCAAGCAACACCGGGCGGAGGTGAGGTGCGCCCAAGGCGTCCACGCACTTCAAACTGACCCACTACTCGCCGCCGGCCGCGCCGGCGCGGGCAGGTGCCGCTCCAGCCCGCGAAAGACGAATAGCACCGGAATCGCCAGCACCATGATGCCCGCCGCGAAGAGCAGGGCCACGGTCGCAGCGCCCGTCCGGTCCTGCAGCCAGCCCGCGATGGGAGGCAGGAGAGCCATCCCGGCATAGAACAGGGTGTAGAACACGCCGAAGCCGGTGTGCCGCGCCGCCGGGGAGAGGGCATTTCCAGCCAGCGTGACGATTGCGGGCACCCAGAACGAAGAAATCCCGAACAGCAGCATCCACGCCGCGACCGCAACCCCGGTGGTGGCCAGAACCATCGCCGCCGCGCCGACCAGGATGCCGCCCACGATCAGCGCGTCCGTGCGCCGCACCCGGTCCATGATCCATCCGCCCAGCGGCACGGATGCCATGGAGGTCCAGGACGCCAGCCCGACCAGCCCACCCGCGGCGGCGAGGCTGTGACCCGCGGCGGTCAGCATCGCCGGGGCGAACGAGAGAAACACGATGTATCCGGCGTTGATGAGCGCCCAGAGCGTGCCGATGACGCCGACCAGGGCCAGTTCCCGCCGCGTGATGCGCCATAAGCGGCGCGGCTCCGGCGCCTGACCCGCGGCCGTCCCAGTCGCCGCCTTCCCGGCCGCAGATTGCCCGGCAGCAGCCGCGGGCGGATCGGCGTACAGCAGCGCCATCAGCACCAGTGCAATGGCCGTGCATGCGGCTGTGGCGTACAGGGCTGCGCGCCAGGACGATGCCGCCGCCAGCGTGCCCAGGGTGGACAGGGAGAACGCAATCCCCAGCGGCCAGGCGGTGAGCATGATGCCCAGCGCCGTCGAGGTTTCCTTGCCGGTGAACCAGTCGGTGGTGATCTTCGTGGTCACGATGTTGAGCAGCACGAGCCCGACTCCGCCCACGAGGCGCGCGCCGAGCGCCGCGGCGAACGAGGGCGCGCCGGCGAACAGCAGCGCCCCCAGGGTGAGCAGGGCCAGCCCCGCCAGGGTCACCCGCTTGTCCCCGTAGCGCTGCCCCAACAGCCCGCCGGGCAGCGCGATGAAGACGCCGGGAAACATGAACAAGCCGATCAAGGTGCCGATCTGGCTGTAGCTGAGGGCGAGGTCCTGCGCCAGCAACGGGGCGAGCGGCGGGACCGACTGGAACTGTACGGCCATGCCGAAGCGCGCCGCACACACCAGCGCCAGCACGCTCCAGCGGTTGGTCAGCTTCGGCACCGGACCGGCTCGCATTGGAAGGATGGGGATCGGAGCGCGCAAAGCCGCTTCCAGGGCGCATGTGCCCGCGACGCCGGGTTGGTAAAACGCCGCCAGGGTGCAGGGAGCATAGCTCCCTGCTGGGGGCGTGGGGGCAAAGCCCCCACACAATCCCGCGCGGTTTGGTTTCTTTCTGCTATCGCCCGGGCTTCAGGCCGCGGGGAATGCCCAGGGCCAACCCGAACGTGACCAGCGACAGCACCCCTGCGATTCCGTACACGTTGCGCAGCGCCCGCGCCATCGCTTGCATGAGGTCCGCGAGCAGCGCGGGATCGAGCCGGCTGCGGGTGGCCGGCTGCATCATCTGGTTGACCGCGGCCATGCCGCCGACCGTGTGCGCCAGGCCGAAATTGAGCACGGCGCCCAGCAGCGCCGCCCCGAGCGCCGCCCCCACCATCCGCATGAACAGCGTCGAGGACGTGGCGACGCCGCGCTCGTTCCAGCTCACGCTGGTCTGGATGGAGACGAGGTAGGTGGTGGAGGTGAAGCCCATCCCCGCGCCCACCAGACACGACCCCGCCGCCGCCCAGAGCGGTCCCGCCTCCGGGCGCAGCAGGACCAGCAGCGCGCTGCCGGCGATCAGGCACGCGCCGCCCAGCAGCGCAACGAAGCGGTAGGACGTGCGCACCATCAGCCGGCCCCCCAGCGTGCTCGCCGTGGCCCAGCCGACGGACATGGACGCCAGCACGAACCCGGCGATAGCGGGCGTGCGGCCCATCACACCCTGCACGTAGGCGGGCAGGAACGAGGTGACGCCGATCATCACGGCGCCCGTCACGAGCGAGCCCGCGTTGCCCGTCGCGATGATGCGGCGCTTCCATAGCCCCAGCGGCATCATCGGCTCGGCCGCGCGCCGCTCCTGCACGAGAAAGCCGGCCAGGCAGACCGCGGCGAGGGCCACCCAAGCGCCCAG
>JBGOTW010000127.1:0-11395 GCA_041476685.1 bacterium | reverse complement strand
TCCCGGTTCTCTTCGCTGCTGGCGGCCCAGGCGCTCTTCCAACCGATCAGCGCGGAAAGCATGAGCGCGACCAGCATTGCCGTTCTCTTCATTGCTCCTCCTCGTGGAATGGAAAGGCCGGCGTGCTTCGCTGCGTCAGCCAGCCGCCTCCTGACTCAATCGCGTGACCCCGCTCTGGGTCGAAACAGCGACTGTCATAAATAGCATATTCTTCATACAAGCTCAAGTGGCTGTCCGAAGGAGAATGGCAGCAAGGGTTATGTTCTTTAACACATATCGCTGCATTCTTATCCATGCGCTTGCAATGGGGTAAGGCTGCTCAGCGCAGGGGTGCCCCCCAACCCGTGTTGGCTGGACGCCCGCGTTCATGGCCGAATGGCATGCGCGGGCGTGCCAGGATTGGCCCGGCGCCCATCCGGCGCCGAATCGCCGCCTTTGGCATGGCGCTGCCTCGGCACCCCAGGCGGCCGCGTCGGCAGTGGGCGCGTTGACAGCCCGTCAACCGTGGGCTAGGCCGGGGCAGCCGTTCGTGCGCGCGGGGCCTGGTGAAGTGTTGCAACGGGAGACGGAAGTGCGCCTGAATTGGGTGCGGGCTTGCCCGGCCGCAGGCGGGAGATTTCCGCGGGCCGCAGGCTGGGATTTTCCGCGGACCGCAGCGCGGGAAGCCCCGCACGCCACACGCCGGAAAGTCCCGCGCGCCACCGTCTGCCAAAAAAGAGCCCGATTCGGGCGGGGCGGCAGGCGCTCGCTCCCGCGACGGGGCGCGCGCCCCGCATGGGTTCGGGACTTCCAACTTCACCTTGATGGAGAGCGACGATGAGCGGGATTCTTCGCGCAGCAGCCGCAGGCGGAGCTGGCACGCACGGCCGGAACTGGATGCGCGCAGCCTGCGCGGCCGCGCTGCTGGCGCTGGGCCTCGTGCCGGGCCAGGGCTGGGCCGCGCCGCCCCAGGCGCGGGGTCCGGAGCGGATTGACCACATCGTCGTCATCTACATGGAGAACCACGGCTTCGACAACCTGTTCGGCCACTTTCCGGGGGCCGACGGACTCGCCGACGCCGGCAAGACCGCGCTCCAGACGGACGCGGACGGGAAGCCCTATCGCACGCTGCCGCCGGTGATGACCCTGGTGGACCGCAAGCCGGCGCCGGACAAGCGCTTCCCGGCGGATCTGCCCAACGCCCCCTTCCTGATCGATTCCTACGTGCCCCACAACGAGAAGGTGCCGGACCTGGTGCACCGCTGGTACCAGCAGCGGGCGCAGATCCACGGCGGCCGCATGGACCGCTTCGTCGCCGTGTCGAACGCCGCCGGGTTGGCGCTGGGCTACCACGACATCTCCAAGACGGGCCTGTACCGCTACGCGGAGCGCTTCACGCTGGCGGACCACTTCTTCCAGGCGGCCTTCGGCGGCTCGTTCCTGAACCACTTCTGGCTGATCTGCGCCTGCTCGCCGCGCTTCGACAACGCGCCGGCCTCCCTCCGTGCCGTCGAGGACGGGAGCGGCGGCATGGTCAAGGACGGCACGGTCACGCCCGACGGCTTTGCGGTCAATACGGCGTTCACCGTCTACCAGCCCCATCCCGCGTCGGTGAAGGATCCGGCCACCCTCGTCCCGCCCCAGACCCTGCCGACCATCGGCGACCGGCTCACCGACAAGGGCGTGAGCTGGGCCTGGTACTCGGGCGGCTGGAACGACGCCCTGGCCGGCAAGCCCGATCCCCGCTTCCAGTACCACCATCAGGTCTTCGCCTTCTTCCAGCGCTACGCCGACGGCACGGACGCGAAGCGCGAGCACCTCAAGGACGAGGCCGACCTGCTGCACGCGATCGAGGGCAACACGCTGCCGGCGGTGGTGTTCTTCAAGCCGAGCGGCCCGGACAACCAGCATCCCGGCTACACGGACCTCACGACCGGCGACGTGCACGTGTCGGAAATCATCGCGAAGATCGAGCACAGCCCGCTCTGGGCGGGCACGGTGATCGTGGTGACGTACGACGAGAACGGGGGCTACTGGGATCACGTCCCGCCCCCGATCGTGGATCGCTGGGGACCGGGTACGCGCGTGCCGGCCATCCTGATCTCGCCCTTCGCCCGGCGCGGCTTCGTGGACCATACCGTGTACGACACGACCTCGATCCTGAAGATGATCGAGACGCGCCACGGCCTTGCGCCCCTGGCCGAGCGCGACGCGCAGGCGAACGACCTGCTGAACAGCCTGGACTTGTGGGGCGAGGCGAAATAGCGGGGCGGGAGGGCGCTTGCCGGAGAGGCGCGCTCCAGTGGGGGTTCTTCCGCTATCGGCCGGCAGCCGAGGCGCACGGGCGATGGTTCACTTCAATGAAGGGAAAAGCAGCGATGCGGAACTGGATCGGGGGGGCCGCCTTGGCGGCTGCATTTGTCCTGGGACTGGCGCTACCGGCGCAGGCGGCGGATCCGCTGCCGCGGGCCAAGCCCGAGGCGGTCGGGATGTCCTCCGCGCGGCTGGAGCGGATCGCGGAGGTGCTGAGGGCGGACGTGGCAAAGGGGCGCCTGCCGGGCGCCGTCGTGGCCATCGCACGGCACGGCAAGCTCGCCTACCTCGAAGCCGTCGGCTTCCGCGACAAGGCGGCCGGCGTCCCCATGACGACCGACACCATCTTCAGCATCGCCTCGATGACCAAGCCCCTCACCTCCGTCGGCGCCCTGATGCTGGTGGAGGAGGGGCGGCTGCTGCTGAACGATCCGGTGGGAATCTACCTGCCGCAGCTCGCCAACCGCCAGGTCGCCGTCTTGCACACCGATGCCTCCGGAAAGACGACGATCGAAACCGTTGCCGCCCAGCGCCAACCCACGATCCAGGACCTGATGCGGCACACCGCCGGCCTGCTCTACGGCGGGCGCGGCAATTCGGCGCTGCACAAGCTCTATCCGGCCTCTTCGTCGAGCAGCTCCCAGGCCTACACGGGCGCCGAATTCCTCGACAAGCTGGGCTCGCTTCCGCTCATGTACCAGCCGGGCACCGTGTGGGACTACAGCCTCGCGGTGGACGTGCTGGGGCTGACGGTGGAAAAGGTGTCGGGGCAGACGCTGGGCGCGTATCTCCACGAGCGCCTCTTCAAGCCCCTGGGCATGGTGGACACAGGCTTCCTCATCCCCGCGGAGAAGGTTGCGCGCTATGCGCGGGCCCTCCCCGCCGACCCCGAGACCGGCAAGCCGCAGACCGTGCTCGACTCGACCAAGCCCCTCAAGTTCGAATGCGGTGGCGGCTGCGCGACCGCCACGGCCTCGGACTACGTTCGGTTCGCACAAATGCTGCTGAACAAGGGTCAGCTCGACGGCGTGCGCATCCTGGGCCGTAAGACGGTCGAGCAGATGACTTCCGACCACCTCGGCCCGGACGTGAAGAACCAGATTGCCGCGGTGGATGCGACCCGGGCGGGATACAGCTTCGGCCTGGGCGTGGCGGTGCGGCGCGAAGCCGGCTTGTCTCCGCTGATCGGCTCGGCGGGGGACTACTCCTGGGGCGGCGCCTACGGGACCAATTTCTGGGTGGACCCGAAGGAACAGATGGTGGTCGTGTTCATGGCTCATGCACCCGGGGCGATCCGCGTGCATTACCGGCAGGTGATCGACGCGCTCGTGGAGCAGGCGATCGCGGATTGATGCAGCCCGCCCCGACCCCGGGCAAAAGGACCTGATACCGAAGGAGCCTCCAGACCAGCGCTGAGAGGCGTCCAAAGCGCTGCCGGACAGGGCCGAAACGCTGCTGAGCGCTACCTTATCCAGGCTTCGCGCGCACCGCGCACCCCGGCGCGCTAGCTGCGCCGGGGCAAGCCGAGCCGCGCCCGGGCGAGCTGGAACAATCCGGCCACGCGCGGTGTAGTGCAAGGGCGCTGCAGCATCCACTGGCCAGGTGGCCGACAATGGATCAGCGGACACCCTATAGCCGGCGCCGGGCTGCCCCGGCCTTCGCTCCCGCTGTGAGGAAGCGGGCCGGGGGGCGGCTGTGCGCTCCGCCGCGGACGGCGCTTCCCGCCCAGTGCCTGGCCGCCTTGTTGGTGGCCTGGGCCGCGCTGGGAGCGGCGTGCAGCCAGGACCAGCGGCCCGTCCGCGCGGAACCCGGGCCCGGCTGGACGTGGGTACGCCCCTTGTACGTGCCCATGCCGCTCAGGGGCGAGCCTGCCGTCGCGCCTGTCCCTCAGCCCGGCCCGAGACCGGCGCCACCGCCGGCTCCTCCCGCGCCACCGCCCGCCCTGGGCGGCGGGCCAGGCACGCCTCCAGGTCCGCCGGCGCCGCCACCTCCGGGTGGGTCGCCACCGCCTCCCGGCGGATCGCCACAGCCGCCGCCGGTTGGCGCGCCGCCGCCGCCTGCACCGCCGCCTGCACCGCCTTCGGCTCCGAAGCCCACGCCGCCGCCTGCGCCACCGCCGGCACCCAACCCGCCGCCGCCGGTGCAGATGCCCCCACCCAGTGCGCCGCCGCCGCCAGCACCGACACCGCCGCCCACGGTGCCACCGCCGCAGGTGCCGTCCCCGCCGGTGCCCAAGCCCCCGCCGCCGCCGCCGGTGCCCAAGCCACCGCCCGTGCCGCCCCCGGTACCCAAGCCGCCCCCGCCGGTACCCAAGCCGCCGCCCGTGCCGCCCCCGCCGGTACCCAAGCCGCCGCCGACCTCAGGGCATGAAGGCGGGGGAGACGAACATGGCGCCGGCAAGCCCGGCAAAGATCACGGCAAGCCTGGCGACGGGCATGGCACCGCCAACGGCGGTTCCGGCTCCGCGGGCAGCGGGCGCGGGCCCGGCGCGCCGAGCGACAAAGGGGGCCACCCGGACACCGGTCAGGTCACGGTCGGTCAAGTGGCGGACGGTCAAATGGCAGTGGGTCAGGGAACGGTCGGCCAGGGAACCGTGGGTCAAGGAACACGGGGACGGGTCATCCCGAGCGGCGGAGCAAGCAGCCTCACGCCCAGGCACGACCTCCGCTCTAGCCAGACGGGACGCGAGTTCGTCGGACTCGCGGGCATTCGGCATCCCCCCGCCGTGCATCCCGGCGCGGCACCTGTGGTCGGCGCCCCCGCAGCGGCAGGCAGGGGCCTGGGCGCACCTGGCGTCGCGCACACTCCGGCTCCGTCGTCTCGGCACGGAGCGGCGCGCGGAAGGCGCTAGGCTGGCGGACGATGCCAGTCTGACGGACGATGCTGGGCTGGCGGTCTGTGGGAAGCGGAGCCGCCGGATCCGGCCGATTCGACATATTATCCCATTATTTCAATCTGATATAAGAAAGCGACAAAACGAACCCAATGCGCCAATGGGGCTCGGCGTCCTTGCGGGGACCGCCTGCCGCGCTTGGTGCCGGATGCGGTTCTGCGCGCCGCTCGAGGGACACGGGCGGGAGCGGCGGGAGGGCGGAAGAGTGCCAGGCTCTCCAGTGGGGAAATGGCCACCGCACGCACCAGCGCGCGCGGAGACCGACCGGCGAGCCCGGCACTCGAGCATGAGACCCGTCAGGCGGGCGGCAGGCATGTCCTGCGCACCCTGTCGCGCGCCCATTCCGTAATGCGGCGCCCGGATTCCTCCCTCCGCATGCCGCGGCAACCATGCGCTGCGACCACCATGCGCTGCGACAACCGTGTGCCCCGGCAACCATGCGCTGCGGCAACCGTGCGCTGCGACAACGTGGCGAGGCCGACCGCTGCCGCACGGAGAGAGGCTGGGGCCGGCGCCGACACGCCACGCCTAGAGGGCGCCCACGTGGGACAGTTCCGCGTCCGTCGCGCGCATGTCGCCGCTGGCGAAGCTGCGCGAGCCGAACACCGTGCCGCCGACAAAGTACGCGTTCGTCCCGGCCAGGACGTTGTGGCTCTTCGACGGCGTGCCACTCTCCGCCTCGAGACGCTGCAAGTCGGCGAAGGCCGCGATGCCGCGGCGGCGGATGTCCTGGAAGAACGCCCAGCTTCCGTTGCGGCCCGCGTGGTTGTCCGCGAGCGTCATGAACAGGTACTGGAAGCCCTCCTCGGCGAGTTGCTCCATCGTGTAGGGCCGGAAGCGCGGGTCGGTCCAGTTGAAGGAGGAGGACAGGTTGAGCGCCAGCCCGAGGTCCGGGTGCTCCCTGCGCACGGCGCGCGCCCAGGTCACGATCGCCTCCCAGTCCTGGTTGGGGAACTCGCACCAGGCGAGGTCAATGGCGCGCCGGTTGTGGATCTCGGCGCGGGCGTAGGCGAGCGTGCGCTCGACGGCGAGGTCGATGCTGCCGGGCCGGCCCTCGGGCGTGTACTTCGCGGCTGCCGCGTCAGTGCGGGCGATGAGGACGAAGTCGTCCACGCCCATCTGGTCCGCCTCGCTGCGGGCGGCGAGCAGGCGCTCGATCTGCTTCTCCACGGTGACGAGCACCTTGCCCGGCAGGTGGCCGCAGCGGCGCTCCGCCTGGTCTTCCAGGTGCCCGGCGGCGATGCCCGCGGGGATCATCATCTGCATCAGCATCTGCACCTGGCCGAAGCCCCCGTGTCCGTCCTCCAGGTCCACGACGAGCGGCAGGCGCTCGCGCACTTCGCCCGCGCCCACGTACTGCTCGCGCACCCAGAAATCGCCCGCGCGCACCATGCGCCGCGCCTGCTCGGCCAGCTCGTTGCGGCTGAAGGCGCCGACGTCGGTGACGCCATGCTCCTCGACGGCATAGGAGAAGCCGCTCAGGTAGGCGGCCTTGAAGCCCGCATGGGCGGCCAGCTTCATCCCGGCGGCGTTGTACAGCCCGGGTGCGAAGATATAGGGCTCGGACTTGAGCATGCGCCGCAGCTGCGTGGCGGGATGCTCGGCGGGGAAGCGGAATTCCTGGAAGCGGCCGGCGGGAGTCGCGGCCGGCGCGACGCGGCCGGCGGCGATGTTCTGCCAGGTGCGGGTGCGGCGCTCGGCGAGCTCGTTGAGATGAACCCGTTCCGTGATGCTGTTCTCGACCATGGGGCGTGCTCCGATCATGGGGATGTCCTGCCGGAAAGGAAGGCCGTGGGCCTCCCGGTGTGGGGAAATCTGCCGCTCGAGCGGATGCGCCGGCGCCGCCGCGCGGGCGCGGCCGGGCTTGCGGCGGTGCGCGGGATGGCCGGGCGCGCGGGATGGCTGGGCGCGCGCGGTCATACCGCCTCGGACTCGAGCGTCAGGAATTCGCTCAGCTCGGGCCGCGTGAAGATCGCCTGGGCCTCCTGGGCGGCCTGGTGGAAGCTCTCCTCCAGGCTAGGTTCGGGCGGGCCGTGCAGCCCGTCGCGCACCTCGCCCTGGATGCGCTCCAGCTCTTCCGAGAAGGTCTGCCGCAGGAGCGCCTCGGTCACCTGCGCCCCGTCGTCGAGGCGGATGCCGTAGTGCAGCCATTGCCAGGTCTGCGCCCGGGAGATCTCGAGGGTGGCCAGGTCCTCCATCAGGTTGTCCCAGGCGACGCAGCCGGTGCCGCGGCTCCAGCCGTTCAGGTAGCCGATGCCGACGCGCACGTTGGTGCGCAGCCCGGCCAGCGTGCGGGGCGTTCCGCCCATGGGCAGCAGGTCGGGGAACTTGTCGCGGCCGGCGTGCCGCACCTGGAGCTGGTGGGGCTGCGTGAAGGCGGACAGCGCCGGCCCGATGAAGTAGGGGTGCGAGACCCAGCAGCCGTCGTGTCCGCGCGTGGCTTCCAGGCGCTTGTCCTCCAGCACCTTGGCGGTCTGCTGGGCCCGCAGCTCCGCGGACTTGCCGGGCGTGAAGGCCGCCATGCCGCCGATGCCGAATGCGCCGCGGGCGTGGCTGATCTGCACGCAGCGGTAGGCGTAGTTCGCCATCCACGGCTGGTCCATGCCGATGCGGGCCCGGTCCGCGAGGATGCGAGCGCTGTGGCGCTTGAGCGTCTTGATGTCGGAGAAGATCTTGTCCCAGCGGCCGACGTTCAGGCCGACCGCGTGCTCCCGCGCGGCGAACAGGATCTCCTCCATCTCGAAGGCGGCAGGAAGCGTCTCGATCAGGAACGTCGCCTTGAGCGTGCCGGTGTTGAGTCCCAGCGCGTCCTCGAGCAGCGCCAGGGCGCGGCTCCACCAGCGGGCCTCCTCGTGGTGCTCGACCTTCGGGATGTAGAAGGCGGGCGTGAGGCCCTGCGCCACGAGCGCGGGGGCGCCGTGCCAGGCCGTGAGCGCAAGATCGAACAGCGCTCCGGAGACGGGAGCGCCGTCCACCGAGAGGTTGACCTCGCCCAGGTGCAGGCCGCGCGGGCGCACGATGATGACCGCGCGGTCCTTGGGATTGAGGCGGTACGTCTTCTCGCCGTCCGGGCCGCGCTCCACATGGCTGAGCGTTCCGGCCGCGGCGTCGCGGACGTTCAGCACGGCGGCCATGAGATTGCCCCATTCGGGCTTCATGGCGTCCTCGAGGTCGAGCATGGCGGTGTCCGCGCGCACGCCGTCGGCGTTGCGGCTCAGCATGTTGATCACCATCTTGGCCGAGTTGGCCGGTCCCGTGATCTCCACGCGCCGCGTCAGCAGGTCGGGCGGGATCGGTGCCACCGTCCAGGAACCGCGCGCCGCCGGGCTGGTCCGGTCCAGGAAATCGGGCAGGCCGCCGGAGTCAATGCGCGCCTGCCACTCGCGCCGCGCGGCCAGCAGGGACTGGCGGTCTCGTTCCAGGGCGCGGTGAAGCCCGGCCAGCAACTGGACCGCCCCGGGCAGGAGCACCTGCTGCGCCTCGGGGGTCCAGGCCCGCGGCGGAATGCTGACGCCGGAGGCCAGCGCGTGGGTGTGCAGGTTTCGGATCGTCTGAGTCTGGGCCATGGCTGATCTCGCGAGGTGACGGTGGATTGGGTGCACGGTCCGGTACTGCAAGGCGTTGGGGAAGTTTTATGAGACGGCTCAGGTGAAGTCAAGCGAATTTTCGCTAATTAGTAGAATTCGCTAAACGTCATGTTTCGCTAATATGCAAACTTCGCTCCTTTGTCCAGATTCGCTCTGAGCGAATTCGAATTGACCGGCTCGGCCTACCTTGCTAGGCTGCGACATCAGCGCCCTCCTGACCTCCGTGCGTAGAAGAGGGTGCCCTCTCGTCGGGGTCCGCCATGCGCGGCGACAGCATACCCGTCATATTCGGCTTGAAAGTCAGGCAGTTACGCGATGCGCGGAAGTATGGGCTGAAGGAAGCCGCGGAGCGCGCCGGCCTGTCGCCCTCGTACTTGAACGAGATCGAAAAGGGGAAGAAGTATCCCAAGGCCGATAAGATCGTCCATCTTGCCGAGGCGCTAGGCGTCTCCTACGACACGCTCGTATCCCTCAAACTGGACCGCGAACTGAACCCGCTCGCGCCCCTGCTCGACTCGCCGATGATCCGGGACCTGCCCCTGCAGCTCTTCGGCATTTCCAAGCACGACGTGATTGATCTGGCCACCCGCGCGCCGCACGAGGCGGGCGCCCTGATCCGGACGCTGGTGGAGATCGCCCGCACCTACGACGTGCACGTGGAGCACTTCCTGTACGCGATGCTGCGCTCGTACCAGGAGGCGCACGAGAACCACTTCGAGGACATCGAAGCCGCCGCCACGAAGTTCCGCGCGAAGCAGGACTGGCCGCCCGAGCAATCCATGACGATGGAGCTGCTGCGTCCGCTGCTCGAGCGGGGCTACGGGATCGGCATGGACGAGCAGGAGATGGAGCGCTACCCGGACTTGAACGGCTTCCGCTCCATCTGGGTCGAGGGGCCGCCGCCGCGCGTGCTGCTCAATCCGCACCTGTCGTCTTCGCAGAAGGCGTTCCAGCTGGTGCGCGAGCTGGGCTACCGGGAATTGGAGCTGAAGGAGCGGGGGCTCACGTCCTCGCGGCCGGACGCGGGCTCGTTCCAGCAGGTGCTCAACGACTTCAAGGCGTCGTACTTCGCGGGCGCCGTGATGATCCCGCGGGCCCGCATTGTCGCGGACCTGCAGCGCTTCTTCGCGCGGGAGACGTGGGACGGCGAGGCGTTCCTGGCGCTGATGCGCGGCTACGAGGTCACGCCGGAGATGTTCCTGTACCGGCTGACGCAGATCATCCCGCGGCACTTCCACATGCCCGAGCTGCACTTCCTGCGCTTCAGCAACCTGCCGGGCAGCGGCGTGTACCGGCTCACCAAGCACTTCAACATGTCCCAGGTGCCGATTCCGGCGGGGATCGGGCTGAACGAGCACTACTGCCGGCGCTGGCTGTCGGTGGAGGCGCTGCAGCTGCTGGAGGCCCGCCAGGCGCGGGGCGACGCGGCGGCGCCGGTGGTCGGCGTGCAGCGCTCGGTGTTCATGGATCAGGACACCGAGTTCTTCTGCATCGCCCTGGCGCGCCCGCTGGCACTGACGCCCGGCACCAACACCTCCGTCACGCTCGGCTTCCGCATGACCGAGCGCTTCCGCCGCACCGTGCGCTTCGCCGACGACCCGGCGATTCCCCGCCGCCAGCTCAACGAGACCTGCGAGCGCTGCGGCCTGGCGCCCGAGGCCTGCGCCGAGCGCGCCGCCCCGCCCGTGCGCTTCGTGCAGCAGCAGGGCGCGCTGCGCCGCCAGGCCCAGCTCGACGCCCTGCTCGGCCTGGAGCGCAAGAAGGCGGGGGACTGATCTCACCTCCCGGCGACCTCACCTCCCGGCCTCCTCACCCTCCGGCTCCCTCTCCACGCTGTGGAGAGGGAGGGACGGACGGGCTCGCTGCGAGTCTTGTCCGTGTCAACGTGATGGTGCGGAAGGTCGTAATCTGAGCTTCGGACGGACGGGCGCGCTGCGGGTTTGTCCGTGTCAACGTGATAGTGCGCAAGGTCGTGGAATGAGCTTCGGGCGGCTGGGCGAAGTGGGGTCGGTCAAGTAGCGTTCAGTATCATTTCGAGGCGTCTGACCGACGCTTTGGAGCACCCTCTCGCTACAGTGTGGTTACCGTTCGCTGCGCGGTGGCTAGGGCTAGGCTCCGGCGGCGCGGATTTGAGCGTGGATTTCGTGACGAAAGCGGCGGCGAGTGGGGGCGGGATGGAATAGTCAGCGTATGGCGATGGGGTGATGCGAGGGGGGAGCGGACGGTTAAGAGGCGAGCAAGGGGGGACTCGAAACGGATGCTCCTACCTTGCCGCCGCATCACCTTGGCGCGGGTTGCCCTACGCCCACGTTTTCATTTAGCGGACCCCAGGCAAAGGGCGGCGCACCCGACCCTCCGGCCCGTTCCCTCGCTGCCAAAACACGATCCGTGGAACGTGTGTGATCTGCGACAGGACCTTCTTCTGCACTACCCTCCCCCCACCGCCTCTTCCAGCATCCGTGCCAGTCTGAGCCCTGCCCGTTTGAGCTGCAGTTCGACGGACCGCCGCGCCTCGATCTCGTAGCGGGGCGGAATGACGATGCGCTTGTCCTTGGGCAGCAGCCCGTAGGCGACGGATTGGGCGAGCCGGTGCGACTCGTTGGCCCAATCCTCCGGGGAGCCG
>JBGOTW010000126.1:0-11401 GCA_041476685.1 bacterium | reverse complement strand
CTGGAAGGGCATCACCGACTCTCCCGTCACCGGCATCACGCGCAACCCGTGGGACCTGGGCAAGACTCCGGGCGGCTCCAGCGGCGGCGCCGCGGCGGAGGTTGCCGCGGGCCTGGCGCCGCTCGCCATCGGCACCGACGGCGGAGGCTCGATCCGCATCCCCGCGTCCTTTGCCGGCATCTTCGGGCACAAGCCATCCTTCGGCCGCGTGCCGACTTATCCGCCCAGTCCGTTCTACCACCTCGCCCACACCGGCCCGATGACGCGCACGGTGGCCGACGCGGCCCTGATGCTCGGCGTCATGGCCGGACCGCACGACAGCGACCGGCTGTCCCTGGAAGGCGAGCCGGACGACTACCTGGCCCGGCTCAACCGGGGCATCCGCGGCAAGCGCGTCGCGTGGAGCCCGGACCTGGGCTATGCGAAGGTGGACCCCCAGGTGGCCGACCTGACGGCGAAGGCGGCGCGCGCGTTCTCGAAGCTGGGCTGCAAGGTCGAGCAGGTCAATCCCGAATTCGGCAATCCGTCCGAGCCGTTCACGGTCTTCTGGCTGTCGGGCGCCGCGGGGCTGCTGCAGGATTACCTCGCCCAGTGGGAGAGCCAGATGGACCCGGGCCTGGTGGATCAGGTCAAGCGCGGCATGAAGCTGTCCGCCGTGGACTTCGTCAAGGCCTCGGCCTTCCGCCACCAGTACTGGGACAAGGTGCGCCGCTTCTTCGAGCGCTACGACCTGCTGCTCACGCCGACGATGGCGGTGCTGCCCTTCCGCGTCGGAGTCAACCATCCCGACCAGGGCGTCAAGCCGGAGAAGGACTGGATGGACTGGTCCCCGTTCACCTACCCCTTCAATCTGACCCACCTGCCCGCGGCGACGGTGCCGGCGGGATTCTCCGCCGAAGGCCTGCCCGTGGGCCTGCAGATCGTGGGGCGGCGCTTCGCCGACACGACCGTGCTCCAGGCGGCCGCCGCGTACGAGAAGGCGCGGCCCTGGGCGCACGTCCGCCCGAAGCTGTAGGCGTCTGCGCGCCCACGCCGGGTCAATCGCGAAGTCCGGCAAGTCCGGAAAGTGCGCCGACTGGAAGCGCGACTCCAAGTGCCGCTTTGCGCGAAGCACATAGGCGAACGATCAATTCAAGAAAGAACACCGTGTCCTTCAACCCGCAAAGGCTCCGGCGCCCGTTCCGGTTACGTGATAGATTACATCGAGCCGCTTAAGCGCGGAGGGGCGGACGATCCATCAAATATCCAACGGCACGCGGCGGCGGAGGCAAAGGCTAAGGACCAAACTGAGTGACGCGGATTACCCATCGGGGGGGTTCTATGCCGCGGACGATGCTAATGATCATCGGCGGAGCGTTCTTGCTGGCTAGTGCGGGCATTCAGTATGCCGAGCCAGTAATGGCAAATTGGCGAGGCGAGACGGAATCGCTCGGGCTTGCAACACAATCGACTCCTTTGGACACACCAATCGACCAGTCCGTAGATTTGGCTAGCCGCTCATTGGCCGAACGGGCGCTACGCTGGGAATGCGCGGTTTCAAGCGAGTGGGCATGCAGTACGGAGAAGTGTAAGTCAATCCACCCATCGGTCACAATCCTGCTCGACTTCGAACGAGGAACCAAGCAGCGTTGCTCAGGGAGTTGCACGTCCTACGCCATGAGGCCGGTGCCCGACGGCATATTTACCGACATCGTCAGCGGTAGCTCCACCTATTTCAAAATCCTCAACGACGGATCCTGGTTTGCTGAAGGCAATAGTCTTGGTCTGGCAACCTTCACAAGTTTCGGATCGTGTCATGCCTTGTGATCTCAAGGATGATCGCGATCTATAATTCTGTCGCAAGATGCGCCGTTGTCCGGCTTGACAGCGTTCCCGCCGCGTTGGGGTCCGCCGTCTTTCCCGCCGTCCCCGCTGCGCCAAAACCGCTCCATCCGTGTAATCTTCGGTATCTCCGTCCGCAACGGTGCCGTCGCTTCTCAGGCTGCTGGCCGCCGGTCGCCCATGGACCTGTTCGATCACGCGCGGGAACGCACGCTCTCGGCAAAGGCGCCCCTGGCGGCGCGCATGCGCCCGCGCACGCTCGAGGAGTTCGTCGGGCAGCAGCAGATCCTGGGGCCCGGCCGCCTGCTGCGCCGCGCCATCCAGGCGGACCAGCTCTCCAGCCTGATCTTCTTCGGCCCGCCCGGGACGGGCAAGACCACCCTCGCCCGCATCATCGCCAACACCACCCGCGCGCATTTCACCGCCCTCAACGCCGTGCTCGCCGGCGTCGCGGACATCCGCCAGGCCATCGCCGAGGCGACCGAGCGCCTCGGGCAGCACGGCAAGCGCACGATCCTGTTCGTGGACGAGGTGCACCGCTTCAACAAGGCGCAGCAGGACGCCCTTTTGCCCCACGTGGAAAACGGTACCGTCGTCCTGATCGGGGCCACGACCGAGAATCCCTACTTCGAGGTCAATAAGGCGCTGGTCAGCCGCTCGCGCATCTTCGAGCTGCGCCCGCTCGCGGAAGAAGACCTGCGCGCCCTGCTGGAGCGCGCCCTCGCCGACGCCGAGCGCGGCTATGGCGCGCTCAAGGCGCGCCTTGAGCCGGAGGCGCTGGCGCACCTGGCGCGGGTCGCCAACGGGGACGCCCGCTCGGCGCTCAACGCCCTCGAGCTGGCCGTGGAGACGACGGAGCCCGGCCCGGACGGCACGATCGCCGTCACGCTGGCGGTGGCGGAAGAGTCCATCCAGCGCAAGGCCGTGCTCTACGACAAGGAAGGGGACGCCCATTTCGACACGATCTCGGCGTTCATCAAGTCCCTGCGCGGCTCGGATCCAGACGCGGCGCTGTACTGGATGGCGCGCATGATCTACGGAGGCGAGGAGCCGCGCTTCGTCTTCCGGCGCATGATCGTCTTCGCCGCGGAGGACGTGGGCCTGGCCGATCCCGAGGCGCTGCGCGTCGTGACCAGCGCGGCCCAGGCGTTCGAGTACGTGGGCATGCCCGAAGGACGGTTCCACCTTGCCGAGGCGTGCCTGTACCTGGCGACGGCGCCGAAGAGCAATTCCGCCTTCGCGTTCTTCGACGCCCTGGCCGCCGTCGAGCAGGAGCGGACGGGCGACGTGCCCGATCCGCTCAAGGACGCCAATCGCGACAAGGAGGGCCTGGGGCACGGCGAGGGCTACCTCTACCCCCATGCCTTCCGCGACCATTGGGTGGCGCAGCAGTACCTGCCCGACAGTCTGCGCGGCCGCATATTCTACGATCCGTCCACGGTGGGCCGCGAAGCGGACGTGCGCGAGCGGGTGGTGCGGCTGCGCGAGGCCCAGCTGGAGGCGTCGCGCGAGGCGGAGCGCCTCGGCCGCTCCCTGAGCGAGCTGGGCGGTGCCGCTGTGGAGGGCGGTGCGGCCGTGGAGGGTGGGGCGGCGGAGATGGGCGCGCGGGCGGAATGGGCGCTGCGCAGCGAGGGCGCCCTGACGCGGCACCTGGAGCGGCTGCGCGAGGCGATGTTCGCGCTCGCCAAACTGGAGCGGCAGCACCTGGTGCTGGACGCCAACGCCGGCGGCGGACTGCTGGTCTGGGAGGCCCTGCGCCGCTGTCCCCAGGGAGGCGTGTGGGCGCGCATGGAGCGCGAGGATGAGGCGCGCACGCTCGAGCAGGAGGCGGGGCGTCTATCCGAGCTGGGCGCCCCTGTCGTCGTGTGGGGCCGCGTGGAGGACTTGCCGCAGCGCGTGGCCGCGGCCGCCGCCGGGGAAGCCGTGCGCTTCGACCGCATCCTGGCGCGTGGAATCCTGGGCGGGATGGGGCAGGGCGGCATCGCGCCAGGTAGCACGGCGTTGAGTGGCACCGCATCGAGTGACATCGCATCGAGTGACATCGCACCGAGTGGCCCCGCATCGAGTGGCATCGCACTGAGTGGCATCGCACCGAGTGGCACGGCAGACGGCGGCACGGCCCTGAGCGGCACCGCGCTGGGCGCTCCGGTGGAGCGCGTGCGCCGGCTCAAGGCGCTGGCCGAATTGCTGGCGCCCGGGGGAGGGCTCGTGCTGGCCGAGACGGTGCCCGCGGAGAGCGAGCGCTTCTTCGCGGCGCTGGCGCGGCAGGCCGTGGCGCGGGGGACGCTGTCGGAGGAGCTGGCCGCACGGCTCGCGGCCGCGGAGGAGCGCCTGCACGCGGAGGCGCCGCTCGCATGGAGCCAGCAGGACCTGGAGGGCTGGGGCCGCGCCGCCGGGCTCGAAATCCGCGAGCGCCGCAGCCTCGCCAGTCCCGTGGATGTCACGCTCACGCCCGCGCTGATCGGGCGCTGGCTCGGCGCTCCCGGTGCGCAGCTGGCCGGGATGCCCCCTGGGACTCTGCCCCCGACCCAGGCCGCGAACCAGACTGTAATCCAGGCTGCGGCGCAGCCCGCTTCCCGGCTGGCCCGGCACCTGGGGGAAGCCGCCGCCGAAATCCGCACGCGCCTGCTGGCGGGCATGGCGGGGCAGAAGGTGCAGCGCCACACGACTGTGACGGTGCTGCGCTGGGAGCGGGCCGACCCCGGCACCCGCACCGAACCCGCACGGCCGGCGGACGAGAGAACAGTGCGCGAGGCAGCGCAGCACCAGGCAACGGAGCACCAGGCAACTGAGCACCAGGCAAGGCAGCGCGGGCGAGGGGAGGGCAAGCCGACGGGCCGCGCCCGCTCCCGCCGCGCGGGCAAGGAGAGCGATGGCTGAGCGCAATCTGCTGTGCTGGTCCTGTGGCGCCACCCTGAGCGGCATCCCGCTGCCGCTCGGGCGGCGCGAGCAGTGCCCGCAGTGCACGGCGTCCCTGCACGCCTGCCGCCAGTGCGTCCACTTCGACCGGGCGGCGAACAAGGCCTGCCGCGAGCCGGTCGCCGACGAGGTGGTGGACAAGGAAGGCGGCAATTTCTGCGACTATTTCCAGCCGCGCTACGGACTGGAGCGCGCCAGGGATGCCGAGGCGGAGAGGGCGCGCGCCAAGCTCGCCCAGGCCTTCGGCCGCGGCGGTGCGTGGGCGGCCGGCGGGGCGGGTGTCACCGGCGGGGCCGTCCAGCCCAGCGGCGGAGCCCGCCCATCCACGGGCCCGCGCGGCTTGACCTCCAGCGCCGACGAGGCGAAGCGCAAGCTGGAGGAGCTATTCGGCAAGAAGAAATAGCGCGGGTGCGCCGGCCGTGGGTCCGACTGGACGGGGACGCAGGCGGCAGGGTCCTTACTCGTGGCGCAGCGCCTCGATGGGGTTCAGCCGCGCCGCCCGTCGCGCCGGGTACAGACCGGAGCAGACGCCGACCAGGACCGAGGATGCGACAGCCAGCAGGACGGCGCGGGGCGAGATGGAGATCGGCCAGCCCAGGATGTGCGAAAATCCGGCTTGGCCGGCGCCGACGGTGACGATTCCGGCAATCCCGCCGACAACGCTCAGCAGGACGGCCTCCCCGAGGAACTGGAGCTCGACTGCGAATTCGGTCGCGCCGACCGACAGGCGCAGGCCGATCTCATTCGTCCGCTGCGCGACCGAGGCCAGCATCACGTTCATGATGCCGATGCCGCCGACCACGAGGGAGATGGACGCCACGCTGAGCAGCAGCGCCGCCAGCGTATTGCTTGCCTCGACTTTCGCCTTGAGGATCTCGTCGGGCCGCCGGATGTTGAAGTCGTCATCGTCCCCCGTGCGGATGCCATGCCGTTGCCGGACGAGGGGGATGATCCGGTCGATGACCGGATTCACCGCCGCCGGCGAGGTCGCCGAGATCAGGATGTCGTCGAGCCAGAGGGGCCCCTTGCCCCGCAGCTTCGACTGCGCGGTCGTGTAGGGCAGCAGGATCCAGTCGTCCTGGTCCCGCCCCTCCCCGGACTGGCCCTTGGGAGCCAGCACGCCGACGACCTCGAACAGCAGCACCGATATCCGGATCGTCTGTCCGACCGGGTCTTCCGCGCCGAACAGCCGCTGGCGCACCGTCTGCCCGATGAGCACCTTGCTGGCCGACTCCTCCACGTCTTCCTGAGTGAAGGACGAGCCCAGCGCCACGTCCCACTTCTTGATCTCGAGATATTCGGGCGTCTCGCCGCGAAAGCGCGTCGTCCAGTTCCGGTTGCCGCGCACGACGTGGATCGTGCCGTCGATCTGCGGGGACATGTGCTTGATGTGGGGCACCTCCTCGCGGATCGCCCAGGCGTCCTCGATCGTGAGCGACGTCATGCCGTGCGTGCCCGTGCGCACGCCGGAGGCGTTGCGCGAGCCGGCCTCGACCCAGACCAGGTTGTCGCCGAGCTGCTGCAGGGCTTCCTCGGCGCGCTCCTTGCCCGCCTGCCCGACGGCCACGGCGAGCACGACGCCCGCGACGCCGACCATGATCCCCAGGGACGTCAGCCCGCTCCGCACCTTGTTGCGGTTCAACGCGCGCACCGCCTCGCGGAAGGAGACCTCGGTCCACAGTTGGAGGCGCCTGAGCTTCATGAGTCGCACCGGATCGGACGCGCGCTGCCGCGGGCGCTTGGGCCCGCGTGAAGGTATCAATTGCCGCGCATCCGCGTCCAATTGGGCGGCCGGGAACGCCGCGGGGGAGAGCAGGGCGGCAACGTCTGTCAGGGGCCGCGCTTGCCGGGGCCGCGCTTGCCGAGGCTGGCGCGCCCGCGGGTTTGCCCCGCGCAGTACCCCCCTGAGTCCCGAACTGGGATTGTCCCGCGCGAGGACTGTCCCGTGCTGGAACTGTCCGGTCAGCGGACGGCGCGACGCCCGGCGGAACCGGGTAGATCGCCTCGCGAGACTCGTGCTAGGGAAGGGGCGCTGGACGGACGCAGATCAACGAGAATTCCAGCCAGGCAACATCGGTTCCACTGCAAAAGAGGAGGACTGCATGATCCAGAGGATGATGGTTTTGGCGGCGGCGCTGGTCATCGGCGCCCTGGCCGCGGCTCCGGCCCGCGCGGCCGGCTTCAAGCTGAGCAGCCCGGACATCAAGCCGGGCGCCAAGATCAGCATGGAGCAGGTCTTCAACGGCTTCGGCTGCACCGGCCCGAACATTTCGCCCGCGCTCGCCTGGAGCGGCGCGCCTGCCGACACCAAGAGCTTTGCGCTCACGGTCTACGATCCCGACGCGCCGACCGGCAGCGGATTCTGGCACTGGGTGGTCTTCAACATCCCCGCTTCCGCCACGGGGCTGCCCAAGAATGCCGGCGATCCCAAGGCCAACCTGATGCCGCAGGGGGCCGTGCAGAGCCGCACCGACTTCGGGGTGCCGGGCTGGGGCGGTCCGTGCCCGCCGGAAGGCGACAAGCCGCACCGCTACGTCTTCACGCTGTTTGCCGTGAAAGTGGACCATCTGGACGCCAATGCCGACACGTCGGCCGCGGTCGTTGGGTTCAACCTGCACTTCAATACCCTGGCCAAGGCGACCTTCACCGGGAAGTTCGGGCGATAATCCTTGCCGGTGCTCACCTCCGCGCGCGGAGCGGCCAAGCGTTGGCGCTTCGCGCGCGGATTGCGCGGCTCCCCTGGCCGGCGCCGCGCACCACTACGCCCCCCCCCATGTCGTAGGCGTTCGCGCCGCACTGCCGGCCGACTGAACGTTAATATTATCCGTCAGATATCTTCAGCTTGCGAATACGTACCCAAGCGCCGCGGGGCGTCAGCGCAGCACCCGGCGCGGGTCCACCTCGGCCCCGTTGACCAGCCGGGTCAGCTCCTCCAGCCCGCTCCAGGTGGCATCGCCGCGATAGGTCTGCTTCAGCGCCGCCAGGGCGCAGCCGCAGCGTAGCCCCCAGGCCACGTCGCGCTCGAACCAGCCGTGCACGAAGCCCGCGGCGAATGCGTCGCCCGCGCCGATCCGGTCCTGCACCTCGGTGGGGAAGATGGGATGGCGCTCGATGTGGGCACCTGTTGCCTGGGCACCGGCAACCTGAGCACCGGCCGCCTGAGCACCGGCAGCCTTGCCGCCGGCCGGCTGCCCACCGGTTGCCTGACCTCCCGCTGCCTGACCGCCGTCAGACGGTGCGGAGCAGGCCAGCGCACCCTCCGCCCCCAGGGTGAGCACGACGAGGGGCAGGTGGTACGCCGCGCGGAACGATTCCGCGGCCAGCGCCGCGTCACGGGGCATGCCGAAGATCGTCTGCACGTCGCCCAGGGCCGAGATCACCAGGTCGCACAAGGGAAACACCGCTTCCAGCGTCGTCCGTGCGGCGTCCGGGCTCCACAGCTTGGAGCGGTAGTTGACGTCCACGGCGACGAGGCAGCCCGCGGCCTTGGCGGCCTTGGCGGCGGCGAGCCAGCACTCCCGGCAGCTCTCGCTCAGGGCCGGCGTCACGCCCGTGAGGAACAGCATCCGCGCGGAGCACAGGTAGTCCAGCGGCAATTCCTCCGGGCGGAGCGCGGCAATGGCCGTGTGGGCACGGTCGTAGAGCACGAGGTTCGCGCGCGGCGCCGCGCCCGGCTCGATGAAGATCAGCCCGGCCCTACCCTCCGGCGCCCAGACGATGCGCGCGGTGTCCACGCCGTGCGCGGCGATGTCGCGGGCGATGCGCCGCCCGAGCGGACTCTGCGGCAGGCGCGACACCCAGCCGGTGCGCCGGCCCAGCCGCGCCAGGGCGATCGCCAGGTTCGACTCGGTGCCGCCCACGCTGAGCTCGAGGGTCTGGGTCTGCTCCAGCGCCAGGCCCGGCGGGGGCGAAAGGCGCAGCATGGTTTCGCCGAAGGTGACGACGTCGAAGCGGGCGGGCGTGCCCGCTGCGCGTTCCGCGTCCGGGGATGCGCTGCTCGGGGTTGCGGCGGCGCGGGTTGCGGCCATGCGGGGTGCTGCGGCGCGGGTTGCGGCCATGGCGCGATCTCCGTTTCCAGTCAGGACGCGACTTCCGGGGCGGTCTGCTTGCGCGTGAGCACGGCGTAGGTGCCGAGCGCCTTGGCGACAAGCGCGCCCTCGTTGCGCACTTCGGACTCCAGCACGGCGGTGTCGCCCGTCCGCTCCACCACGCGCGTCTCGCAGGTGAGCCGCCCGGCCGTGACGGAGCGCAGGTAGTTGATCTTCATCTCCAGCGTGATGGCGAACTCGTGCGGCGCGAGCGTGCTGTAGATGGCGGCGCCCATGCCCACGTCGGCCAGGGAGAAGGTGACTCCGCCGTGGAGGACATGGGCGGGATTGTAGAGCAGCGTGCTCGTCTCCAGCCAGCACGAGCTGCGCCCGTCCCGGGCCGATTCGATCTTCAGCCCGATGAGGTGATTGAAGTGCTTGGGCTTGCGCGTCGGCTCGGTCATGGGGGCGGGTCCTGAGGCGTGCGGTATTGGGAGGGGCGGCGCAGTGAAGGGCGGTGCCGTCGAGTGCCGTGCGGCGCAGGGTCGGCACGCGCGGCGCGGCTGTGCGGGTGAACGGTCAAGCCCGCCCGATGCGGATCTCCAGCGGCTCCCCGTCCAGCGTGCCCTGGTGGGTGAAGAGGGGCTGGGGCAGCGCGTCCACCACCCGCAGCGCCAGCGTCTCCTCCGCGATGGCGGCCTGGTGCTCGTGAAACGCGGCCTGGATCGCGGCGCCGCCCTTGACGCTGAGCACGATGCGGTCGGCGATGTTCAGGTTCGCTTGCTTGCGCGCATCCTGGATGGTGCGCGTGATCTCGCGGGCAAGGCCCTCGCGCAGCAGCTCGGGTGTGAGCCGCGTGTCGAGCGCCGCCAGGAACCCCGCCTCCTCCGCGGAGGTGAAGCCCTCGGCGGAGTGCGTTTCGATGAGCACGTCCTCCGGCTCGAAGGTGAGCGTCTCGCCGCCCGCCTGGAGCGTGAAGGACTCGTGCCGGGCGCAGGCGGCGGCGATGCGGCGTCCGTCGGCTTCCTGCAGGGCCGCGCGGATCGCGGGAATGAGCTTGCCGTAGCGCTTGCCGATGCGGGGCAGGTTGGGCTTGAGGCGGTAGCTGACCAGTTCCGCGTCGGGCGCGATGAATTCCAGCGCCTTGACGTTGAGCTCCTCCAGGATCTGCTCGCGATGGGCCGCGGCGGCATCGGCCACTGAAGCGTTGGGCACCCGCACCAGCAGCCGGCTCAGCGGCTGGCGCACCCTGATCTTGGCTTGCGCCCGGGCCGAGCGGCCCAGGCCGACGATCCTCTGCACCGCCGCCAAATCGGCGAGCAGCGGCCGGTCAATGAGGGCCAGGTCCGCTTCCGGCCAGGTGTCCATGTGGACGCTGAGGGGCGCCTCGCCGCGACGCGCGCCGCTCGGCGCCGCGCGCACCAGGTTCTGGTGCACCTCCTCGCTCACGAAAGGCATGAACGGCGCCATCAGCCGGTTCACTGTAACCAGGCACTCGTAGAGCGTCAGGTACGCGGCCTGCTTGTCCGCGCCCGCCTCGCTCTTCCAGAAACGGCGCCGATTGCGGCGCACGTACCAGTTGCTGAGCCCGTCCACGAAGGACTCGATCGCCACGCCCGCGCCCTGGGCGTCGTAGGCGTCGAGGGCCGCCGTGGCGCGGGCGACGGTGTCGTGCAGCAGGGCCAGCACCCAGCGATCCGTTTCGGGACGCCCCGCCACGGGCACGGGCCGGCCGAGATCCACCTGGTCCAGCTTGGCGTAGGTGACGAAGAAGGAATAGGTGTTCCAGTAGGTGTTGAGGAACGTGCCGGCCACGTCGCCGATCAGGTCCAGCGAGACGCGCTTCTGCGCGTCGGGGGCGATGCGCGCGGTGAAGTACCAGCGCAGCGGATCCGCGCCGATCTTGTCGAACACGTCGTAGGGATCGACGACGTTGCCCAGCGACTTGGACATCTTCTTGCCGTCCTTGTCCACCAGGTGACTGAGGCAGATCACGTTGCGGTATGCGACCGAATCGCTCACCAGCGTGGCGATGGCGTGCAGCGTGTAGAACCAGCCGCGCGTCTGGTCAATGGCCTCGCAGATGTAGTCGGCGGGGAAGTGCGCCTGGAACCGCTCCTGGTTCTCGAACGGCCAGTGGAACTGGGCGTACGACATCGCGCCCGAATCGAACCAGCAGTCGATCACCTCCGGCACGCGCCGCCACACCTTGCCCGTCTGCGGGTGGGTCCAGCTGATCTCGTCCACCGCGGGCCGGTGCAGGTCCAAGTCCGAGAGCGTGCGGCCCGTGAGCGCCTCCAGCTCGGCCAGGGAGCCGATGCAGTGGTACGACTCGCCGTCGCTCCACACCGGCAGCGGCGTGCCCCAGAAGCGCTCGCGGGACAGCGCCCAGTCCACGTTGTTCTCGAGCCAGTTGCCGAAGCGTCCCTCCTTGATCGTCTCGGGCACCCAGTTGATCGTCTTGTTCAGCGCGACGAGCCGGTCCTTGACCGCCGTCGTGCGGATGTACCAGGCGTTCTTCGCGTAGTAGATGAGCGGGTCGCCGGTGCGCCAGCCGAACGGGTAGTTGTGCAGCACGCGCCCGGCGCGGAAGAGCAGGCCGCGCGCCCTGAGCTCCCGCGTCAGGATCGGGT
>JBGOTW010000125.1:0-11529 GCA_041476685.1 bacterium | reverse complement strand
GCAACGCCCTCATCCGCCAATACCAGGAGCTTTTGGGCACCGAGGGCGTCGCGCTGGACTTCACGCCCGCCGCCATCGCGGAGCTGGCGCGGATCGCCGCGGACGTGAATGCCCAGGGCGAGAACATCGGCGCGCGGCGTCTGCACACGGTGCTGGAGCGCACCGTCGAGGAGATCAGCTTCGAGGCCGACACCATCGGCGGCCAGACCATTTCGATCACGCCCGAGTACATCCGCAAGCAGCTCGCCGACGTCCTGAAGGACCAGGACCTGAGCCGGTATATCCTGTAGGCACGGCCAGCCGAGCCGCCCCTCCGCGGAATGCGGCGGATGCCCGCGGGTCGCGTGCGGGTTGCATGCGGAGCGGCTGCGCGAGGCGCCCGTGCCGCAGCGAGCGCGCGCACGCCTGGCCGCGCTCGCGTGTCCTCGTCTCAGTGGCCTTCTCGGCCGGGCTGGAGCGATTCGAACGCCGGCACACGGTCGAGATTGCAGGGTGCATCCGGCCCCCGTATTCCACCCTTTCCGAGCCCTCATCCCGGGCGCTCGGACCGGATTCGGGAGATTCGCGCTATGGAACGCAAACACTGGCTGTCCATCTGGTACTTCGTGGCGGCGTTTGTCGCCATCACGATGATTCAGTACTGGATGGAAGCCCGGCATTCCGAAACGATCGCCTACAGCGAGTTCAAGAAGCTGCTGGTCGCGAAGAAAGTCCACGACGTGTCCATCGGAGATGGCGTGATCAGCGGCAAGTTGACCGCGGAGGGCCTGGAGGGATTGCTGCCGGCGGCGAAGCTGCAGGAAATGAAGAAGGGCGGCGGCGGCGACCATCCGTTCGTCACGGTCGCGGTCAACGATCCGGAGCTTGTCGCGGACCTGGAGAAGTCCGGAGCGGCATTCGGAGGCGTGGCGCAGAACAAGTGGCTCTCGACGATTATTTCGTGGGTCCTCCCCGCCGTCATCTTCTTCGCGCTGTGGAGCTTCTTCGCCAAGCGGATGGGACAGGCGCAGGGCGGATTGCTTGCCATCGGAAAGAGCAAGGCCCGGGTGTACCTTCAGAAACAGACGGGCGTCACGTTCCAGGATGTGGCCGGCATCGACGAGGCGAGGGACGAATTGATGGAGGTCGTCGATTTCCTCAAAAACCCGGAGCGCTACCGGAAGCTGGGCGGCAAGATCCCCAAGGGGGTGCTGATCGTCGGAGCGCCGGGCACGGGCAAGACGCTGCTGGCCAAGGCCGTTGCCGGGGAAGCGGGAGTGCCCTTTCTTTCGCTGTCAGGCTCCGAATTCGTCGAGATGTTCGTCGGCGTGGGCGCGGCGCGGGTGCGGGACCTGTTCAAGCAGGCGGAGAAGATGGCGCCTTCGATCGTCTTCATCGACGAATTGGACGCGCTCGGAAAAGCGCGCGGCTTCGGCTCCATGGGCGGTCACGACGAGCGTGAACAGACGCTCAACCAGCTCCTGGTCGAGATGGACGGCTTCGACACCAACAGCGGCGTCATCATCCTGGCCGCGACCAACCGTCCGGAGATCCTGGATCCCGCGCTGCTCCGGCCCGGCCGCTTCGACCGGCATGTCGCCATCGATCGCCCCGATGTCAAGGGACGGCTGGCCATTCTCAAGGTGCACACGCGGGACGTGCCGCTGGCCGAGGACGCGAATCTCGAAGCGGTCGCGGGACGGACTCCCGGGTTCGCGGGCGCCGACCTGGCCAACCTGGTGAACGAGGCCACGCTGCTGGCGGCGAAGAAGGACCGCCCGGGCGTGACGATGGGCGATTTCGAGGCGGCGCTGGATCGGATCGTGACCGGACTCGAGCACAAGAACCGGGTCATGAATCCGAAGGAGAAGGAGGTCGTCGCCTATCACGAGGCGGGCCACGCCTTGGTGGCCGAGTGCCGGCCCAGCGCCGACCGCGTCACCAAGATCTCAATCATTCCCCGCGGGATCGCCGCGCTGGGGTATACGCAGCAGGCCCCGACGGAGGATCGCTACCTGCTGCGGAAGACGGAACTGCTGGAGCGCCTGGATGTGCTGCTGGGCGGGCGGGTGGCGGAAGAACTCGTGTTCCACGACGTATCGACCGGAGCCCAGGATGACCTGCAGCGCGCGACGGACATGGCGCGGCACATGGTGACGCAATACGGAATGAGCGACGCCCTGGGCCTCGCCACGTACGAGTCGCCCCGCAATCAAACGCTCCTTGGGGTCCAGCAGCTTCCGGAAGCGCGGGTCTATAGCGAGAGCACCGCCCAAGGGATCGACGCGGAAATCAACAGGCTCTTGCTCGAGGCAAAGGCGCGCGTGGCGGCGACCCTGAATGAGCGCAGACCCTCGCTCGAGGCGCTGGCCAAGCTGCTCCTGGAGAAGGAGGTCGTGGACCGGGCCGCCCTGGAGCGGCTGTTTGCTCCAACGGCTATGGCGAAGTCCTAGCTGCGCCGGAAGCCGGACGTGGGATGCATCCCGCGTGGCAAACGGGCGAGTCGGCCCGAGCGCTCAAGCCCGGGGAGCCACCATGCGGAGACGGTTCGCGAACACGGCCACGGCTGTCGCTTTAGCGATCAATGTCGGCCAGTGCGGCACGCTCCAGAGTGCAGAGTATCGTTAGTTGAAACAGTAGCTTGTAAAAAAGTGCCAAAACGAACCCACCGCCCTCGCCCTATCGTTCCTGCCGCTTGAGCACCCGCCCGCCGACGCTCCCGGTCAGTACGTGGTCGCGCACCGTGACGACGCCGTTGACGATCACTGCGTCGATTCCGGTGGGCTGCTGGTGGGGCTTGTCGAAGGTGGCGGTGTCGGCGACGGTCTTGGGGTCGAACACGACCACGTCGGCGAAACAGCCCGGCTTGAGCAGGCCGCGCTCCTTCAGGCCGAGGATGTGGGCGGAGAGCCCCGTCATCTTGTGCACGGCGTCGGGCAAGGTGAGCACACCTTCCTCGCGCGTGTACTTGCCGATGACGCGTGGAAACGTGCCGAAGTAGCGGGGATGGGGCTTGCTGGTGTCGGGCTTGCCCGGCGTACCGGTGAAGATGCCGTCGGAGCCGATGCCCACGGCGGGATGGCGCATGATCTCGCGCACATCGTCCTCGCCCATGCTGAAAAAGATGCCCAGGGTGTTGCCTCCGTCCGCCAGAAGAATGTCGAAAAGCGCTTCGATGGGTTGCCGATCCATCTGGTGGGCGGCCTGGGCTAGCGATTGGCCGGAGAATTGAGGAAAGGCGCGCGACTCGGCGACCAGTGCATCCTCCCATGTCGTGATGCGGATCGAGCCGGCGCCCATGTCCCTGAGCACCTCGGCGCGCAGCCGGGCGCGCGTCTCCGGCTCGTTCAGGTGCTCGAGCAAGGCCTGCGGCCCGCCCGCCAGCGACCACTGGGGCAGCAGCGATCTCAATCCGGTGCTGGCCGCCGTGTAGGGATACTGGTCGGCATGGACCGTCAATCCTTCGGCGCGCGCCTGGTCGATCAGCGCCAGTGCCTTCTGGGCACGGCCCCAGGTGGCTTTGTTGGCTACCTTCAGGTGGGAGATCTGCACGGGCGTGCCGGCCCGCCGCCCGATCTCGATCGCCTCCGTAATCGAATCCAGCAGCTGATAGCCCTCATTGCGCATGTGGGTGTGGTAGCTGCCCCCGTGCCGGGCGGCGACCTTGGCCAGCTCGACGATCTCCCCGGTCTTGGCGAAGCAGCCCGGCGAATAGACGAGCCCCGTGGACAGGCCGAATGCCCCGGCACGCATGGCCTCGTCCACCAGCTCGCGCATGCGCTCCAACTCGGCCGCCGTCGGGGCGCGGTCCTCTGCCCCCATGGCGGCGCAACGCACGATGCCGTGGCCCACCAGCGGCACGACGTTGGGGCCGGTCGGCGGCAGGCGGGCCAGGAACTCGCCAAAGGTGCTCCAGCTGCAGTCCAACCCGCTGTCCAAGAAGCCGAAGATCTCGCGCGCAAGCTCGCGCCGCTCGGGGGCGATGGGCGCGGGGGAAAAGCCGCAGTTGCCGACCACGTCCGTCGTCACGCCCTGGAGCACCTTGCCCGCCTGGAGCGGGTTGACCGGCAGGTTGAAGTCGTCGTGGGCGTGCAGGTCAATGAACCCGGGGCTCACCACGCGGCCCTCGGCGACGATGGCCTGCCGCGCCTGCTGGCCGGCGAGGTTGCCGATCTCCGCGATCCGTCCGGCGCGGATGCCCACGTCGGCCCGCCGGGCGGGGGCGCCGCTGCCGTCGAGCACCTGACCGCCGCTGATCAGCACATCGAACATGACGACTCCAAGGCGTTGGAGGTGAGGGAAGCGTCCTGGGGCAAATCGCACCGCACGGCGCGCTTAGTCCATGTCGAACCGGGCGCCGGGCTGGTTGGGGGTCATCACGCCGACCTTGAACATGCGCGGCTCCGCGTCGCCGGGAGAGGCAAGGGGGCCCGTCTAGTGGAAACGGAGGTGTTCCGACTTTCCGGGTTTAGCCCCCCTTCACCTTCATGTCCAGGATCGGTACAGTCCGGAATTGAAACAGACGTTCGATTCCGCGCTGTCTTCCTTCCGCCGGCCCGGCGCGCCCCTGCGCGTCCCGGCCGGGCGGAGCGACCCGAATCGCCGGAGCCGCCATGACGAGCCCGTTCCTGCAGCGCGCCGTGGACCTGATCGTGTCCACGCCGCCCCAGCCGCCCGAAGCCCTGCCGTTCGTCCGCCTCGCCTTCGAGGACACCCTGGCGGTGGGCTTTGCCGGTTGGGCGGAGCCGGTCGTGCGAGGCATCGCCGGCGTGGTGCCGGGCGGCGCAAAGTTCAAGCCGGCCGGGCCGCCCACCACGGGCGCCGCCGACGCGAGCCTCATGTACGGCGCGGCGTGCCACGCGCTCGATTACGACGACGTGCACCTGGCCAGCCACACCCATCCCAGCGTGCCCATCGTGGCGGCGCTCGTGGCGGCGCGGCGCGCCTGGCCGGAACAGGCCGAGCGGCTGTCCTCGGCCTTTGCCGTGGGAATCGGGCTGAACATCGGCCTGGGCCGCGCGCTTGGCTGGTCCCACTACGAGAAGGGCTGGCACGCGACGAGCACGATCGGTCCGCTGGCCGCCGCGGGCGCGGCCGCGCACTATTTCGGGCTGGATCGCGCCGCCAGCGCCTGCGCCCTGGCGCTCGCCGCAGCCGCGGCCGGCGGACTGCAACGCAACTTCGGCACGATGGCCAAGCCGCTACAGGCAGGCTACGCGGCCGAGGCGGGCCTGCGCGCGGCGCTGCTGGCGCGGGCCGGCGTGACGGCGGACCCGGACGTGTTCGCCGCGAAGGGATTCTTCGATCTGTATGCGGGCGAGCGGCGCGGGGAGGACCCGGACCAGGCGCAGCTCGACGCGCGCGGCGAAGGCATCTGCGTGAAGCTCTACCCCTGCTGCTACATGAACCACCGGCCGGTGGCGGCCGCCCTGGACGCCCGGCGCATGCTCGCCAAGGCGGGCACGCCCCTCGAGCGCGTCGCCTCGGTCGAGGTGCGCGGGGACAAGGGCGCGTTCCTCGCCCTGCGCGTCCACGATCCGAAATCGGGGAATGACGGGAAGTTCTGCGGCCCGTACGTGGTGGCCTGCGCGCTGCTGGACGGCGAAATCGGCTTGGCCAACTTCACCGACGCGGCCGTGCAGCGCGCCGACGCGCGGTCCCTGATGGCCAAAGTGCGGCTGGTGGAGCGGGAGGCCGCCCAGCCCGCGGTTCAGGCCCATGACCAGACCCAGGGCATGCTCCGCGCCGGACCGATCGAGCTGATCGCCAGCGATGCCGGCGGGCAGGAGCTCGTCCACACCACGCGCCAAGCCTACCCTGGCGCGCCGGACGACCCGCCCTCTCCCGCCCAGCGCAAGAACAAGGTCAAGGACTGCCTGGCGCACTACACGCGCACCCCCGAGCAGGCGTTAACCAATCGCCGCTTCCAGGCCTTCCTCGACCGGCTGTTCCTGCCGGACACGGTCGCGAAGGCGGCCACGGCAATGGCGGGCGACGACTAGGGGATTCCCGCGCCGGCGCGCCGGGCCGGCCGGAGCGGCAGGCGGACGGCTAGCGCCCGCGCCTGCCGGAGGATTTCACCCTGCCCCGCACGGGGCGGCGCTGAACTCGACGCGCAATCCGCTTCGCCGCGGTCCGTCTCACCGCGGCGGCCTTCCCCGCTGCGCGCCGCTTTGGCGCGGCGGCAGTGAGTCGCGTCCCGGCCAACGTACCGGATCCGTTGCCGTCGAACCGGTCCGTCACCGCGCCGAATTCCGCCGACGAGACAAGCCTGGCGTATTTGGCCAGCACGCCACTGGTATAGCGGGGCGCCAGGGGCTTCCACGCCGCGCGGCGCTTCTTCAATTCCGCGTCCGCCACGTTGAGCTGGAGCAGCCGCTTGCCGGCGTCAATGGTGATGGAGTCGCCCTCCTTCACCAGGGCGATCGTCCCGCCCACCGCCGCCTCGGGCGAGACGTGGCCGACGACCATGCCGTAGGTGCCGCCGGAGAAGCGCCCGTCGGTGATGAGGGCGACCGAGTCGCCCAGCCCCTTGCCGATGATGGCCGAGGTCGGCGAGAGCATCTCGCGCATGCCCGGGCCGCCCTTCGGCCCCTCGTTGCGGATCACGAGGATGTCGCCCGGCTTGATCTGGTCGCCGAGAATTTTTTTCAGGGCGTCCTCTTCCGATTCGAACACGCGCGCCGGGCCGGTGATGGTGGACTTCTTCACTCCGGTGATCTTCGCCACGGCCCCTTCCAAGGCGAGATTGCCGCGCAGGATGGCCAGGTGCCCCTGGGCATACATGGGGTTGGACCACGGCCGTATCACCTCCTGACCCTGCGAAGGCTCTTCGGAGACGTCTTTCAGCACTTCGGCGGTGGTCTTGCCGGAGATGGTGAGCGTGTCGCCGTGGATCAGGCCGTGCGCGAGCAACATCTTCATCACCTGGGGGATGCCGCCCGCGGCATGCAGGTCCGTGGCGACGAAGCGGCCGGAGGGCTTGAGGTCGCACAGCACGGGCGTGCGCCGCCGGATGCGCTCGAAATCGTCGAGGGCGAGCGGAACCTTGGCCGCGTGGGCGATGGCCAGCAGATGCAGGACGGCGTTGGTCGAGCCGCCCGTGGCCATGGTCACGGCGATGGCGTTCTCGAAGGCTTTCCGCGTCAGGATCTGGCGCGGCAGGATGCGCCGCCGGATGGCGTTTGCGAGAGCCTCGGCGCTGCGCTGCGCGTTGTCCTGGATCTCCGGATCCACCGCGGACATGGTGGAGGAGCCGGGCAGGCTCATGCCCATCACCTCGATCGCGGCGGACATGGTGTTCGCCGTGTACATTCCGCCGCAGGAGCCGGCACCGGGGATGGCCGCCCGCTCGACGGCGATCAGCTCGTCCTTGCTGATCCGGTGCGCCGCGTACTCGCCGACGGCCTCGAACACGCTCACGATCGTCAGGTCCTTGCCGTTGAGCCTGCCGGGCTTGATCGTGCCGCCGTAGAGGAAGATCCCCGGGATGTTCATCCGCGCCAGCGCGATCAGGCAGCCGGGCATGTTCTTGTCGCAGCCGCCGATCGCCAGCACGCCGTCCATGCTCTGGCCGTTGACGACGGTCTCGATGGAGTCGGCGATGACCTCGCGGGACACGAGCGAATATTTCATCCCTTCGGTACCCATCGAGATGCCGTCGGCGACGGTGATCGAGCCGAATACCTGGGGCATGACGCCCGCCTTGTGCAGCGCGGCTTCCGCGCGCTTGGCCAGGCTGTCCAGGCCGAGGTTGCACGGCGTGAGATTGCTGTACAGATTGGCCACGCCCACGATGGGCTTGTCGAAGTCGGCGTCCCCGAACCCCACCGCCCGCAGCATGGAGCGGTTGGGGGCCCGGCGCTCGACGGGCTGGGTGACGATGTTGCTGCGCCAGTTGTCGCTCATGGGCGGTCGGCTCGTTCGGGGTAAAAAGAAGGGCGCGCGCGGCGGGAAGCGGCGGACCGCGGGCGGATGAGGCGCCGTGAGGGCGCATCGCCCGCCGCCGGCGGGAATTCGCCCCGTGGGCCGCTGCCGGACCCGGACTGCGGCGGATTGTCCGTCCGCCACCCTAACCCGGAGCTTGCGCGCGCGGCAAGGGGAGCAGACCCGCGACGGGACCCTGCGCCCCGGGGAGCGCGGGACACCATTGCCAAGCTGCGCGGCTTGGTGCTAGCGTTCAGACAACGGTCGGCGCGCCGTCCAGCCTTGAACCATCAAACGGTAAGGGGGCACCGTGACCGAGCGCCCAGTCAGCGCAGAACCCAACTGGTACGACATCACCATTGCCGGCAAGAAGTTCACGATCGCCAGCCGGCACGGCGAAGCGCACATCCGCGCGGTGGAAAAGATGATCGCGGACACCTACGAGGAAGTGGGTGCGCGCATCCAGGGGCAGACGGCGGTACATATCGCGCTGCTCACCGCCCTGAATCTCGCCGACGAGTTGATCAACACCCAGCATGCCCTTCGCGATCAGTACGGCGAGCGCATCGAGGACATGCTGACGCGGCTCGGCAGCGCGCTCGATTCGGTTGCCGCCCCGCTTCAGTGACTCCGCCCTCCGGTCTCGACAACACGAGTCCGGCGCGCGGCCTGAAAATCGAGAGACGCTCCTGCGGTGTTCGAAAGCTGAATTTTCTTCGAGCCTAGCTTCTTGATCGGGGCTACAGTCCCTGGGGAGGGTGTGCATGCCCGGTTCGCCGGGAAGCCTGAACTCCCTAAACCAAGCCCCACCTGCACATGCAGGTTCAAGAAAACCAGCGACCGGCACAGGCGGAAGCGCCTCTCGACCCTTTCCCTGAAATCCCACCCTGCCTTAAGCGCACATAACCCTGCGGCGAGCGGCGGATTCCGCCGCGCGGGGTCTGGGCGCGACTCGTCTTCTAGCTGAGGTGTTGCTGCCGCGGCGCGGAGTGCGCGGGGGTGCCTGCGTCGCGCGGACGGGTGTTCGCGGCGAGGAGCTAACGCATTGGCCTTAGCGCACCTTGGCCAGGGCTTCCTGCTCGGTCGGAAAGATCTCGAGAATCTTGTTGAGGCGGGTGATCGTGAAGATCTCCAGGTTCTTCTGGCTGAGATTGGTCAGCGCGAGCTTTCCCTCTTTCTGCTGCATCGTCTTGAAGATGGAAACGATCAAGCCGATGCCGGAGGAATCGATGAAGTTCACCTTCTCGAAGTTGATGACCACGTTGCGGATTTCTGGATTCTCCAGGTGCGGCCGGAGAAATGCCTTGGCCTCGTTCACTCCATCCAGGGCGATGTTGCCTTCGATCGCAACGATACAAGTATTGCTGTCGATGCGGTGCGAGAAGATCATGCGGGTTCGCGAATGGAAATGGGTGGGCTGAAGTCGAAGTCGGTCAGTGCCTAGGGCAGGCCGGTGTTGATCGCCGCGGGGGATAGACTGCCAAGGGGCCTCAGTGGCGCTGACCTCCACAGCTGTCACTGGTACGTCAATATCGCGCCTTGGGGGATTGTGCCCCATTCAGGGTGGATTGTCAGCGCCGATTGTGCATCGTCCGGATGTCCCATTTGCGCCCGATGCGGTGCAATCGGTTACCTGTCGATAGCAGAACATCCGTGTCCTAGGAGTGCTGAATTTCTTAGTGCGCCGATCCCTTTACCGAAAGCCCTGTGCGCGGACGGTTGGGTGCGGAGGAGATCTACTTGGGGGCCCGTTCGTAGCTGGCGACGGCCTTTTTCAGGTCACGATATTCCTCACACCCAAGCCAGCAGATCTTGTCAAGCGCCGCAAGATGCTTCTTGGCTTCCTCCGGCTGGTGCAGCTCCAGGTACGCTTCGCCGAGATACTCGTGTGCGCCGCGATGCTCGGGATCGAGTTCCAGGGCGCGCCCGTAGAACTTCAAGGCATTGTCATAATCCCCGAGTTTGCGGTGCGCATACCCCAGGTAATTGTAGGCGTCGGCATCCTTTGGAGCTTCGGCGATCGCTCGGGTCATCCATTCGATCGCCTTACGATAGTCCTGTGCCTTGATGGCCGTCACGCCTGCTTTGAAGGATGCCGATTTCGACGCAGCCGGATCGCTATCATCGCCTCCACCGGAAGCAAGGGCAGGCAGGGCAAGGAGCATGAACAGGACCAGGGCAAGCCCGGCTCGGATGCATAACGTGCGCTTCATGGGAGCTCCAAGGTGCGGGAAGGTGTCGCATCCAGTACACGTCCGCATGATAATACCCCGCGCGGCGCCCCTTTATTCCGAAGGGCGGGCGGGAGGGGCAGTCTGCGCGTCTGGCGAACGGCCGGGTTACGGCGTGGCTAGCGGGAGACGCTTCGCAGAAACTTCGTCCGATTGGCCGCTGCGGTCATGAACAATCCCATGTCGCCGGCGGCGAGAATAAACCGCATGCCCATCTGGATGAACTTCTGCGACATGGTTTCGTCGTAAACCCCGCCGTAGCCGGGATGCTTGCCGTGCTTCTTGCACGCAGCGAGCACAGTCTCGAGAGCGGAAATCAGCTTGGGATTGCTGAATTGGGAAGGGATGCCCATCTCCATGCACAGGTCGTTCGAGCCGATCAGCAGGACGTCCACGCCCGGCACGGCGGCGATGGCCTCCGCATTGTCGATCGCCTTCGGGGTCTCCAGCATGATGACGATCAGGGTGTTCCTGTTGACCAGGTCACAGGCCTCCGCCTGGGGTACGGCCTGGAAATTGAGCTGGGACATCGGGCCGGCTGCCGAGCGGTGCCCCAGCGGCGGATATTTGCAGAAACTGACGAGTTGGCGCGCATGGTCGGCGGTATCCACGTGGGGGAACACGATCCCCATGGCGCCGGAATCGAGCACGCGCGAGGCATGGTGGTGTTCATACCCCGGCACGCGCACGAGCGGGGTGACCCCGGCATCCTGGCAGGCCACGCTGATCTGCACGGCCTGATCGACGTGCATCGAGTTGTGTTCCATGTCGATGAACGCAAAATCGTAGCCGCAGGTATTCAGGGCGCGGCCGATGTCCACCGAGCGCGCCATGCGCAGACCCAGTCCCAGACATAGTTCGCCCTTCTCCAGCTGCTGCTTGGCCCGATTGGTGAGGGTGGCCATGTTCCTCCGTTGGCAAGCGTGGACCTGCGGGATGCGGGGGGCATCTTCCCGGTTGGCGGTGCGCCGATCGTACCCAGGGGCCGCCGCGTTGGCAACGGCGGGCAAGCGCACTTGCCAGGCCGAGTTTCCGGCTGGACACCGGATTGTCCCGCGCCGAGGGCCGGGCGGGCATGGGGTAATCGGGGCGCGGAACGGCCCGCTGGCCTGGATTACCCAGGCGGGACGGCTGGCGGGGTGACCGAATCAGACGGAGCACACACGGGGAAGGATCGACCGCTGCCGAGAAGGGAAGACGCCCGTCGAATGACTGTCCGACCGGCGCAGCGTCCGGCTGCGAGAACGAAATGGGCGCCGGACTCAGTACCCCATCGCGAAGCCGTCCTTGCGGAAGTCGGATGCGCCGTGCAGGAGACCCGTCTCCGCGTCCAGGTAGATCACCTGGCCACCGCCGAAGGGAATTTCCGCTTCGGCCACTTTGTGCCCGCGCT
>JBGOTW010000124.1:0-11531 GCA_041476685.1 bacterium | reverse complement strand
GCGATGATCTGATCCCAGAAGTCCGGCTGCGTATCGAGGAAGTTCACGATCTTGTCCCACCCGGCATTGTTCACCAGGATGTCCGTCGGGCCCATCTTGTCCTCGAAGCTCTTCACCGCTCGGCCCACCGCCGCATGGTCGGTGATGTCCACCGCCACGGCCTCCGCCTGACCCCCGGCTTGGACGATCAGGCGCGCAGTCTCCGCCGCGCCGGCCGCGTTCTTGTCGAAGATCCCCACCCGGCAGCCCTCCTCGCCCAGCCGCAGGCAGATGGCCCGGCCGATCCCGCTTGCGCCGCCCGTGACGATGGCCGGCTTTCCCTTGAGTCCGCGCATGTTTCGAACCTCGCGATGGGGCAGGCCGCGACGCATTCCGCGGGCCGTTTCCCGGTGGCCCCCCTTCCGCTCCCCGCTGCGACCCTGCCAAGGGCAGGGACGCAAGGGGCAACGGACGGACCGACATCCGGCCTCGTAGTCAATGAGGAACGGCTTCACCTATGGCTACGAGGCCGAATATGTCAATTCCCGTACACGAACTTGTTCAACACGTCCGGGTACCCGTGGTACCAGTCGGTCACGGCCACGAACTTGCCTTTCTGCACCTGATACATTTGCACCCAGCCGCCGCCCTCGTGGTCCTTCGCGGTGATATTCAGCGGGGGCAGCATGCCGCCCAGGCTGAAGTCCTTGATGCTTTCAAACCCGACCTTCACATCCGCTCCGGTGATGTTCGGACCCTTCTTCTCGATGGCGAGCTGGACGGCCCGAGCATGCACCGCGGCGATCAGCACTCCCCGGTTATAGTACACGCTCACTGCCATCGATTTCGGTTCCGGCTTGCCTTCATCCTTGTACATCTTCTTGATTTCGCGAATGACGTCGAAATTCTCGCCCACGCCCGCGAACTGCAATCCGTAGTAGCCCTCGCCCGCATCCCATCCGGCGGCTTGCAGGTTCGATTCCGAATCGCCCCACACGAAGGATACGATGCGATTGCGCGGAAATCCGACGCGCTGGAACTCCTTGATGCTCACGGAAGGCGCCTGCCCGAACAGATGGGCCAACACCCAATCCGCCTTGTACTGCCTCGCGATCTCGAGCACCTGCGGCCCCATTTCCACTCCGGGCGGAGGCACTGCATACGTCTTCAGCTCGAAACCCAGCATCTTTTGCAGCGCATCCAGAATCACAAGCGGGTCTCGCCCGGCGGGATTGTCATAGAAGATATAGGCGATCTTCGGCTTGCGGCTCGTGTCCTTCCAGTTGTCCATGATGAACTTGATCCCCGCCGTCGCCTGCGACCAATAGGATGCCGCGATCGGGAAGAGATAGTTGAACTCGGGCTTCAACCCGTCGCGCGCGGCCGAACTGCCGAAGCCCGGAGACGTGCCCGGAATCTTGTTCTCCGCCAGCTTGGGAGCGAGGGCCAGGGTGTGCGGCGTGCCGTAGATCCCTTCGATGATGGCGCCTTCGGACAGATGCCGCGCGAAGGCTTCCATCCCCTTCGGAACGTCGTATGAGTGGTCCACTTCGACCACGCGCAGTGAATTGCCCGCGCCCAGCGACTTCTTCAGGTTGAACAGTTTGATGTAATCCTGATAACCGTCGCAGATGAAGGGCCCGACATTCTGAGTCGGCCCCGATCGGTCGCACTGCAGGCCGAGGACATACTCCTTGGCTTGAGCGGTCTGCGAACTTCCGGGTCCGCCGGCCAGGCAGGCCAAGGCGACCCCCAGACAGACTGCCAGCCGTGCGTGAATGATGGATGTGCGCATCTTCCTCCCCCTTATGCATGAAGAGTGGATGGACGGGTAATCGCGTTTCGGCCTGCGCCGGCTCCGCCCGTCGTCCCGGAACCGTCCGCCCTCCTGCTGCTCCACAACGAGAGGTCCGCCGCAGCACACCCAAAGGCGGCGCGCTGCGGCTCGCATCCCCCCTGACCTGCGCGAATGTCCCGGTGTCCCCGTGCATGGCGCATTCACGCGGGCCTCGCGCCCCCCGCCCCCTCACATGTATGGGAACGGCCAGACGCGAAAGTAGTCCTTTGCATTGTTCCAGAGCCTGTTCAACCCGTCGGGTTCGACCACCAGGAAGAACATGATCAGCCCGCCGAACAGCATCAGCTGCAGGCTGCTGGTAACCGATGCAATCTGCCCTCCTTCCAATCCGAACCAGCCGATGCCGATGCGCTGCAGCGCCAAATCGAGCAGGGTCGGCACCAGGGAGATGAAGATCGCGCCGAAGATGGAACCCAGCACCGTGCCCAGTCCGCCGATGATGATCATCGCCAGGAATTGGATGGAGATCGTCAGCGTGAATGCCTCGTAATTCGCGATCCCGTAGAAGTACGTGTAAAGCACGCCGGCGATCCCGGCGTAAAAGGAGCTGATCGCGAAGGCCGTCAGCCGCGTCCGGAAGATGTTGACGCCGATGATCTCGGCGGCGATGTCCCGGTCGCGCACGGCGATGAAGGCCCGGCCCAGGTGCGAGCGGTTCAGGTTCAATGCGAACACGATGCCGAGCGTCAGCGCGACCAGGATGAACCAGTACATGTCCAGGTTCGATTTCAACTCGTAGCCGAAGATGCTGGGCTTCTGGACATAGATCGAGGCCGACGCGCCGCCGCTGAGCCACGTCCAATGGTTGATGCCCCACTCGATGATGAGCTGAGCCGCGAGGGTCGCGATGGCCAGGTAGAGTCCCTTGATGCGCAGGGACGGCGTTCCGATCACGACGCCGAAGGCGGCGGCCATCGCGCCTCCGGCGGGCATGGCCAGCCACCAGGGCACGCCGAACTTCACCGAGAGCGCGGCGGACGTATAGGCCCCCACGGACATGAATCCCGCGTGTCCGACGGAGATTTGTCCCGACAGGCCGACGAGGATATTGAGGCCTATCGCCCCGAGGCAGGCGATCGCGATCAGGTTCGCAAGATTCAGCAAGTAGTTGGAAGCGAACGCCGGAAAGATTCCGTACGCGATCACGGCAAGGGCGACGACGGTCCACCGGGTCAGGGGCAGCCGGTAGAGCGCCGTATCCTCGGCATAAGTGCGCTTGAACGTCCCGGTCTCGCGATTGATCATTGCGCTAGACCCTCTCGATGTTCGCCTTGCCGAACAGGCCGTAGGGCCGGATCATGAGCACGGCGATCATCAGCAGATAGGGCGTGAAGTCCTTCGTCCCCCCGCCCACGAGCGGGTCCAGGAAACCCGCGGCCAGGCTCTCGACGGCCCCGATGATCACTCCCCCCAGGATCGCTCCCGGGATGCTGTCCAGCCCGCCCAGGATGACGACGGGAAACACCTTCAGGCCGACCAGCGCCAGCTGGATGTCCACGCCGAGCAGGTTCCCCCAGATCACTCCGCCCACCAGCGCCACGATCCCGGCGATGGCCCACGAAATGGCGAAATAGCGCTTGACGTCTATGCCCATGGCCATGGCGGCCTGCTGGTCGTCGGCCATCGCCCGCAGCGCCACGCCGGTGCGGCTCTTGGCGAAGAACCAGCCGATGATGCCGATGCACACCAGCGACACGAACGCGGCGAAGATCTGGGCGGGGGAGACCATCACCTCGCCCAGAAAGTAGGGGTCTTGGGGCAGCCCGAAACTGAGATTCTTGGTGCCGGAACCCCACACCAGCGGGGCGAATCCGCGCAGGAACGCCGCCAGCCCGATGGTGGCCATGATCACCGCCACGACCGGCCGGCCGACCAGGTGCCTGAGCACCGTCAGCTCGATGGCGAATCCCAGCGCGATCATGGCAATCACGCCCGCCGCGATGGACGGCAGCAACGGCACCCCGTAGAGCTGCACGCAGGCCGCCACCACATACCCGGCAAACATGACGAATTCGCCCTGGGCGAAGTTGATGACGTCAGAGGCCTTGTAGATCAGGACGAAGCCAAGCGCGATCAGCGAATACAACGTGCCGGTCAGCATTCCGTTCGTCAGCAGCTCGACGTAGTACCACATGGTCGCTCGATGCCCCCTTCCCGGGCGCGCCGTCCTCCGCCCCGCCGACGCACGGTCCGGCGGAACGGCGCACGGCATTGCCGCACGGCGCCATGCCGCACGGCGTGATTCCCGACCGCGCTATGCCGAACGGCGCAATGCCGGGCGTTCTCCCTCGGAATCCACGTCCCACACGAGCACCTGCCCGTGGATCGTCGCCGTGCGCCCGTCCTCGTACGTGACGAGGATTTCCGTTTCCACGCTGTGGGCGCCGGAATAGAGCGCCTCGATCAGGCGGTGATACCGCTCGCCGATGACGTTGCGGCGCAGCTTGCGCGTGCGCGTGATTTCCCCGTCGTCCGCGTCCAGTTCCTTGTTGAGGATCAGGAAGCGGCGGATCTGCGCCCCGGCCAGCTCCGCGTCGGCGGCCAGGGAGCGGTTGATGCGTTGGATCTCTGCGTGGATCAGCTCGTAGGTCTCCGGCTTCTGGGACAGGTCCTGGTAGCCGGTGTAGGCGATCCCGTTGTGCTCCGCCCAGTTCTCCAGGGAATCCAGGTCGATGTTGAGCATGGCCGCCACGTAGTCGCGGCCCACGCCCACGGTCACGGCTTCCTGGATGTACGGCGAGAACTTGAGCTTGTTCTCCAGGTACTGCGGCGCGAACAGTGTCCCGTCCTTCAGGCGGCTCACGTCCTTGGCGCGGTCGATCACCTTGAGATGCCCGGAGTGGTCCACGAAGCCCGCGTCACCGCTGGCCAGCCAGCCCTCCGCGTCGAGCGCCTTGCTCGTCGCCTCCTCGTTCTTGTAGTAGCCGCGGAACATCTGCTTTCCGCGCAGCAGGATCTCGCCGTTGTCCGCGATCTTCACCTCCACTCCGGGCAGCGGCCTGCCCACGGTTTCCGCGTTGGCTTCCCCGTCCGGCTGGAACACGCACGATGCGCAGGATTCGGTCAGGCCGTAGAGTTGCTTCAGGTTCACGCCCAGGGCGCGGAAGAAGTTGAACACGTCGGGCCCGAGGGGCGCTCCGCCGGTGTAGGCGGCTCGCACGCGGGCGATGCCCAGCAGGTCCCGCAGCGGCGCGCGCACCAGCGCATTGCCCAACGCATTGAGCGCCCGCAGATGCAGAGGCACGGGCTTGCCCGCCTGCCGCAGCACCTCCACGCGCAACGCCAACCCCATGAACACGTCGTAGAGCTTGCGCTTGATCCAGTCCGCCTCCGCCATGCGTACCTGGATCAAGGTCAGGTAGACTTCCCAGCTGCGGGGCGGCGCAAACACGATCGTCGGGCCGATTTCCCGATAGTCCCGCTGCGCCGACTCGGGGCTCTCCGGACAGTTGCTGCACATGCCCGCGTACATGGCCGTCGACACGGACAGGGAGAAATCTCCGATCCACGCCATCGGATAGCGCGCGAGGAATTCGTCGCTGGCCTTCCAGCCCTCCACCTGCACCACGCGCGCTGCGGCGACCATCAGGTTCTCGTGGCTGAGCATCGCCCCCTTCGGCACGCCCGTCGTTCCGGAGGTGTAGCTGAAGATGGAGACGTCCTCGCCCTGGCCGAGAGCCACTTCCTGCTCGAACAGACCCGGCTGCGCCTGCTGCACCTCGTCGCCCAGCGCCTGCACCGCCGGATAGTGAAGCAGCCAGGGGTCCCGCTTCAGCTCCAGCCCCTTCGGATCGTCGTAGATGACGTACAGCACCTTCGGCAGGTCGCCGCGCACCTCCAGCAGCTTATCCACCTGCTCCACGTCCTCCGCGACGACGAAGCGGGCGTCGGAGTGCGAGAGGACGAAGCCGATCTCCTTCTGGATCGAGTCCTGGTACACGCCCAGGGACACCCCGCCCAGGCTCTGCGCGGCGAGCATGGCCCAGTACAGCCGCGGCCGGTTCTCCCCGATGACGGCGAGCTTGTCCCCCCGCTGGAACCCGAGCTTGTGCAGTCCCAGCGCGAAGCGCCGCACGTGGTCGGCGTATTCCTGCCAGGTGTAGCTCTGCCAGATTCCGTACTTGTGCTCGCGGATCGCGTCCCGGCTCCCGTAGGCCAACGCGTTCCGCAGCATCAATTGCGGCAATGTCTTGGGATCCATCTCGCCCCCCGCTCGGGTTCGCCTGATTCCGGCGCCTCGCCCCCTGTTCGCGGCGCCGGAGCCGCCTTCAACCCCGCCGCGCGCCCGCTTCCGGCCGGCGGCGCTCAGGCCGCGTGTTCCCGGCCCAGGTACGCCTCGATCACGCGGGGATCGGTGCGCACCTGTTCCGGCGTGCCCTCCGCCAGCTTCGCTCCCTGCTCCATCACGATGATCCGATTCGAAATGTCCATCACAACGCCCATGTCGTGCTCGACGAGGATCACCGCCGTCTCCGTCGTTTCCACCACGTCCAGGATGTAGCGCGCCATGGACTCCTTCTCTTCCAGGTTCATCCCGCCCATCGGCTCGTCGAGCAGGAGCACCTTGGGCTGGGCCACCAGGGCGCGCCCCAGCTCCACCCGCTTCTGCAGGCCCAGCGGCAGGCTGCCGGCCGGCTGGCGCCGCAGGTAGGTGATTTCCAGGAATTCCATCATCTCTTCCACCACGCGGCGCTGCGCGATTTCCTCCCGCCGCGTCCGGCCCCAGTACAGGCCGCACGACAGTGCGCCGGTGCGCATGTGGGCGTTCCGCCCCAGCAGCAAGTTGTCCAGCACGCTCATGCCGCGGAAAAGGGCGACGTTCTGGAACGTACGGGCCAGTCCCCTGCGGGCGATCTGATGGGCGGACAAGCGGCTGATGTCCTCGTCGTCCAGCAGCACCCGCCCGCGGTCCTTCGGATAGACGCCGCTCACCGCGTTGATGAGCGTGGTCTTGCCGGCCCCGTTAGGCCCGATGATCGAGAGGATTTCCCCCGCCCGCGCGGTCAGGCTCGTCCCTTGCAGTGCGGCGACGCCCCCAAAGGACTTGGCGACGTCCTCCGCGACGAGGCGCCCGGCCCGCTGCTCCATGTCTCCCCCTTCACCCCGCACAAGACGCAACGGTTCCCGGTCACCGCATCTGCGGATTCCGTGCCCCACGCGGCCTGAAACGAGAATCCCTACCCCCAACAGCCTCGCGCCCACACCCACCCGCTCGGCCTTCTGCAGGCCCGCGATGCACGGAGTCGGTCCCGACGCTGGAAAACGCCCTTCCGGACCAGGAAATGATAAGGCTGCGGCTTCCCCGGGCCGCGCTGCCCTGCCCGGATTCGGCTGGAAACGGCGTCGCTCCGGGTATCACGCCGTCCCAAGCTTCGTCAACCGTCTTGACGCGGAAAAACCCGCCACGTCGCGGCGGGAGTGGCGTCATGCGGCGGACGCTCCGACGGCGGAAACGGGCGATCCCCCAGCCGAACGCCGGATAGCGGTGATACGCTGACCCCGCGACCGCCACAGCGGTTCACCATGCGCCGCCGGAAGCGGGGGTTTTTCCGCTGCACAGGGCGCCGTGCAAGGAGCCCGATTCAGACATGTCTGATCCTCCCGCCAACGACCGGGACTGCGTGCAGGGGTTGGGGCTGCCTTCCGCGTTGGAAGCGCACGTGCTGGCGTGGCTGGATGGGGCGCGTGCGGGCCCCGGGCCGCGAGCCCGCCGGGAAGCCGCGGCGAATCCTTCGGTGCATCCCCCCTGGACCATCGTGACGGAAGGCGGCGGCGCCCCCCTCGGTTGGAGCCTGTGGGACACGGACGGGACGGGCATCCCGCGACTGTGGCTGGCCGCGGACCGGTACGGCACGCTGCACACGGCCGCGTGCTGGCGGCCGCAGGGTCTCGCCTGGGCGCGGCTGCGCCTGCCAGGCGGCGCGTGGCTGTCGCTGAGCCCGCGCGGCGGGCGGCATCCTCTCTGGGGCGCGTGCGACTTGATCTGCACTGGCGCGGAGCCTTGCGCGCGGATTCCGGCCCAGGACTACCTGCGCCTGCGTGAGCTGCTGCCGCTGGACCGGCCCGAGGCACTTCCGGCGGGCGGCGGGGCGGTCCTGCTCAACTTCCTGGCCTGCCTGCTGGCGGGGCGCCGCGTGGCCCGAGTGCGCTACCGGGGCCCGTATCCCACCGCGCATCTGTTCGATGCCCTCGCTCGCAGCTTCGCATGGCTGACAGGCGAATCGCCGCCCGATCCGCCCGGCGGCGGGTGCGCGGCCCGGCAGCCTGCGTCCTCTCCGGTTCCGCCCGGGCTGGATCGGTCCGGACGGAATCCGTTCGTTCCGCTTCCCGCGACGCCGTCCCTCCCCGAGCAGCGCGCCCGGCTGCGGGCCAGCTTCAGCGCCGAGGAGTGGCCGGCGGCGCTGGACGCGTCGCCCACGGCGTGGTGCTCTCCGCAGGTTCACTGGCGGCCCGATCCCTGGCTGGCGCTGCGGCCCCAGCCCGGCCTGACCGTGCACTGGCGCCGGGGACCCGAGACCGTATGGATCGGGAGCCGGCGGTTCGAGGCTGGCGGACGCGGCGTCCCGGCCGCCGGAGGGTGCCGCGTTTGGCCGCTGGCCGGGGGCGGGCACGCGGCGGGCCTGCTGCTGCTCGGGCAGCCCTGGCGCACCCTTGTCCGGTTTGACGAGACGGGTCATCCGCTCCGCTTCGATCCGCCCGGAAGCGAGCCCGCTTTGCACGACAAGCCGACGCCCATGCCCGATCCCTGGCGAACGGTGGCGCTTGATTGGGCCACCCTCGCGGCGACTCCGGCACTGGCCGGAGCGGTGGCCGCCCTGGAAGACGAGGTCGCGCTGGCCTGGGCTCCGCTGGCCGCAAGCCTCGCCGAGGCGGATTCCGCGCCGGGTGGGGCGGTGCTGCGTGTGCAGTCGGGAATTGCCGCGCAATTCCGCAGGCTCGCGGCGGAGGGCCGGCCGCTTGCCGAACTGGCGCTGATGGCCGTGTCCGACGCGGCGAGCGGGACGGACGCAGGGCTGCGGCGACTTGCCCAGGAGCGCCTCGCGGCCCAGGAGCGGGCGCGCGCCCGCTTGCAGCGGGAACTGCCCGCACTCGTAGCCGCGCTCGCCCGGGGCGAGGGCTGGGGCATCTGACGAGCGGAATCGAGGCGCGCTGCACAGGCCCCACGGGGGTCATGCCCGCCGCGCCGGCGGCACCGTGCTCATATGCACCGCACCGGCGGCACGGTGTTCATGCGCGCCGCACCGGCGGCACGGTGTAGCCGCTCTCCTTCAGGATCTGTTCCTGGTAGTGGGCGAGGCTCCCGTAGGCCAGGGCCAGCGTCTTGGCCCGCTTTGCGTAGAGCGGCAGCACGTGCTCCTCGGTGACCGCGATCGCGCCGTGGGCCTGCGTTCCGTGCCGGATGACGAGGTCGTAGCACTCGATGGCGGTGGCGCGGGCCATGGCGCTGGCCAGGGCTGGGCTCGCATCGGCTTGGCCGGGCGGCGCATCGAGCACCCACGCCGCCCAGTCCGCCACGGCGCGCAGGTTCTCCGTCGCGAACAGCATGTCGGCGCACTTGTGCTTGATCGCCTGGTAGGCGCCGATGGGCTGGCCGAAGGCCGTGCGCAGCTTCGCGTACTCCACCGTCAGCTCCGTCACCCGCGTGGCGCCGCCCAGCGCGTCGCAGGCCAGCGCGAGGTCGCCCAGTTGGGAAACCCGCGCCAGCACGGCCGCGCCGTCGGCGGGACGGTCCGCCGCCCCCAGCCGGGCCGCCGCGGGCACGCGCACCCCGTCCAGGCGCAGGCTCGCCGCCTTCATCCCGCCTTCGAGCGTGTGCAGCGGCGTGACGGCGACGCCCTGGGCGGCGCGCGGCACGACGAAGAAGGCCAGCCCGGCGTCCAGGTTCTTGGGCAAGCCGAGCACCGCCGCGACGACGATCTCGCTCGCCTGGGCCAGTCCCGGCACGGCCAGCTTCTCGCCGAAGAGCAGGTAGCCCTCTGGCTTCTCGTCCGCGTAGAAGCGCCCGCCCGCCTGGTCGAAGCGGCCGCCTTCCATGCAGCGCGCCAGCGCGGCCCGGGTCTCGCCCTTTGCCAGGGGCGGCAGGAGCGCCTGCTGCTGCGGCGCGCTGCCCGCCAGCCGGATCGCCTCGGCGGCCAGCACGTGGAACAGGAAGCCGCCCGGGAGCAGCCCGCGCCCCTGCTCCTCGACGATGCGCGAGAATGCCGTGACGCCCAGCTCCCCTCCGCCCACCCGCTCGGGCAGGAGCGCGCCCAGCCAGCCCAGCTCCGCCATGCGCTGCCAGAGCGGCTCGGGCAGGCCCGCCTCGTCCTCCCACGCCTTGCGCACCACGTCGAGGGGACACTCGCGCTCGAAGAACCGGCGCGCCTGGCGCTGGATCGAGGCCTGCTCTTCGGAATAGGTGAGGTCCATCAGCGCCGCACCTCCGCCGGCCGCGCCTCCAGCGGCCGGGCGGGCGCGACGATCCGCGCCGCGTCCTTGGGCAGCCCCAGGATGCGCTCGGCCATGATGTTGCGCAGGATCTCGCTGCTGCCGGCCTCGAGCGTGTTGCCGAAGCTGCGCAGCCAGTTGCGCGGGAACCAGCCAGCCTCCGGCACGGCCTCGTCCCCGTCCAGCAGGGCGCCGGCCGGGCCCAGGATGTCGAGCGCGAGGGCGGCAAGGCGCTGATTGGTCTCGCTCCACAGCAGCTTGACGAGCGAGCCCTCCGGGCCCGGCGGCGCGCCCGAGGCCGCCCCGTACAGCGTGCGCAGCCCCTGCAGCTCCATGATCTTCACCTGGGTCGTCAGCCGCGCCACCTCGGCCCGCGCCACGCTCGCTCCCAGCCCGCCAGGATCGGCGGCGAGCCGCTCCTTCGCCAGCGCCAGCACGCGCTCCATCCACGGCCGGAACAGAACGTGGATGTTCGACGTGCCCCGCTCGATCATCAGCGTGCTGATGGCCACCGACCAGCCGTCGTTGATCCCGCCCAGCACGTCCGCGCCGTCCACCCGGGCGTTGTCGAGGAACACCTCGTTGAAGTCGTGGTCGCCGTTGCTGAACGGGACGGGGCGCACGGTCACGCCCGGCTGGCGCATGTTCAGCATGAACATCGTCAGCCCCCTGTGCTTCGGGGCGTGGGGGTCGGTGCGGGCCAGGCAGATTCCGTAGTCCGCATGATGGGCGAAGCTGTTCCAGATCTTCTGGCCGGTGAGCCGCCAGCCGTCGCCCTCCGGCTCCGCGCGGGTCTTCAGGGAGGCCAGGTCGCTGCCGCAGCCGGGCTCGGAGAAGAGCTGGCACCACACCGCCTCGCCCCGCGCGGCGGGCGGCAGGATGCGCGCCTTCTGGGCGGGCGTGCCCATGTGCAGGATCAGCGGCAGGCACATGCCGAAGCCCACCACGTTGATCGGCGGAGCGACGGGCTGGGTGTCCACTTCCGACGAGACGATGTAGTGCTCGATGACGCCGAGGCCCTGGCCGCCGTACTCCTTCGGCCAAAGCACGCAGGTCATGCCGCCGTCGTAGCGCATGCGCTGCCACAACCCATAGCGCTGGCGGACGCTCTCGGGCGGCTCCGGCAGGTGCGAACGGGGCGGCTTGGGCGCCTTGGGCAGCGCGCCCGCGACCCAGGCGCGCACCTTGTCCCGGTACCGCTGCTGCTCCGGCGAAAGATTGAAGTCCATCGGGTGGCTCCTCTGGCGGGCGGCCGCGCTCCGGACGG
>JBGOTW010000123.1:0-11545 GCA_041476685.1 bacterium | reverse complement strand
GCGGTGCATGCGGACGTGCTGCGCCGGGTTGCCGAGGCGGGCAGGCAGGTCGGCCTGGACCTGCTGGGGCAGATGGCCTCCCCACTCGCCGGCAAGAAGAGCGGCAACCGCGAGTTCCTGGTGCTCTGGCGCCTACCCGCCGAAGCGCAGCCCGCGCCCTTGGACGGCAAGGCATGAGCGGAGGGACGCGCACCCCATGAGCGATATCCGCCCGGAATACGAGGCGCTCTGGCCGCGCAAGACGCGCTGGCTCAGGCCCGTGCGGCGCCGGCTGCAGGTCTGGCTGGCGCGCGGGGCGATGGCGTTGGCGGACCGGATTCCCGTACCCGCGCTGCAGGCGCTAGGCAGGAGCCTGGGGCGGCTTGCCTACCGCTTCGCGCGCACCGAGCGGGCGGTGTGCGAGCACCAGTTGCGCAAGGCGCTGCCCGACCTGGACGCTGCCGGCCTCGACCGCCTCGTGCGCGCCTGCTTCGAGAATCTGGGCATGACGGCAGTGGAGGTGCTGGCCCTGCCGCGCCTGCGCCGGGAGGCGCTGCGCTGGCTGACGATGGAAGGCGCAGAGGTGCTGCGCGCGGCGCACGCGCGCGGCAAGGGCGTGATCGTCGTCACCTGCCATTCGGCCAACTGGGAGCTGCTGAACCTGGTGTTCAACGAGCTCCGCATTCCGGTGCTGGGCGTCGCGCGCCCGCTCAGCAACCCGCGCCTGAACGACCTGCTGCTCCGGGCGCGCCATTCGCCCTACGTGGAGATCATGCAGCGCGGCACGAAGAATTCGCCCCGCCAACTCCTCGCCGCCCTCAAGCGGGGCAAGGCGCTCGTCCTGCACATCGATCAGGACCTCGACGTGCAGAGCGTGCATGTGGACTTCTTCGGCGTGCCGGCCCGGACGCCACGGGTCGCGGCGAGCCTGGCGCTACGGCTGGACGTGCCCCTGGTCACCGGATTCGACCGCCGCCTGCCCGACGGCCGGCACGTGATGCGCTTCGAGGCGGTTCCCATTCCCGCCGCCCTGCGTGCGAGCCCGGATCCCGAGCGCGAGTTGACCCAGCTGCTCAGCCTCGCCATCGAGTCGCACGTGCGCGCCTGGCCGGAGCAATGGGCGTGGAATCACCGGCGCTGGCTCCATCCGCCCGAGCCGGAGAGCACCGCGCAAGCCACGCCGTCGGGCGGCTCCGCGGCGGCGCCATAGCGGTAAGTCACGGTCAATCCGGGAGGATTCCAGGTTCTGTCGAACGGCCACAGCCGCAGTCTAGCTTCGCCCGACAGGACGGCATCCAGCTACCCTGAGCGAAGGAAGCGTCTGCGCTGGGAGAAACACCCGGTTCACGGGGGACAAGTCCCTAGAAGGTGAGAAAGAGCAGGTTCTCGACCTGGAGGGCGAAGGACTGCAGCGCGTCCTCGATGCCTTCGTCGCGAATGGCCGGCGTCTCGATCGTCGGGGTGTCGAAGTCAATGACGGAGACGACGGAGACCGGGCTGCGTTTGAAGTAATACCGGCCCTGGCGGCGGTCGTACACCGAGACAAGGCCGGCGAGCTGGTAGGAGACCGACGTCAAGTTGGTGCTGGCGATGTCGCGCCCGCGCACGGGCCGGAACACGGTCAGCTCGATGTCCAGGATCAGGTCGCTTTGGTCCATCGGCCCCAGCTCGACGCCGGGATGCTTGAGCAGCAGCTCCCGCAGGCGGTGCTGCAGCCGCACATCCAGCTCGCCGGCGAAGGTGCGATTGCGGATGACGCCGATGAACAGGGTCCCGGCGTTTCCTGGCAGGCGGGGGGTCTCCAGCCGATAGGCGCATCCAACCGCTCCCAGCAGCAAGGCGAGGAGCCCCAGCGCGAGTCCGGCCCGGCCGCGGTGTCCAGTGCCACGGAATCCGAGGGCGCGGCTGCGCTGTGTGTCCGGGGCGCGGCTGCGCTGTCTGTCTGGGGCGCGGTTGCGCTGTGTGTCCGGGGCGCGGCTGCACCCACAGGGGCGCTGCGCGGTGGCAAGGGCTTCATGCGGTCGGGTCATTTGAGGTATGCTGGCAACACACACGCCGGATGCGGCGGCCGCCGCAGAGCCGGATTTTTCTCGTCCCGCGCAGGGGAAGGCAGCACGATGGCGAAGACTTACCGCCTGATCCTGTTCGACTGTGTTAACACACTGTACCTGCCGGACGCATCCTGCCGTCCGGTGATGGACATTGACGGGGTCTCCTCTCCGTCTACTGCTCCGCTGCTGCTGGAGCGGCTGGCCGGGCGGATTCCGGACCTGGATGCGCTAACGGTGCACCGCGCGCAACGGCATTCCTGGCGCTGGGCGGAAGCGCAGCGCGGGGAGGCGCACCGGGAAATTCCGGCGGACTTGCGCTTTCGGCACGCCCTGGAAGCGCTGGGGTTACCTGTGGACGACGAGGCGCTGGTGGCGGAGCTCATGGAGGTGCATTACCGGGCCGTCATGGGGGCGTTTGTGTTGCCCCCGGAGCACGTCAGCCTGCTCGCCGAGCTGGGCCGGCACCATCGCCTGGCGCTGTTCTCGAATTTCGACCACGCTCCGCCGCTGTGGGAGCGGCTGTCGCGCGATGGGCTGCTGGAGCGGCTGGATCCGGTGGTGATATCTGCCGACATCGGCTGGCGCAAGCCGGGCCGGGAAGCGTTCGAGCGGGCACTGGCGCTGGCCGGCGAGGCGCCCAGGGAGATTCTGTTCGTGGGCGACTCGTACGGCGACGACGTGGCCGGGGCGCAGGCCGCTGGCATCGACTGCGCCTGGGTCAACCCGACTGAAGAGACGGTGCCGGAAGGCGCGCCGCCCACCTACATGTTGCGGGCGCTGACCGACCTGCGCCGGGTGCTGGGCCGCGCGGCGGCGCCTCCCGGCGTTCCGGAAAGGACGACCCCATGACGATGGTGGTGAGCCGAAAGCAGCGCATCTTCTTCCGCTACGAGGGCGAGCGGGGCGCCTTTCTCCTGCTGCACCACGGCCTGCTGGGCAGCCACGAGGACTGGTTTGCGGCCGGCTACGTGCAGGAGCTGGCGCAGGAATTCCGCGTCATCGTGCCGGACGCGCGCGGGCACGGCCGCAGCGACAAGCCCGCCGAGAAGGAATACTACGGCCAGCTTCAGATGGCCGAGGACCTGATCGAAATCATGAACGAATTGGGCATCCGCAATTCCCACTTCGTCGGCTACGGGCTGGGCGCGCTGGTGGGCTTCGAGCTGCTGCGGCGCTTCCCGGAGCGGGTGCGCATCGCGATCCTCGGCGGGGAGTCGGCCCTGATGACGCCCGGCGTGCAGGACGTGTATCGGGCGGAAGCCGAAAGCCTGCGGGCGATGAGCCTCGCCGACTACCTGAAGGCGCTCAAGGACCAGGGACGCATCGTGCGCTATGCCGCCGCGGTGGACGAGGAGCAGGAACGCCCGGCGGCCCTGGCGCTGCTTGAAGCGATCGCCGGCTGGGAGCACGCACCCGCGGAGCGCATTCAGGTCGCCTCCCCCCTCACCCTGTTCACCGGCGCGGAGGACCCCGCCGCTGGCCGAGTGGAAGCGGCGCGCTCCGGGGTGTCGCGGGCGCGGCTGGTCCAGTTCCCCGGGCTCGGCCACGGGCGGCTGTTCCAGGAGCGCACGCTGCTGATGGAGGAAGTGCTGCGCCTGCTCAAGTCGGGCCGGAAGGACGATGAGAGCCGGGCACGCGGAGAGCCGGGCCAGGCGGGCGGCCTCGCCGGACGCGCGCCCAAGCCGGACGGGGCGCAAGGGCAAGGCCGCGACAGGTCGCGCGGGCATTCCGGGCGGCGCGACGGCCAGAGCTATGGGCAGCGTTCGACCGATCGCAATCCTCCGGGCGGCCAGCCCAGCCCAGCCAGCCAAGCGGGATACGATCCCGCGATCCAGTTAGCGGCCGCTGCTTCCGTCGAGGAGCCCTCGCCTATCCCGGGAGCGGGGATGGATGGGCTTCCCGCTGCTGCGGCGCCCGAGACCGCGCGCGAGCCCGATTCGCTCGAATCCGGCCCGGCAAGCGAGCCCGCTCCCGGGAGCATTGAAGGAGACCAAACCCGCGCGTCGAGGGAGGCCGCATTCGAGGCTGCACCCGACTTGAACTCGGAGGACCGCCCTGCGCGGGACACCGCAGCCGAGGTGGAGGATGCGCGGGAAGGAGGGGAGGAGCCGCCGCGACCCGAAGAGGAAGGCTGGGCCGCTGAGCCAGCGCCCGAGGATACAGCGCCTTCGCCCGAGAACATGTCGCCTCAGCCCGACGATACGGTACCGGACGATCCACACGGCAACAATCCGCACGGCAGTGTGCGACACGAAAGCGGGCAAGCCGGCGACGAGCGGCCGAAGGATTAGGCGCGGAAATCCGCCGAGGCCCACATCCGCCCCAAGGGCTGGACGTTGGCCACCGCGGGCCTGCCCCTGCTGCAGCCTGGCGGGCCGGCTTGTCGATCGAAATTACAAGATGGAATTTGCAGTGGAGGGACGGCCGGAAGGTCTCCGTCAGCCTACATTCCGCCCATGTGCTTCACGCGCTCTTCCGGCGAGATGATGCTGGTGATCTTGCAGCCGAATTTCTCGTTGATCACCACCACCTCGCCCTTTGCGATCAGACGGCCGTTCACCAGCAGGTCCAGTTCATCGCCCACGAGCCGGTGCAGCTCGATCACCGACCCTTGCCCGAGGGTGAGCAGGTCGCTGATGAGCATCTTGGCCCGACCGACCTCGAACGTAACGTTGAGCTTGATGTCGAGCAGGAACTCCAGGTTCGGGCTGTCCGCCAGGGACACCGCGCTTCCGCCGCCGGATACGGGCGCGAACGCCGATGCCGGCAGGACTCCCTTGCCTCCCGCCGCTGGCGCCGCGGATTCCTCCTGCATCATGGACTTCATCTCGTCGTCGAGGGAAAAATCATCGCCCTTCGCCGGAGCCGGCTCCTCGGCCGTCCCGCCGCCCACGAGGCTGCCCAGGTCATCCGCGAGCCCGCCCAGGTCCGCAGGCGCACCCGCTTCGAGCTCCGCGGGTTTGTCGCCGCCGGAGTCTTCGAGGAGCGCTTCCAGATCCTTGTCGAGATTGATCTCGCTCATGGCGACCGCGCGCTGGACGTCCGCTGCTCTCCCCGGAACCCGTTGAATTTGCTGACCTACTTCCTCACGGGCGCTGGCCGGAGACACCCCTACCCTGCTCGGATGTGCAAACTCGGTGCCTGCCGGCGCACGTTTTGCCGTGCCATTTCAACAGCGGGCAACCGATGCTCCACCGGGACCGGGCGACTCCCGGGGTGCTTTCCCTCTCCGTTCACCCCCATCCGCGGCCTGACCTCCGTCATTCCGGCTCGCGAGGCTCAGCCTCAGGACCGGCCCGATGTTCAGCCCCTGAATCAGTTGGCGCCGCCGTCCCGAGACTGGAGCGTCAGTTCGGCGAATTTCGTGAACTGGGAAACGAACGCCAGCCGGATGGGCGAAATCGTGATCGGCCCATTGCGGTGCTTGGCAATGCTGATTTCCGCCACTCCCTGGTTTTCGGTTTTTTCATTGTACAACTCGTCCCGGTAAATGAACATCACCAGGTCGGCGTCCTGCTCGATCGAGCCGGATTCGCGCAGGTCGGCCAGCAGCGGCCGCTTGTTCTGGCGGCCCTCGACCGCGCGGTTGAGCTGGGCGCAGGCGAGGAGGGGGACATTCAGGTCCTTCGCGATCGCCTTGAGCGTGCGGGAGATCTCGGCGATCTCCTGCTCCCGGTTGTCGCGCCGGGTCGTGGCGCGCATGAGCTGCAGGTAGTCCACGACGATCAGGCCCAGGCCGTGCTCCTGCTGGATGCGGCGGGCGACGGCCTTGATGGCCAGCGGCGTGGCCTCCGCCGTGTCGTCGATGAAGATGGGCGTGTCGGACAGGCGGTTCGCCGCCTCGGCGAGCTTGTCCCAGTCGTACTCGTCCAGCTTGCCGCTCTTGAGCTTCTGCGAGTCCACCTTCGCCTCGGAGCACAGGATGCGCAGGGCGAGCTGCTCCTTCGACATTTCGAGGCTGAACACGACGGCGGGCTGGCGGGAGCGCAGCGCCGCGTGCTGCGCGATGTTCAGCGCGAACGAGGTCTTCCCCATTCCGGGCCGTGCGGCCACGATGATCAGGTCGGTGGGCTGGAGGCCGTTGGTGAACCCGTCGAGGTCCCGGAAGCCGGTCGGAATGCCGGTCAGCCCGTCGCTGCGGTCCTGGGCCTGCTCGATCTTGGTGAAGCTCTCCTTGAGCAGGTCCCCGAGGGTCTGGTAGCTGCGGCGGGTGGCGCGCCGGGCCAGGTCGAGGAACGTCTGCTCGGCCTGCTGGATGAGGCCCTCGACGTCGCCGGACCCCGCGCGGCCCTTGTCGGCGATCTGCGTGGCCGAGGTGATGAGCGTGCGCAGCTGGTGCTTCTCGCGCACGATCTCGGCATAGGCCATCACGTTCAGCGACACGGGCGTCGCATCGCCCAGCTCGGCGATGTAGACCATCCCGCCCACCTGCTCGAGCTGATTGCGGGAGCGCAGGAAGTTGGCGAGCGTGATCTCGTCGATCGGGTCCTTGCGGGTGGCCAGTTCCAGCATCGCCTGGAACAGGTCCCGGTGCGCGGGGGAGAAGAAGGCGTCGGGCTGGAGGATCTCCGCCGCCTGGAGCAAGGCATCGTTGTTGTGCAGGATGGCCCCCAGCACGCTCTGCTCGGCTTCCTTGTCGTAAGGCAGCAGCTGGACCGGTGTTTGCGGTTCCCGCATGGCGTATCGGTTCGGCTCGAAGACGAGGGCCGGAAGACCCCAGGAAGTTAGACCTCCGCGACGCGCATTCCATGCGGTGCTTGGCAGTCCCTGGCCCTGGGCTAAAGCTCGGTCGGGTGACGCGTGGAGAAGCGCTCGTCCCGTAGACTTATCCGGTCTGCACCAGCCGAGTCTAGGCCGAAAAATTTCTTCGATGCTACAGCGCCTTACGAGGCTCGCGGCGGGGCCCGCGCCGGACCGGACATGGAATCGCGGCGCGGCTAGAGCTTGGCCCTGAGCGCGGCCTTGAGGGCGGTGATCCGGCCTTCATCGCGCGCGTAGAACGTCCATTGCTTGATGCGCTTCGAGCGCAGCAGCCCGGCTTGGGACAGCACCCTCAGGTGCTCGCTGACGGTGGGCTGGCTGACGCGCAGCTTCTTCGCGATCAACATGCCGCACACACCGTCCCGGATCAGATCCCCATCGACCTGGGGCGGGAAGTGCCGCACCGGATCCTTGAGCCATGCCAGGATCATCAGCCGGCGCTTGCTGGCCAGGGCCTTGATCGCTTGTTCGATAGGCATATGGCTAATTTGCTAAAGGGCGATGGATATGTCAAGCGAAGACCGTGCCGGTGCGTCGGCATGGGAGGTCACCGCAGCCGTTTTCGCGACGAGTGAAGGGGGAGCGCGCAATGTCAGTGGATACGATCGGCCGGGAACGGATCGCCGCCACGCGCAGGCTGATCCAGCCCTATCTCCGCACCACCCCCGTGCTCGATGCCGACGGCGCCGACTTCGGGCTCCCGATACTCCGGCTCTGCTTCAAACTCGAGCAGCTCCAGCATTCCGGCTCGTTCAAGGCGCGCGGGGCGTTCGCCAACCTGCTGCTGCGGGAGATTCCCCCGGCGGGCGTGGTGGCGGCGTCGGGAGGCAATCATGGCGCCGCGGTGGCCTACGCCGCCATGAAGCTGCACAAGCCCGCCAAGATCTTCGTCCCCACCGTCGCTTCCCCGGCGAAGGTGGAGCGCATTCGCGGCTACGGCGCCGACCTGGTCGTGACGGGGAACCGGTATGCCGACGCCCTGGCCGCCAGCCAGGACTGGGCCGCGCAATCCGGCGCCCTGCCGGTGCACGCCTTCGACCAGGTGGAGACGCTGCTGGGCCAGGGCACGCTCGGTATGGAGCTGGAGGAACAGGCTCCCGGGCTGGACACGCTGCTCGTGTCCGTCGGGGGCGGCGGGCTGATCGGGGGGATCGCCGCCTGGTACGGAGGGAGCATCAAGGTCATCGGCGTCGAGCCGGAGGCCGCTCCGACCCTCACCCGGGCGCTAGAGGCAGGCCGCCCGGTCGATGCGGAGGCGGGCGGCATCGCGGCGGATTCGCTGGCCCCGCGCCGCGTCGGCGAGCTGGTGTTCCCGCTGGTGCAGCACCACGTGCACCGGGTCGTGCTGGTGCCCGACGACGCAATTCGCGCCGCCCAGGAGGCGCTGTGGGAAACGTTGCGCGTGGTCGCGGAGCCCGGGGGCGCCGCCGCCTGCGCGGCCCTGCTGTCCCGCAGGGTCGAGCCCGGGCCGAACGAGCGGGTCGGAGTGCTGATCAGTGGCGGCAATACCGTCGCGGTCGAATTTAGCCGCTAGGAGCGCGGCCCGGATTGCCTGCGTGGGTGCGCGGCGCCCTGCCGCCGCGGCAGCGCGGCGAGGGGGGGGACGGACTAGGCTTTCGCCGGCTCGGCGTTCGCGGCTTCCGGCGCGGCGGCGGTGCCTTCCGCAGCCGCGGTGCCTTCCGCGGCAGCAGCGCCTTCCGCGGCAGCAGCGCCCTCGGCAGCGCCCTCGACCGGCGCATTGGGATCAACCGCGACGATCTCTGAGGCTTCCACCTTGAAGTTGATGTCCACCTTGACGTCGGTGTGGAGCCGCACGGTCGCCCCGAAGCTGCCCAGGTGCTTCGCGGGCGCGTGGAGCACGAACGCCTTGCGATCGAGCTCGACTCCCTGCCTGGCAAACGCCGTCTGCAGGTCGCGGCTTGTGACCGAGCCGAACAGTTTTCCCCCCGGCCCGGCCTTCGCCTTGACGACGATCTGGAGCGCCTTCACCTTGTCCGCCTCGCCCCTGGCGCTGGCGATGGCCTCCAGGCGCAGCTTCTCCAGCCGCTTGCGCTGATGCTCGATGTGCCGCGCATTCTTGCTGCCGGCGGCGATGGCCAGGCCGCGCGGGAGGAGGAAGTTGCGGGCGTAGCCGTCCTTAACGTGGACCTGGTCGCCCAGGGCGCCGAGGTTCGGGACGTTCTGGGTCAGGATGATCTGCATGAGCTTGCCTCTCGCTGCCTAAGCTGCGCGGCGCGTGGTGCGCCGCTAGTCCTGGGACACGTAGCCGACCGAGAACGACAACAGGCCGATATTGCGGGCGCGCTTGATCGCCTCGCGCAGCTGACGCTGGGTGCGGGCGGTGTTGCCCGAGATGCGGCGCGGCAGGATGCGGCCACGCTCCGTCAGGTAGTTCTTGAGCAGCTCCACATCCTTGTACGGGATCGCCTTGAGCTTGTTCAGCTCGGAGGTCTTGCGGCGCGGAATGATGATGCGGTTGCCCAGCCCGCGCCGGCGGGCGGTCGTCGGCTTGCCTCTGGCCATGGATCTCTACCGTTCGGTGAGGGTTTGGGACAGCGAGCCCTGCGTGCGCAGCTTCTCGAACGCGGCGTGTTCCGCTTCCACGTCCTCCACCGCCACCGACATCCATTTCAGCACGTTCTCCTCGAGCCGCAGCTGGGATTCGAGGGCCTTCACGGCTTTCGGCGCGTGGTCGATGTAGAACAGGTGGTAGATGCCGTGGCTGCGCTTTTTCACCTCGTAGGCGAGCTTGCGCCGGCCCCACTTGGCATGCTGCACGATCTTTCCGCCCTGGCCTTCGATGATGCCCTTGAACTTGTCCAGCAGGCCTGTCTGGACCTCGTCCGTGGCGTTCGGATCGAGGATGAAGATGGACTCGTATCCCTGCATCTGATGGGGACTCCGCTATACGTGTAGGCACGTCTGCCGGGACGCGCGGCGGCTGCCGCCGTCCCATGATTCGCGCTGCGTCACTGTCCCGCGCAGCTGCATGGCGGCGGAGCGTCGTTGCTGCCGCCCTCGTTCGCTCTCGCCCGCCGCCTACTCGGGCTCCGGCGAGGACCAATTCTCGAAGCGACCGCTGCGGACAAAATCGAGCGCCCGTTCCGCCGCCAGCGCCACCGCCTCCTCCAGCTGGGCCTGCTCTTCCCGGCTGCCGCCCAGCACGTGGCTGTGGACGCTGCGGCCCTCGGGCGGTCGGCCGATGCCGATCCGGATGCGCTTGACCGCCGCGCTGCCCAGGCTCTCGATCACCGAACGCAGGCCCCGGTGGCCGCCGTCGCTGCCCTCGTCCCGCAGGCGGATCTTCCCGAGCGGCAGGTCCAGGTCGTCCGTGACGACCAGGCAGTCGTCCAGCGGCACCTTGTAGAACCGCACCAGCTCGGCCACCGCGGTTCCGCTCAGGTTCATGAACGTCTGGGGCTTGACCAGGCAGTAGGCCCGCCCCGCTTCCTCGCCCCGTGTCACGAGGGCGTCGAACTGGCGCTTCCAGCGCGGCGCCCGCAGCGCCTGAGCCATCCGCCCCACGACCTGGAACCCCAGGTTGTGCCGGGAGGCCTCGTATTGCTCGCCCGGGTTGCCCAGGCCGATGACCACGATCATGCCGCCCGGTCCTGGACGTGCTCCCGCTGCCCGCGGCCGGTCCGCTTGCGCAACGCTTTTCCGCGGCCCGCCAGCACACGCACGCTCTGTCCGCGCGCCGCGTGACTACCTGCCCCTGCCTCCCTTGCCCCTGTCCCGCTCCTTGTCCCTGGCCTTCGGCGCGGCCTTTTCCGGCGCCTTGCTCACCGGGGTAGCGGCGGCGGGGGCGGGGGTGGGGGCACCCTCCTTGCCCGGCGCGGCGGCGGCCTTGCCCGGCACGGCGCCGGCGGCGGGGGCAGCCCCCTCGGCCGGCACGGCTCCTTCCAGCGGCACGCCCGCCTCCAGCGCAGCAGCCTCGGCCGCCAGCGCAGCGGCAGCAGCGGCCGCGGCGGCCGCCTTCTCCTCGGCCACGGCGGTCGGCGCCGTGATGACGAACACGGTCTCGTCCGGGCCGGTAATCGGGCGCACGCCCTCGGGGAACTTCACTTCCTTCACGTGCAGACTGTCGCCGATGTCCAGGTGGTCCACGTTGACTTCGATCATCTGGGGAATGTGGGTCGGCAAGCAGGAGATGAGGATCTCGTGGGTGACGGTCTGCAGCAGGCCGCCCGCCTTGATGCCCTCCGGGTTGCCCACCGGATGGACGCGCACCGCCAACTGCACCGGCTTGTTGACGTCGATTTCCTGGAAGTCCAGATGCACCAGCTTGTGGCCGACGGGCGTGACCTGCACGTCCTTGAGCAGCACGTGCTTCTCGCTGCCGCCGTTGCCGTCCTCGAGCTTCAAGGCGATCAGGCGGGAGCCGCGCCGGCTCGCCTGCACGGCATGCTCGGCGGCGAAGTGCTCGCACTGGATGGAGACAGGCTTGCCGAGGCCGTAGATCACGCCGGGCACCTGGCCCTGCTGCCGCAGCTTGTGCATGCCGGCCTTGCCGTGGGCCGTGCGCACGGTCGCTGCCAGCGTGGATTGCATCGTCGCCATGCGTCCTCGTCTCTCGCGCTTGGGGCCCGGGTGTTTCGGCGGAAGGAGCCGCCACCCGCTCCGCCGGGCGAAACCGGCCCTTTAGCTTGCCGGAGGAAACTCTTTACATACGATGAATAGGCGCGGCGGTCAAGGCGGAATACGGAGCCGGACAGGCTCCGCCTCGCGTTCCGTATGGGCATTCGTACGTTGCG
>JBGOTW010000122.1:0-11579 GCA_041476685.1 bacterium | reverse complement strand
TCAGCCGATTGTCCTCGTCGGTCGGAGCCGCTCCGGCGATCCGCGTCAGGGTGCCCAGCAGCTCGGTGCTCGAACGGAAGCGCTTGCGCTCCACGGTTTTCAGCGCCACAAGCAGGTTCCTGGGCAATTGCTCGGTCTGCAGAGTGCGGAACGCGCCGGGATCCAGCTGAAGCATCTTTGCGCGATGACAATCCAGGCAGAGCTGCATGTTGATCGGGACCAGGGGAGCGGAGGGCGGCTGGGTCGTTTGCGCGATATCCCCGTGGCAGGCCGCGCAGTCCACCTTGCCCACCACCACATGCCGTTGATGCGAAAAACGGACGAACGGGGCGACCCGTGTCAGGCGAATCCAGGGGATTTCCCGCTCCTTGCCGGCGAGCGCGCGCAGCCTCTGCGCTTCCGCGCTCTTGGTCACGTCATACGCGTGGCACAGCATGCAGCGGAAAAGCTCGGGCCTTCCGGCCATCTCCCGTGTTTCGTACAGGCGGTGACAAAAGACGCACGTCATCTGGTTGACGTGCACCTTGTGATTGAACTGGATCGGTTGTTGAGCGGCGGCGCGCGACGCGGCGGCCAGAAGCAACGCACCGGCCAGCCCAAGCAGGAACGCGGCGCGGCAGGCCAGTAGGCCGGCTGCGGTCTTGCCCGATCGGTCCCCCACGCTTCGGTTCGCCCCGTTCATTGGCGGATTCCCTTTCCCTGCCGCTTCGGCGCGCTCGCCGAGCGCGCATGCGGATCTACGTCCGGCGCCGGCCTTGTCCAACCCGCGGATTTCCCCTCCAATTGCCGGGTGATGCGCGGTGGCGTCAGTGGTCTTTCGTGTTTCAAACGACTGGGGGGCCATGCACCGTCGGATTGCTGAAATGCACTGCGCATCGTGGCGGATCGCAGGGACTGGAGCGCCGGGCTCGATTGCCGGGTTGTCGATCGGGCCGAAACCGGCATCTTCCGCTTCCGTAAGGCCCATTCCCCCGACGACCGATTTCTGCAACATGTTGGCGTGACCTTACACCTCCCGCGGATGAGCGGATGCCCCGACCTTGATCTTGGTCAATTGAGATCATCGCCAATCGAACTCGGTCCCCACGCGCTCGAGTCACGGAAGGGAAGGCCGCGGAATCTTGGGGAGTAATGTGTGGGCGAGACCCGGCGCAACGGCGCCGCCTGCCCGTGCCGGATTGGAATGCCGACGGCCCCGGTCGCAGAGGAGTCGGGCCGCTGGAAGCACGGAACCGGAAGGCGGCTGATCCTGCCGCAACAGACGCGGCCAACGACCCTATTGCACCGGCCTATCGCGCACGAATGGGCGGCGCCGCAGTCGGACTGTCCGCGACGCGGCCGCGCAGGCGCAGGGCTAGCGCCAAAGAACGCTCAGGGGCGTGCGGCTGCGGTGCAGCGCGGAGGAAGGGGAAGGGGCGGCGCGGCTGCGGAACGGGCCGGTCCATGCCGCCTCCGCCGGAGTGAGGACCGGGCGGGCAGGCTGTCCGACACCGGGCTCACTCCGCTGGACACGTCGCCCGCACGCGATTGCGGGTTCCATCACTGCGTGGGGAGATCCTCAGAGCTGGCGGCGGCGGAACTGATTGTGGCAGAGCACGCAGTTCGTCACCATGATGCCATAGTGCGACGCGGCTGCCACACGCAGGTAATCGACGCTGAGTTGTCCGGGAGTGTTTCGCTGTTTGTCCCGGTTCGCCAACTCCGTGGTCACGACCAAGAGGTTGGACGCCGAGGTCTTCAGACTCGTGGCGTAGGTGAGGAACATGCTCCGCTCCTCGGGAGTCTTGATTTCCCGAGGCGGCGACTTCATCAGGAACGTGGCGTGCTCGACGATCAATTCCGCGTCGTGGGGAATGCTGTTGTATCGTGCGGAGATGAGATTGTTCAGGATCAGAGCGACGCGTTGAAAGTTGTCTCCCATGACTTTTTTCAGATCACCGGGGCTGGGCTCGTTCGCGGCAAGCCCCATCCCTGCCCCCCACGCCATTGCCAGGATCAGAGCCGCAATGATTGCGCTTCGCTTTCTCATCCGGATTCCTCCACCAAATGGTCGATATCGTCCAGCTTCGCTTGCGCTTCCCGGGGCCGGCGCCTCACGTCTCCACGTATTCCCCTCATCCCGCACGATACTCTTCACGCGGGTCACGGAAGGGACTCCGGCAAGCCGGCATGAGTACCGCCCCATTTGCAACAGGTCACGGGCGCACCAACCGAGCCGGCGCGGCAGGATCGCGCTTGGGTTCGTTGTTTCGCTGACCCGTCCTGTACCACGAAATCGCTCCGGATGTGAGTTCTGGCAAGAAACGACGGTCCCGGACCGCTTGAACCCGGGACCGTCCGATGCGCGAGACCCGCTAGAACATCAGCCAGCCAACCAGGTACAGCGTGTTGTTGTCGGCGGCGTTGCGTCCGTTGCCGTCGTAGTTGCTGGATGACCCGTTGAACTTGTCGAACATGGTGTACGACAGCGAGAAACGGGTGTTCAAGTACGGGGTGTAGATGAGCTCGACGATGCTCCCGGAGGTATCGGGGGCGCCGGTCCGGGTTTCATAGTCCTTGGTGCCCGTCGTCGAGAACGACTGAGCGATCACACCGTACTTGTGGCTGCGGATGTACCCAGCCGTCACGCGCTGGGTATCCAGGCTCGTCGTCGCCTTGATGTGATGCTGCGCCGACAGGCTCCCCCATTTATTGTCCTCGTGCAGCGAGATGGCCTTCAACGTGAATTGGTCGTCGGAATCCAGGTACTGGAACTGGGTGTCGAACCCGGTGTCCGAAACGCGATTGGTGGGTAGGCTCGTAATCGTCGTTCCGCTGTTGATCGCGGTCTGAACGTCGGCATAGGGCACGTAGGTGGCATCCAAGCTCAGCGCGCCGATCTCCCAGGCCGCCGACTCAAAGCTTCGTTCGGCGGCAAGACGGATGTACGGCGCCAGATCCTGAATGACGTTCTGTTGCGATGCCGTACTGATGGGCGGCGCCACTCCCAGGAACGCACTCTTATAGGCCGTCAGCTCCGCATAGTAGAGCCAGGCGTCTTTTTGCCACCCCGCATATGCCCCCAGCCCGGCGACCTGTTGGGCCAGGCCCCCGTCCAGTGCGATCGAGGCGACCGAGCCCGGCGTCAGGGCTGAGCTCGAGAAGGGGAAGCCCCAGGCCGGCGTCGTATTCCACAGGTCCTGCACAGTGGGGTTGTTGTTCAGCGTCAAGCCATAGACCAGCCGCGAGCCCCCCAATGACGTGCTATCCGCCCAGCGGATGTCCGTGTTGTCCATGGTGAACGAGTTTTCCGTTCCGTCGAAGGTCACCTGCAGGAAGGTGCCCATATTCGGCGTGATCCGCCCCGCGTAGAACAGGCTGAACTGCTGCGGGAACAGGACGGATTCGTTGTTGTTGCGCACATTGCTCAGGCCGCCGCAGTCAGGCAGAGGGTTGCCGTCCGGATCCGAGCCGCCGCAAGCCGATGTGGGAGATGCTTCGGTGCGGTCGAAGTCCGCCTTTGCGAGCTGGGAATAGGAGACGACCACCATGGCCGAGATCGGCAGTTGCTGGTTGATGGACAGGTTTTGCGTTCCCGCCCCGATCTGCGGCTCGACGGTCATGACGTATCCGTTCAGTTTGAACATCCGGCCGAACGGGGTCAGCTCGGGATAGGAGGTATGACACGCTTCGCAGGATACGCCGGTCTGACGCGCGAAGCTCGGCACCGCGCGTGCAGGAGCTTCCGCGCCGACCAACCACGCCAAGACGCCCAGCGTGACGAGCGCGCCGTGCAGCAAGAAACGAAGTTTCATGGGTTACTCCTTTGGCTTAGGGGTCACTCTTCAAGCGAACGGCGCCGCACGTGTCATGTTCGACGGCTGTCGAACGCTGGAGTCCCATGAACGCAGCTGGGTTCCAGGATCACGTGCTCGGCATCCGATCAGAAAGGGGCCGGTTGCATTCGAATTGTCATCGGATCTTTCTCCGCCGGTCCCTCCGGACTCGCCCCTCTGGGAGAAGAACCGATTGGCCCAACCGTACCCGTTTGCGGAGGGCGTAAATAGATGGAGACTTGATCTCAATCAAATAGCATTCGCCAGCCCGCCCGCCCGGATTGTTCCCGACCGGGCCGCATAGCCCGCATCGGGAAACCGCTCCTCCCTCGAGATATCCGGTTTCGCTACGTCATCGGGCGGGGCGCCCGTTCGGCAAAATAGCGGCAACGGGGGCTCACGCGGGTGCCGGAAGGATGAACTGCCGATCGTGGCGATCTTTCACAATTGGTGGACAATCCGGATCCAATAAATCTCGCATTTCATGCAGCGAGACTCGGTGCAAAGCGCGGCATGCGCCAAGGGACTGACCAGGTCACCGGCCGAATTCTCCCGCGGCGAGAGCGCACACCGCGCACCGACCACACGCGACGCGCTGCAGCGCGGGGCATCCGCTCCCGTTCGAAGACGCAGGCGCTCCGCGGCGGTTGCAGGTTCGCACCTGGCTCCAGCGAGTCCATGAATGTGCGAAGCCATTCCGCACCGTGGCGGAACGGCTCCAATTCTCGCCAGCGCCACCTACCGACACCGCGAGCCTGCCTCTTGCACGGGCATCGAGTGGTCAGCTGCCGGCAAGGACCGGTCGCTCCGGATCAGGGCGAATCGAGCCCCGAATGGCTCGTGCGCTGAACGCGCATCCTCGTCTGCGCCGATCACGCGATTCCGGTCCGCAGGCCGGGACGCCCAGCGCAATGTGAAAGAGAGCCTCCGCAATCCGGGGCAGTTCACCCGCCGGAATCCGAAAAATTCATGATTCGAACATAATTAGGTCACGTTCCTCCTCTAAAGTAGAACTTCAGCGCAACATCCGCCGGCATGCACACGACCTATAGCGGGGCAGTTGCCGGCGGGAGCACCGCACAAGAAGGAGCCGCCCCACATCTTCACGGCCTGGTATGTAATCACGGCAATTCCCGCACGTTTTGGCCCAATTTTAATCTCGTTATCCTATATCTAATAAAAAAGTATCCGGGTTCAAAATCATTATATGCGGGACATGTTGGCGATCTTGATGCCCGTCAATCGTGGCGGAACTTTGACAGGCCAGCGTCGTGATAAGAGGGACGCCCTTGTACATGCCCAGACACCGGCACCGGCTCCAATCCGCGAAAATGGCCGCGCCTGAGAAGGTCGGGTCGAAGATGAGGCCAGCGGCTCGGCCCTTGATCCAGAAGACGATGGTCAGGTGCGATGCGAATGCGTTGTCGGAGAACCGGAGCGGGATTCCCCCAGGTTGTGTACGTCGCCGGGATAGCGCCGGTCGCGATGTCGAGCCCGGTTCAGGAGCAATGGATGAGCGTTGGAATGAAATTGAGATTGAAAGTCATGAGCGCGATTGCCGCGTCAGCGGCGACATGTCATTTGACTTGGCATCATGACGCCAATGTCAGGGAATCGAAGCCTGGCTATACGTTCGCTGGAAATATAGTTCACACTTGATCAACCAGTGGAGCAACGATGCGTACGATGAGCCTTAATGCAAAGATCGGCGCAGTCCTCGCCGTCGCCCTCCTGGGTTCGGTGATCATCGCCGCGGTAGGGGCATGGATCGTGCGGGACATGCAACTGTCTTTGGACTATGTCGTCAATGTCGAGAGCGAGCGCCGCTTTCTTTCCCGCACGCTGGAACTCCAGGCGATGACCATCCGCAACGCCGAAAAGGGCGTCCTGGTCCAGGAGAGCCTGGACGGGAAGAAATATGAAGCGGGCTACATCGAGGCCACGGAGAAGGCCATGGAGGCGACGATCTTGACTCGGCGCAAGCTATCCAGCGAGCAGGGCGTTGCGGAATTGAACAAGCTTGCGGACCTCCTTGCGCAACTCAAGCCGATAGATCATGAGATCATCGGGCTCGCCATGGCGGGCAAGGGTCACGAGGCCTCGGCTTTGGCCCTCGGAAAAGCGCGCGACGTGCTGAAGGAAATGTCGAAGATCGTTGATGGCCAGCAGCAACGCGCCGCCGAAGGATTGGCGCTCGCCGTCAAGCGGAGCGAAGCGTACGCCATCTTGGCTCTCGAAGTGTTCATCGGCATCAGCATCGTGGCGATCGTCCTGGCGGGCCTGCTCGCCTACCTCGTGCTGCGCTCCATCAGCCGATCCATTCAACGGATCATCGAATCGTTGAACAACGCTTCCGAGCAGACGCGAAGCGCCGCTCAGCAAGTGTCCAGTTCCAGCCAGTCCCTGGCCCAGGGCGCCTCCGAGCAGGCATCCAGTGTCGAGGAGACATCGGCCACGCTGGAAGAGATCTCCGCCACGACCAGGCTCAGCGCCGAGCACGCGGCCCAAGGCGAAGGCCTGGCCCGCAAGGCGCAGGATTTCTCGATCCAGGGTACCCACTCCATGGAGCGGATGCTGGGCGCCATCAATTCCATCAAGGAAGGTTCCGACAAGACCGCGCGGATCATCAAGACGATCGACGAGATCGCGTTCCAGACCAACCTGCTGGCGCTCAACGCCGCCGTGGAGGCCGCCCGGGCGGGTGAGGCGGGCAGGGGTTTCGCCGTCGTAGCCGAGGAGGTGCGCGCGCTGGCCCTGCGCAGCGCATCAGCCGCAAAGAATACCGGCCTCCTGATCGAGGATTCACAGCAGCGCGCGACTCAAGGCGTAACCATGGCGGGCGAAGTCGGGAAGCTGATCGCCAACACCAGCGAAGCCGTCAGTCAAGTGACGTCCGTGCTGGGCGAGGTCTCCGAGGCCAGCAAGGAGCAGAGCAAGGGAGTCGCGCAGATCAATGCCGCGGTCTCGCAGCTCAACCAAGTCGTCCAGAGCAACGCCGCGGGTGCGGAGGAAACCGCGGCCGCCAGCGAGGAACTATCCGCGCAGGCGGAGAGCATGAATGGCGCGGTTCGAGATCTCGTGCGCGTCATCAAGGGGAAAATATCCGAGCGCAACGGGGACAAAGCGCAGTCCGGCGCGTTCCATATCGGCAATGGACACTCGCTCATCGCCACGCGCCCCGCCTTGCCCGCTGGCCATGGTCACAGCTTGCGCGACGCCATCCGCAAGGACCTGGAAACGCCGCCCGGCCAACCGGTTCATCCCGCTCAGGGAGAGGGTGGCAAGCCGCAATTCCGCATCCTTCGCTAGGCCCGCTACCCCCCGCCAAGGATGGCGGGGGTCCCTACCGGGGTCGCCCCTTCGGAATTCACTTCGAGCGCTTTCATGGCCCCAATCGCGGAATCGTCTGTGCCGTCTCAGCCTGAAGAAAGGGAGCCGCCGATTGACCCGGTTCGGGCGTGCGCCGCTCCACGTCCGACTCTATCGGCCGGGTTGACGAGGTACCCGCGCGTTGACCGCATCCGGTCCGCGGCACTCAGGCTCCGCCGCGTGTTCCGGGGACAGCGGGAAATGGTATTGCCATTCCTGCTGTTCGCGCTCCTCGCCAGCGCCTCGGTCGGAATGTGGTCAGCGATGTCGGCGAACGAGGAACGGGCATTGCGGGACGTGACCGACCACCACGCCGCGATCGCCGCCTCGCGGATACAAGGGGTCATCGACAGCCGGGTCGCGCTGCTCGAACTCCTGGCGGCTCGGATTTCGTACAACGGTCTCGATGAAGCACAATTTAACCGGCTGGTGACTCAGCTGCGTGATCGGTTTCCGGGCCTCGCCGCAGTGGCCTGGGTGGATCAGCATGAGGTGTTGCGCTGGGTCTCTCCAGAAACGTCGCAGACGAATAAGCTGCTTGGACACCGCACGCCGGCATTGCGCACGGCGCCCTTTTCGCTGAAAGCCGCGTCAACCGGACTTCCGGTAGCTTCCCCCCCTTTCCAACTTGGCATCGGGGGCCGCGGATTCATCTTGATCGTGCCGGTGCAGAGGGACAAGACGACCTACGGCAGGGTCGGCGGCACCATGCTCGTCCAATCGCTCGTGGATCTTGCGCTTCTCGATACTAAACTGAACTTGAACTTCAGCACGCACGTGTTCGACGGGGACATCATGCTCTATTCGAACGATGACAGCCCGGGAGTGAATTTCGCAAGCAGGGAGCAGCATTCTGATTTCTCGGCTTCCAGTCAGGCGCAGGTATTGGATCGCACCTGGACCGTCGTCGTATTCGCCCGGCCCGACTATGTGGCCAGCGTCCGATCCCATCCGAAGGATATCGTGCTGATCGGAGGCCTGCTCCTGTCGGCGGGCGTCGCCTTCATGTTCTGGCGGGCGCGGATCAGGCGGACGCAAGCCGAGGAGAATCGGGAGCGGTTTCAGGACTTTGCCGAGTCCAGTTCCGACTGGCTTTGGGAGATGGATGTAAATCACAACATCACCTACATGTCTTCCCGAGCCGAAGAGCACCTGGAATATCCGATTGAATTCTTCATCGGAAAAAGCCGCCGGGAGGTCCCGTATCCCGAACTCAATCCGCCTGCGGTGCAAAACGCGTGGCGACAGACGATCGGACAGCTTCAACCCTTGCGGGATTTTGTCTGTCGAATGAAGAGCGCCACGGGGAAGATCGTCGTGGCCAAAATGACCGGGATCCCCAAGTTCGACAGGCAGGGCCGGTTTCTCGGGTACCGGGGATCCAGCACCGACATTACCGCCGAACGAACGGCGCAGGAAAATGCCCACAAAGCGCAGCAGCGACTGTTCGCGGCCATTGAGGCGTTACCCGCGGCATTTCTGCTCTACGATCCGGATGGAAAACTTCTATTGTGGAACAGGTACGTGGACGCGGTTTACCCGGGAATATTGGCCAAGCTCAAGCCGGGGATGTCCCACGATGAGGTGACGCGAAACATCGTCGAATTATTGGTTCCAGGAACGCCGCAAGACAAGGCGAAGTATCTGCAGGCGCGGCTTTCCAAGTTCCAGGACGCGAACGCCTATGACGAGGTGACACTCAGCAATGGCCACGTGTTGCGCATCATCGACTGGCGCACGTCGGACGGCTCCACGGTGGGCCTGCGCTTTGACATCACGGAAGCGAAGCAACGCGACGCGGAGCTGCGGCAGGCGCAGAAGATGGAGGCGGTCGGCCAGCTGACCGGCGGCATCGCCCACGATTTCAACAATATGTTGCAGGTGATCGCGGGCTATACCGAGCTCGCGAAGCACGAAATAGGTCCGGCCCACCCCGCAATCGCTTCCATCGATGCGATCGGCGACGCGTCGCTACGCGCAGCGGATCTGACAAGGCAGCTCCTGTCTTTCAGCCGCAAACAAGTCCCTCGAAAGCGGGAACTCGATCTCAATCGAGTCGTGAGCGGGATCACCAATCTCATGGAGCGCCTGCTTTCGGGGAATATGGAACTGAAGGTGCACGCAGCCGATATTCTCGAACCCATTGTCGCCGACCGAGGGATGATCGAGCAGGTGCTGATGAATCTTGCGGTCAACTCGCGAGATGCCATGCCCGATGGAGGGCACATCGAGCTGGAAACGGTCATTCGCGATCTTGACCATGATTTCTGTCGCGCCAATCCATGGGCGAAACAAGGACGCTACGTTGCCTTGCGCTTCAGCGATACGGGCTCTGGCATGTCGCGCGAGGTCATCCAGCATGCGTTTGAGCCGTTCTTCACCACCAAGGGAGTCGGCAAGGGAACCGGACTCGGGCTATCGACGGTGTACGGCATCGTCCAGCAGCACGAAGGACTGATTCACATCGACAGCGAGCCCGAAAAGGGGACGACGATTTGGATCTATTTCCCGGTGGCGGGCGAATCGGCACATCAAGACGAAATCGCATCAGGCTAAGCTCGTCCCGTCTAGCGGCGATACGATCCGATTGCCTGTCGGTCCACGCGGCCGGGACTGTGCATGACCATGCCGCCGGATCCGACACGGGAGATCGTCGCCCCTGGCGCTGCCGGGCGGAATCACCCGGCCTTGCGCCTTGGCATGCACATCCCGCCCCGGACCACTCGCCCCCGAAACGAGGAGGCAACATCTTGCGTGCCCGAGGCTGCGGTGAAGATTGCAGCCAGCGGCTGGCGTAGGCGCGCATGGATTGCACGCCTGGCGAATCCGGCCGTGCGTGATGAAGACGCAGGGTGTCCCGCCAGGATTCCGCGGCTTCCGCAACCGTCCTCTGCCCACGCTCGCCTTGCACCAGCACCCGGGTGTTCTTGCGCACCGCGAGCGAGACGGGCAGCCGGGTGCGGCGGCGGAATCCCACCTGCCGCACGCTCACTCCGCCATGCGATACCCGGCTCCGGGCTGTGAGGCTGTCGCTCGGTGCGCTGCTCGGCCATGATGCGTCCGCCCATGCCTTCCAAGGAACCGCGGCAGATGGCCAGACCGATCCCAGTTCCGACCTGTTTTCGATCCCCGGCCCCGATCCGACGGGACCGGGCGCTGAACGGGAGCAAAGCGTCAGCGTGAATGCCCTCCGCCCCGTCCATCATTCGGGTGTCGCATCCATCTTGCCTCGGTCTGCCACAGTGCGACAGGCGGGAGGTCTTCGTGAGGCGGATCGCTTTTCGGAGGAGCCGCATGATTGAACAGGCAAGCAGCCCTGCCGTAACGAAACCTGTGCGTGACGGATTGGTCCTCCATAATCTTGCCTGCCGGCTTCGCTCCAGCATGCGGCGACTCGACCTGTCATAAAGACATAATCTCGCAATATAGGTATCTTCTTTCCAATTTTAACGGACGCTTTCTATTTAACGGCGGAGTCGTTGCGCTGGGGAGTAGCTATTTGGGGAACCGATGGCTCACTTTCTTCAATATTGCCAGGCTTTTGAATTCATTCTCATTCAACGTTCTGTCGCAGAGGGCTGGCCCGCGGGATGCCTTGCAACAAGGCCAAGGTTTCTCCGTTCAAGAGATACAACCGGCCCAATGAGGCGCGGCTCGGCGAATGCAATCAGGGGGCGCCGCGCCTGGACCAAATTTGAACGGGGGACACGCATGAATGCCGTCAACGCACATCTTGCGCCTGTTGGCGCATCTGAGAAGGTTGATTCCCGGTTCGAACTCGCGCTGCTCGCTTCTGAGGTGACGCTCAAAGCACTGCGCGATGCCTCGTTGGCCATATCTCTGGCGGAAGCGTCGCTGGAAGCCATCAAGAAGAGCATTCAGGAACCCGCTCCAAACCGGACTTGCTAGATCCGAATTGGAGGGGGCCTGAACGTCCAGCGGACTTCGAGGATGCGTCCGGCTCGACGAATTTGATTGGGCGGGACGAGGGCAACCGTGGGGAATTTGGCGGTCCGATCCCCGACGAGCGAGGCCTGGAACTTGCGGGTTCAGATTGGGCGAATCCGATCGAATGACAAGCGGCCGCCAAGATTCGGTGGGGAGCCTTGCGCGGTGCCTGAGGCTCCGCAGGTCGCGTCTTCCTACGTCACCTCCTATCCGCGCTGTTGGCTGCCTGAGTATACCGGTAGGGCAATCGCCTTGAAGTCCCCAGCGAAGCCCGCGCAGAGACCACGTACGCGAATCAAGCCCGGAACGACGCGCCGAAGCGCCTTCCCCTTCCCGCAGAACCGTCGCGCAGACTTTCCGCCGCGCTGCACCCTACCGGCATTGGGAACCCGACGTCCGCGGAGTTCGCGCCGGCGGAGGGTGATTCCTCCCGGATGCGCTGTCACG
>JBGOTW010000121.1:0-11618 GCA_041476685.1 bacterium | reverse complement strand
GACCGTGCGCACGATCCCGCGCCCGGCCAGGCGCTCCAGCGCCCCCACCGCCTTGCGCCACGCCCCCGGCCCGCGCAAGGCGTCGCAGGCGGCTTCCGTGGCCCCGTCCAGGCTGATCTGCAGGTACACGCCGCCCAGCTTCTCCAGAGCGCCGATGCGCGCCTCGTCGAGGAGCGAGCCGTTGGTGCTGATGCACAGGCAGCACAGCCCGCGCACCTGCGCATGCCGCAGCAGCTCCATGAAGCCCGGATACACGAATGGCTCGCCGCCGCCGAAGTGGATCTGGAATACCCGCGCCGCCGCGAGCTGATCCACCACCGCCTTCGCCTCGGCCAGCGACAGGTCGCCGCCCACATCCGCCTCCGGCCCGGAACTCGACAGGCAGTGCGCGCAACGCAGGTTGCAGCGGTTGGTCACTTCCCACGTGACCGTAATCGGCGCGGACAGGCCCGTCTCGCGCACGGCCGTGCGGACCGGCCCGGCGAAGGCGGGGGCGCGGAAGGGCGGAGCGGATGCGGAAGCGGGGATCATGGGTCCCTCCGCGGAGTCCTCACCCTGGCCCGCGGCCATCCCTCTCCACGATCTCGTTGGCGCGGCTCGCAAGCGTCGCCTCGCTGTGGAGAGGGGACGACTTGCTGGGCGGGAAACCTTTCGGTGCTGTGCATCTGCGCCAAGTGCGCTTGGATTTCACGCAAACCGGATTGCTTCGAGGTCATGACCGAATCATTGCTGAATCGCATGACGTGAAAACCCATCGAACGCAGCGCCGATTCGCGCGCGACATCGGCTGCACGGGTATAATCATGGATCGGACCGTCCACCTCGACCACCAGGCGCGCTTCCGCACAGTAGAAATCGACAATGAAGCGGTCGATCGGCCGTTGGCGGCGGAATCTGGCCCCTCTCAATTGCCGGTGACGCAACGCTGCCCACAGAGCCGCTTCGGCCGGAGTGGGCTCCCTGCGCATGGAACGCGCCTTGGGCTTCAACTTGCGCCACAGCGCCGCCCCGGCAGTACGTGTGCGGAGATTTGAGGCCAATCTAACCTTCCATAAACCCACACCGGTTCGACTCGCCACTTTCCGTGAGCGCGCAGCCCCCCGCTGCCCAATGCAAAAATCAGGTACGCCTTCCACCGGACGAACTCCCCTCTCCACAACGTGGAGAGGGGCCGGGGGTGAGGATCGGGGGTGAGGACTCCACCAGGGCCCCGCGCTCGATCAGCGTCGCGAAGAACTTCCGCACGACCGCTTCCTCCGCGGGCGGGAGGGAAAAGTGCGCGCACACTTCGGCGATGAACGCCTCCAGGGGCCGGTCTTCCACCCGCTCCAGCAGGTCCATCAGGAAGGGATGATCCACGAACGTCACGCGCGGATCGGGGCGGACGCCCTCGTAGTGGTACAGGATGCCGCCGAAGGACTCGCGCCGGAACGCGAAGCCGTGGTGGAATCCATACGCCTTGGAAAAGTCCATGGCCGGATTGCCGGGAGAGAGACCGTGACGGAGAGACGATGACTCCGTGCGATCGTTCGTCAGTACACCCCGCAAATGCCATCGATGGTCAGATCCTCGAGCCGCGCCTCGCTCAGCTGGCGGGGTGGCTCCATGCCGCGCAGGTCGAGCTTGCGCGGGGCCGGGGCCCTTGTACCCGCGTCCGGTGCACCCGCGGCAGGCGCGCCTGCGGCAGGTGTGGGAGAAGGCACGCTCTCGCTGCCGGCCGGGGCGGGCGCGAGAGTCGCAGAAACGGCGGGACTTTCCATAACACTCCGCGGGAAGGCGAACCATGGGCCGCCGCTCCGCCCTGGGCGCGGAATGGCGCCGGGGGAGCCGGATGCGGCACAATCAAGCGGGATGGCTTCGGGCTGGCATCCTTATCGCATTGAAATCGGGCAGAGTCCAGCCGCAGGGACTCGATAGACGGGACAAGGGATCGCCCCGCGCACGCATCCGACACGGAGGTCCGGGGCGGCCTCGCGCACGCAAGAACAGTTGCACGCTGGAGGCTGCATGAACGTTTCGGTGTACGGGCTGATTGGCCATTCCGGCAAGCTCGAGCTGCCGCTGGATCAGCTTGACGTGGAAGAACTCGAACCGGGGGGAGAGTTCGAATTCGAGGGCAATGTGTACGAGATCCGCTCCGTGCAGCAATCCGAGCGGGAAATCCGCATCAACGTCGTGCTCTCGCTCATCCTGGGGCAGGCCTAGCCTGGCCGCCGCCGCCAGCGACTCTGCCCGCGCCGCCGCCGGGCCCGCTGTCGCCCGACCAGCATTGCCCGGCCCACCGTTGTCCGAGCCAACTTTGCGCAGACCGCCGCGGTCCAGACAGCAGTCCAGACACCCGTACGACCCACGCCCCTGCCCCCGTGTCCAGCTCCGCTTCTCCTGTCCGAACCCGCGCCACGCCCGGCCGCCCCAGCGTGAACGTCGTGCTGGTCGAGCCGCAGATTCCGCCCAACACCGGCAACGTCGCCCGCCTGTGCGCGGCGGCAGGCTGCCACCTGATCCTCGTCGGGCCCCTCGGGTTTTCCCTGGACGATGCACACCTGAAGCGTGCGGGCCTGGACTACTGGGAGCATGTCAGCTGGGAGCACCTCCCCGATTTGGAAAGCTTCCTGGCCGGCCGGCCTCCGCGCGCGCTGCATCTGCTCTCCGCCCGGGCCTCCGCGCCCTACACGCGGATTCCGGCCCAGGACGGCGACTGCCTCGTGTTCGGCAAGGAAACCGCCGGCTTGGGCCGGGAGATTTTGGACCGCTTTCCCGGCCAGTGCTATAGTATCCCCATCGAGGAGCCGGGTGTGCGGTCCCTGAACCTGTCCTCGGCCGTGGCCATCGTGGTCTATGACGTGCTGCGGCGGCTGCGGCAGTATTGAGCGCCAGTTCCGGAACCCTGTCTGCTTACGCAAGACGCTCTTAATACAGGGGAAACTGTCGCGCAAGGTCGCGGCGGGGACACTCGGGTGAATGGCCGTGGTGCGCGGGATTTTGGCTCCGATCTTGAATGGCTAACGGGGGGGCTTTGGCGTCATGGACCGCTTTCCAGGCGGGAGCGGCTGGCCCAAGCACGGCGTGGCCGTATCGCGCCTGTAGCAATAGTGCCCATAGCAGACCCTGATGCAAGCCCCGCTGCGGGAGGTGAGGTGAATTTCAACACTTTCGACGTCCTAATCGTGGGGTTGCCGATCGCTTTCCTGGTGCTGGGCTTCATCCACACCGCGTGGCGCGAGTTCTTCTCGCTGGTGGGGGTCATGCTGGGCGCCGTCACCGGCGCGATGTTCGGCTCGCGCCTGGTGGAGATCCTGGTGCGGGTCGTCCCGGACAAGGATCTGGCGGCGGTGATCGCGTTCCTGGTGATCCTGGCCTGCGGCTGGGCCCTGGGCGGAATCCTGGGCGGCATGGCCGAGCGGATGCAGAACCGGTCGCGCGCGGACAGCGGCCGGATCCTGCCGGCGCTGTACGGCGCGCTCAAGGGCGGCGTCCTTGCGCTGGCGCTGGTGTGGCTGGTGGATCACCACATCTCCGCGTTCCAGACGCCGTTGCGCAACGCCACGTTCAGCGGATACGCGAACGAGGTGCTGTCCTTCCTGGCGCACCATAACCTCCTGTAGCGTGCGCCATGGCGGAGGCACGCGAGGGGCAAAGCTGCATGGCCAGCCACGAGACCGTGAGCGCGCCGGCGCGGGCCGGACGCGCTGCCGCCGCGCCGCTATGGGCGTGGGTACCGCTCCTGGCCGCGGCGCTGCTGGCAACGGCGCTTCTGCTGACGGCATGCAGCGGCGGCACGCCCGCTCCGGCCCGCAGCGAAGCCTTGCGCGGGCAGGCCCTGGGGCCGGTAGTGGACTCGATCGTGTTTCCCCCCTTCGAACGCGGGCCGGGCGTGCAGATCAACGCCCTGGACCTGAACCAGTTCCGCGAACAGCTCGAGGCCCAGGTGCTGACCCGGCCCGGCGTGAAGGCCTATGCCTCGCCGCCGACGACCCTGGCCAACACCGTGACCCTGTCGGGCAAGCTGCTCGGCTACGACGTGCAGGAACAGACCGCGGAGGGCATGTTCCTGCGCACCATCGCCATGAGCGTGGCAGTGGACGTGCGGATCGGCGGCGACAAGGATCCGGCGCTGGTGCTGCTCCGCGACTACTCGTACCAGAAGCTCTACCTGAGCACGGAAGGCGTCGCGGCGCTGGAGTTCGACCTGCGTAACGCGGCCCGGGAAGTCACAGGCGCGCTCGCGCACGTGCTGGTGCCCGGCAAATCGGAGTCCCCGGAGCTTCGCTCCGCCTACGATATCGATTCGGGCGAGTACTACTCGCATCCCCTGCTGGTGCGCGGCAACCGCGAAGCCGGCTTCGGGCGCTACACGCCCGCCGTCGCCTCCTGGACGCAGCTCATCTACGACCCGGTGCAGCCGGAAACGAGCGACCGCTTCCGCGTGTCCGAACGGACGCTGGCGCATCTGCAACGCGAAGGCGTCGCTCAGAAGGAGCTGGATGCGCTGCAGCCGCTGACGCATCAGGGAGGCCGCTCGCTCGAAACCCTGCGCGACGAGGTCAGGCGGGCCCTGGGGCCGAATTCGGCGCTCGAGCCCAAGGTGCTGCAGCTCTCGGACCAGGCCCAGGACCGGATTCAGATCAATCTGTCGCGCGGCCATTACAACCTGGGCGAGATATTCCGGCTGTCCCGGCGCTACGATGTCGCCGCGTATCACCTGGCGCACGCTTACGCCTTCGATCCGCAAGCGTTCTATCTCGACGCCTGGACGCGGCTCCAGCTCGAGCGTCAGCTGATTCCGGGCTCGGCACGGGACAACCCGGCGGACGCCCTGACCTGGCTCACGGCGTACCTGCGCGTGCCCGCGCCATTCACGGCCTTGGTCTCGGGTGGAGTCTACGACTTGACCGTGATGCCTCCGCCGGCGTTCCAGGCGCTTGAACCGCCCGCACGGCCCGCGCCGGCGGCCCCGCTGCTGACGCCGGTGGCCCTCCCGCCGCCCGTGGCCGTGCCGCCCACGCCGGGAACGCCGGCGCGACAGGCGTCGCCCGGCTCGCCCGGCGCGCGGCCGCGCACGTGGGGGCAACCCACGCAGCCCCGGCCGCCTTCGCGACCCGCGCAGCGGCTGGGATACTGACGGCCGGGCGGAGCGGTGCCTACACTGGGTTCGCCGCGCCCCGGCCGCCGCGGCGCCCGTTCGCGACGCAGACGGCAACCGGCTCCCTGAGCGGCCGGCACGTTCCGTACGACCCGTTCGACCCCATCTCCCCGGGGTGACACAGCCTGTACCGGAGAACGACATGCGCACGACCACCCGCCTTCCCGACTCCATCCGCGCAGGGATGCTGTGCCTGCTGCTCTGCGCGGCCTGGCTCGCCGCCGCCTGCCTGTCCCCCGCCGGCCTGAGCGCCGCGGAAGTCGAAGCGGCGGGCACCGCCGCGGTGATCAACGGCAACATCGCGAGCGCCCGCAACCAGGCCCTCCTCAACGCCCAGCGCAACGCCGTCGAGCAGGGCGTCGGGCTCGTGCTCGACTCGAAGACGGTCGCGGAGAATTTCCAGATCATCAAGGACCAGATCCTCACCTCCAGCCAGGGCTTCGTGACCAAGTACCTGGTCGTGTCGGAGGGGGCGACGCCGGACCGGCAGTCCTACCAGGTGCGCATCAAGGCGGAGGTGGCCCAGAACCTGCTCGAAGACCGGCTCGCCGCCCTGCGCATCCTCAACAAGAAGATGGGCAACAAGCGCATCATGGTGATCTACCAGTCGGATAACCGGAACGCGCTGCCTCGCAACCACGGAGCCACCACCGCCGCCCTGCAGGGCCTCAACGACGAGCTGAACAAGGCGGGCTTCCGGGTGTTCAACCAGGTACAGACCGAGAAGGTGTACCAGCAGATCGAGAAGGCGGCGCGCGTGGACCGGCCCGTGGACGACCTGATCGCCATGGCGCTGGACAACCAGGCCGACATCCTCGTGCGCTTCGAGGACATCGGCGGGGAGCGCGGCGCCCAGGGCGGCCAGTTCTCCGCCGCCTACGCCACCATCCGCGTGAGCGTGTACGACACGAGCACCGGCCGCCAGATTGCCGACAGCCAGGTCGAGGGCAAGCAGCTCCTGCGCGCCAACGCCGGCCCGTACGACTGGGCGAAGGGACTGGCCGACGCTTCCCAGAAGGCCGCGCGCGAGGCCGCCAGCGAGTCCATCACTAAGATCGCCGACTACTACAAGCAGGTCGGGGATACCGGCTTTGCGTACCTGCTGATCTTCAAGGGCTACTCCGACGACGAGAAGGACGTGATCCTGGACTACCTGGAGCACACCGAGGGCTACAAGCAGCTGTCGGAGCTGAAGAACGCGCCGGACTACCTGGAGGTGGAGCTGTTCTCCAGCGAGGAAGGCTCGCGGCTGCGGCGCCTGATCCGCCAGGGCCTGACCGACAAGGGCATCAAGCTGCAGACCCAGTCGGCCGCGGGCAATCGCATCCTGTTCCAGAACCCGGCGAAGGCGCAGTAGGGGCCTCACCGGCGACGCCGCCGCAGTTGCATGAGCCGCTCCCGGCGGCCTAGGATTGGCGCATGGGCACCCCGCGCATTCCCATTCCTCAAGCGGCGCTGGCCGAGTTCTGCCGCCGCAACCGCATCCGCCGCCTGGCGCTGTTCGGCTCGGTGCTGCGGGACGATTTCACCCCGCAGAGCGACGTGGACGTGCTGGTGGAGTTCGAGCCGGGAGCGACGCCGGGGTTCGGATTTTTCGAGCTGGAGCTTGAACTAGGCGAAATGCTGGGACGCAAGGCGGACTTGCATACGTTCAAGGCTCTGAACAAATATATCCGCGATCGCGTACTGTCCGAAGCCCAGGACCAGTATGTCGCAGCGTGACGACCGCGTTTCCATCATGCAGATGCTGGATTTCGCCGTCGAAGCGGTCGCGATGAGCAGTGGCCGCATCCGCTCCGATTTGGACCACGATCGAATGCTCAATTTGGCACTACAGCATCTTCTTCAAAACATCGGTGAAGCTGCACGACGCGTGTCCGCCGACACGCGCACCCGTTGTCCGGGAATTCGATGGGCTGGCGTGACGGGGATGCGGAGCCAAATTGCACACGGCTACGACGACATCAACCTCGACACCGTCTGGGAAGCATTGACCGCGGACCTTCCGCCCCTGATCGCAGAGCTGCGCCGCGTCCTGGCGCTTCAGCCGTCGCCGATCAAGCCGCTATAGCCACCGGATAGTCCCGCCTCCCTACAGCACGATCACCTTTACCGCCTCCCCCGCCTTCGCGGCGGGCGCCTGGGGCGCGCGCTGCACCAGGCAGTCGGCCCGGGCCAGCGTGGAGAGCATGGCGCTGTCCTGGACGGGAAACGGGGTCGCGAGCCAGCGTCCGGCCGCGTCCCGCGCCAGCGTGGCGCGCAGGAAATCCTCGCGGGCGTCGTTGGCGGGAAGGTCGCGCCCCAGCAGCGCCGCGACGGTGGGCACCTGGCCCGCGCCGGGCATGCCCAGCAGCCGCTCCAGCGCCGGCCGCAGGAACAGCAGCGCGCACACCAGCGCCGAGACCGGATTGCCCGGCAGGCCCAGCACCGGCGTGGCCCCGAGCCGGCCGAACAGCAGCGGCTTGCCCGGGCGCATGGCGATCTGCCAGAAATCCACCTGCAAGCCCTGCTCCCCCAGCGCGCTTCGCACCAGGTCGTAGTCCCCCACCGACGCGCCGCCCGAGGTGACCAGCAGGTCCGCGTGCGCCAGTTCCCCCGCCAGCCGCGCAAACTCCTCCGGCTGGTCGCGCAGGATGCCCAGGTGCACCGGCTCGCCGCCCCAGGCGCCCACGTACGCCGCGAGCGCGAGGCCGTTGGACGCCAGGATCTGGTTCGGCCCGAGCGGATCGCCCGGCAGCTCCAGCTCGTCCCCCGTCGAGACGATCGCCACGCGGGGTCTGCGCCGCACGCGCAGCCAGGGCAGGTTCATGGCGGCGGCGAGTCCGACATCCCGCGCACTGAGCGCGCGGCCCGCGCCGAGTCCCACTTCGCCCGCGCGGAAGTCCTGGCCGGCCCGGCGGATGTGCGTGCCCGGCGGCGGCGCCTGCAGCACCGTGATGCGGGGCACCGTGATGCGCGGCCCGCCGGTTGGCTCCTGCGCGGCGCGGACGTGCTCCTGGATCACGATCGTGTCGGCGTCCGCGGGAACGGGCCCGCCGGTGAAGATGCGCACGCACTCCCCCGGCCGCAGCGGCTGCCCGTACCGCCCGCCCGCCCGCGCCTCGCCCACTTGCGTCAGGGTGGCGGGCAGGGTGCGCACGTCCGCCTGACGCACGGCATAGCCGTCCATGGCGGACACGTCGTGCGGGGGCTGCGTGATGCGCGCCAGGGCATCCTCCGCCAGCACGCGTCCGCAGGCCTGCGCCAGGCTCACCACTTCGGTGGAGACCGGGCTCAGGGCCGAGACAATGCGCTGCCGGGCTTCGTCGGTGGGGATCATGGGTTCGGGAGCGGGGATGCCTTCGATCAACCGCCGCCAGCCGGCTGCTCCGTGTCGTCGGTGTAAGCGATGTGGTTCTCCTCGAGCCAGTCTATCGCGATCACTTTCAACCCAAGGTACCGGAACCGGTACCAATCGTCAGCGACCCCCAGTTGATGGATGGCGCTCTCGAAGCGGCGAAAGGCTCCCGCACCCCGTATCTTGTCCAGCAAGACCGTCCGCGCCTTTTCGTTCGTAAGCGCTGAGCAAAACTCTTCGATGATGCGGTATGCGTGAATGTCGAAGGTATCGGGCAGCGCAATATAATCCTGGGAGTCAAGTACCGAACGTGCTTCACGAACGGCATCGCGCTGCCATTCGGGCAGGTCAGCGGCGCCGTCTTCCTGGGCCTCGGCAAGATCCTGATCTTCTTTGGAAATCGCAACAACAACGCCCGTTTTCTTGTTGACGTAGGCGGTCGTTTCCGACGTTTCGAGGTCGAGCTGATCGATGACATCGCGAAGAGAAACCTTGACCGACATAGGTACCGGCCCGCCAGGGTTCCGATCCACTTCGGCTTACGGACCTTATCCGGTGCGCGTTGGAACGGATGCGATGGACTTTAGTCGCTCCATGCGCCCGCCGCGCCCGATCTCAGCGGAAGAACACCCACGTCACCAGTCCGAACAGGGGCAGCAGGATCGTGCCCGACCAGAGCATGTAGCCGAAGAAGCCGGGCATGGGCACGCCGCCGCGCTCGGCGATGGCCTTGACCATGAAGTTCGGCCCGTTGCCGATGTAGGTGTTGGCTCCCATGAACACGGACCCCGCGGACAGCGCCGCCAGGATCGCTTCACCCGCGGCGCTCTGCGTCAGCTCGATCGCGTGGGACGCCCCCAACGTGCCTTGCGCGGCCGCGAGGAAGGTCATGTAGGTCGGCGCATTGTCCAAAAAGCTCGACAGGCCGCCGGAGAACCAGAAGTAGCTGGCCGGCGTGCCCAGCCCCAGCTCCGCCCCCCGCTGCTGCATCAGCATCAGGGCGGGCGCCATCGTCACGAAGATGCCGAAGAACAGGACGGCCACCTCGCGCAGGGGGGCAAAGCTGAAGCCGTTCTGGGTGCGCGCGTATCTGGAGGTCAGGCGCAAGGACGCGAGCGCGAGGGCCACCAGCACGCCATCCCGCAGCAGGCTTTCCAGGTGCACCTCGTGCAGCCCGAACAGGGAGAAGGACACGCTCGTGTGCGCCATTCCGCTGAGGATGACCGCGCCGATCACGCCGGCCAGCAGCAAAAGGTTGCTCCAGCCATGCAGCTCGAGCGGCTCGGGCGCGCCCCGCTCCGGCAGGCCATCCCGGCGCGCCACCCAGCTGTCGATGCCGTAGAACACGGCCAGCAGCACGCCCACGGTGAAAACCCAGAGCGGCCAGAGCTTCAGCGTCCAGAAGAACGGCACGCCCTGCAGGAAGCCCAGGAACAGGGGCGGATCGCCGATGGGCGTGAGCAGGCCCGCGACGTTGCACACGATGAAGATCAGGAAGACCAGCACGTGCGTCTGGCTCTTGCGGGCGAGGTTGTCCCGGATCAGCGGCCGCACCAGCAGCATGGCCGCGCCGGTCGTGCCGATCAGGTTCGCCAGGACGCTGCCCAGCAGCAGCATGGCGACGTTGCGGCCCGGGGTGCCGGGCACGCCCCCGGTGAAGTAGATCCCGCCCGAGATGACGTACAGCGTCCCCAGCAGCACGATGAACGCGACGTAGTCCTCGAGCGTGGCGAGTGTCTTGCTTCCGTAGAGCGCGGCGAATCCCCCGCCCGCGGGAACGGATGCCCACATCAGGCCCAGCGCCAGCGCCACCCAGACGAGCGACGCCGGCACCTGCACCCGCTCCCAGTGGTGGGCCGCCACCAGGGGAAACAGAGCGAGGGTCAGCAGCATCCCCGCAAACGGCAGCGCCGTCCACACGGGCGGAACGAAGGCGGCAGCCGGAGCCGGCGTGATGGCGGCCCCCGCCCGTTCAGCCGGCGTAAGAGGCTGGGCGGCACTGCTGAGAGGCGCTGCGCTGGGCGGGGAAGCGGCGGGAGGGACAGCGCTAGGAAGGGCAGCGCTGGGAAGGGCAGTCCCGGCGCCGCCCGCCCCGAACGCGGGAGCGGCTCCCAGCAGCAAAACCGTGATGAGCGCTGCGCGGCACAAGGGCAGGGTGCGGCCCAGCAATGAAAATGTCGGCAGCCGAAAGGCCTGCGAGCGATAGAGGAAGTTCATGAACCGGTCGTCAATCTCCCTGGCGAGCACCGGGCAGCATGCCACGGATGCCGGAGGCACGCCACCCTGCCCTGCCTCGCAGCCCTGCCACCTGGACCTGCAGCGCCTCCGGCCGCGGCCCGTCCTTCCGTCCGCGGGCGACCGCAAAGTCCTCGGGCGTGTCTATTCGGCCGTGCGCTCCCGCCTGCGGCGGGCCTCATCCGCCCTTCGGGCACCTTCTCCAACGCCGAACTGCCGGCGTGGGGAAGGACTCCCCACCCGGAGTCTATTCCTTCTCCAACCCGCGCTGTTCGCGGGTTTGGAGAAGGTGGCGCACTGCGCCACCGGCGCCTGCGGCGCGGGCCGGATGAGGCGCGAGCGAAGCGAGCGTGACGGGCGGGCGATCCGGCAACGCTTGTGCCTCCATGGCTGATTCTGGACTTCGCGGCCCGTCAGGCCCTCCGCTGGCGCTTGTCGCCCTATCCGGCGTGCAGTATACTCACAAATCTAGGTCCGGAGGCCGTCTGCCGGCCCGCCCCTGGACCGCTTGAGCTTGCGCAGCGTTGCACTGGAAGGGCCCCACTCCCGCAGGGCCCAGCCTGCGCCGGCTCGTCCTTCTTGCCCGAGCGTCATGACCGCCAAAGCCAAATCCGCCCGTTCCGCAAAGCCCCGCCACGCTACAGCCAGTCACGCCCCAGCCAGCCACGCCCGCACGGCCCTACGCGGCAAGGCCCTGCGCCACGCCAAGCGTCCGGTCGCGGCGGTGCGGGGCCAGCCCGCGCGGCACGCGCCCGTCATGGCCAGCGGCTCCAAGGCCGGCGGCTCCAAGGCCCAACCGGTCAGGCCGCACGCCGGTACGAAAGCGCCCGTCCCGCACCGGCCCGCCTCCCATCGGCCGGCCGCGCATACTGCGCATGCCGCGCAAGCGGGGGCGAACTCCGG
>JBGOTW010000120.1:0-11733 GCA_041476685.1 bacterium | reverse complement strand
CGTCGCCCAGCTCGAGCGCATCCGGCAGGCGCGGGTGGTGGTCGTGTGCGCGGGGATGGAAGGGGCGCTGCCGTCGGTGGTGGGGGGGCTGGTGCGCGTGCCGGTGATCGCGGTGCCCACGTCCGTCGGCTACGGGAGCGGTGCGGGAGGCGTGGCCGCCCTGCTGACCATGCTCAACAGTTGCGCGGCCGGCATCACGGTCGTCAACATCGACAACGGCTTCGGTGCCGGGTTCGCCGCAGCGCTCATCAACCGCCTCCCGCCGGTGGCCCCGCCCGCCTAAGCCGGCGCCTTGAACTCGATCTTTGCCAAACCCTCCAGCATGCGCACGAAGGGCGGCAGCAGGGCGTACAGGTCGCCGTGGGGCGCGCCCCGCAGCAGTTCGTAGGTCAGCACCATCAGGCCGTTCGCGCGGCCGTAGGCCCCCAGCGCGCCCGGCGTAGGATAGCCGATGGATTCCTTGCGTGGGATGCTGACGGTTTCCGTGTATTCCGCGAGCGCCGCGTTGAACTCCGCCGGACAGTCCGCGGGCGGACGCTCCACCTCGATGAACGTCTCGCGGAAGCTGTGCAGGGATAGCACCGTCGTGGCGCCCACGAACCCGATCGCGTTCAGCAGGGCCTGGTTCTCCGGCTCCGAGCCGGGGGCGCGGCCCGGCGGATAGCGGGGATTGCGCGCAGTGGGCTGCCAGTCCGGCGTGGGCAGGTTGCGGTTGAGGTCCACGTTGTTCTGGTTCCAGCGCTGGCGCAGCAGGGCCCCGTCCGGGTTCAGGCACGGAATGACCGGTACGCGGCTGCCCGACGTGAGCAGCAGGTGCGCCAGGAAGATGCCCTCCGACTCGTCGCCGTGCGCCCCGCCGATGACCAGCAGGTTGCACGGCCGGGCCGAGTACAGGTTGATCGCGTTGCCGAGCACCGAATGGCCGATGTGCACCGGACGCGGGACGGGCTGGTTCCACGGCGGGGGATCGGCGATGAGGGGCATGGCCGGCATCGGATGCTGCTTGAAGCTCATGACGTCCTTTCGCTGCACGGCCGGCTTTCGCTGGACGGTTGGGGCAGGCCGCGCGCCGCCCTGGGACTCCCGAGCGCCTCTACTGCACCATCGTCACCCGGAACAGGGCCTCGATCGCCTTGCTGCCGTTGGGCGCCACGTTGCGCGTGCCGAGCCCGGCGAATTGCGCCTCGCGGATCGCGACGCGTGCCTGCGGCTTCCACGCATGTCCCGTCCACAGGAACCAGCCGTCCTGCGCCTGGTCGAAAACGTGGAGCCGCTTGTTGTTCAGCTTGGCGAACTCCGCGCCCCAGCCGGTTCCGCCGCGCACGGTCAAGTCTTCCTGGATCTCGCCCACCACGAACACTTCGCGACTATGGCTGACGATGTGGAAGATCGCCTGCAGCACGCGCCGGAAGGTCTCGCCCTTTCCGATGTAGTTCCGGCTGAGCAGCCGCGAGACGTAGACCAGGCTGACGTCCCCGCGCAGCAGCTCCTCCCCCGAGAGCTCGTGCAAACCACGCTGGCGGGCGTTGGGATGGCCCGGGAAGGTGAAGTTCACCTCCTGGATGCCGTAGGCTTCCGCCCACAGGCCGAACTCGGCCTCGGCGCCCTTGCCGGCGCCGCTGTACAAGGTCATCTGTTCGGCATTCATGTCGGGCGGGTCCTGCCAGAGGCAGCATGTGAGGCGGCCGGCGCGCCCCATGGTAACGGAAAGTCTTTCGCGCGCGCAACGGTTGCGGCAGCCCCGCACATCACCGGCCATCCGCTTGAGCTTTTCGCACCAGACCGCTATGCTTTTCAGTTCAGCGCATTGAGCGCCCCGGTCCATGGGACCGGGCCACCGACCTGCGGCGCGCGCGGGGAGGGCAACCCCGCCGCCCGAACGGCACTGCAGCGCCACAACAGCGGCAGCACTTGAGCGGCACTGCAGCGGCCGGTCCATTGCCGGACATCCCCATGTTCACTCCCCTGACGCTGGAATCCCTGCACCTGCGCAATCGCATCGTGCATTCGCCCTTCAACGAGAACATGGCCTCCCGCGAGGGGACCGTCACGCCCGCCATGCACGAGCAGTATCTCAATCTGGCGCGCGAGGGCTGCGGCCTGATCCTCGTCGAGTCGGCCTATGTCGCCCAGCAGGGCCGGGCCGCCTTCAATCAGCTCGGCGTCTCCGAGGAGCGGCATGTCGACGGCCTCGCCCACCTCGTCAAGGCGCTCAAGGCCGAGGGCGCGGCGGTCGGCCTGCGCCTGGCCCACGCCGGCGCGCGCACGAGCGAGATGATCTGCGGCGAGCAACCCGTCGGTCCTTCCATCATCAACTACGGCAAGGACTTCGACGTCAGCCGCGAGTTCGACGAGGGCGACGTGGAGGAGTTCTGCCTGTTCTTCACGCACGCGGCCGAGCGCGCCGAGGAGGCGGGCTTCGACCTGATCGAGATCAACGGCGCGCAGCTCTACCTGCTCGACCAGTGCCTGTCCACCCGCACCAACAACCGTCTGGACGCCTACGGCGGCTCGATCGAGGAGCGCATGCGCCTCGCCGTGGACATCCTCAAGGCGATCAAGGCCCGCATCGGGTCGAAGATGCTGCTGTCCTACGTGTTCTCCATCCACGACAAGCTCGAGGACGGATTCAGCGAGGAGGACCTGCGGGGGCTGGTGCGCTGCCTGGTATCGGCCAAAGTGGACCTGCTGCACCCGGTGAGCATCCACGTCCTGAACAAGTTCTTCGACACCGAGGAGACGCTGGTCGAATGGGTGGGCAAGTTCACCAAGAAGCCCATCGTCGCCGACGGCAATATCAAGTCGCCCCAGATCCTCAAGGAAGCGATGTCCCTCGGACGCGCCCAGCTCTACGCGCTCGACAAGACGCTGTTCGTCCGTCCCAACTGGTACCAGTTCCTGCAGAAGAAGATCCTGCCACAGCCCGCCTAGAAACCGCAGCCGGCCGCAGTCCCACTTCGGTCCGCGGCGGCCCGTCATCCGGCGCTGCCGGGACTGCGCGCATGTTATCCCGGGCGCCGAGCTGGGCACTAGCGCGTGGCCACCACGAGCGTGCCGTCCTGCAGGGCATAGACCAGGGCGGGCCCGCGGCCCAGGTCCTGGACGGCGATCGCGCTGACGATCTCCGATTCGTGCGGGATGCGCTGCAGCTCGGCGAAGCGGCCAGCGGCGAAGGTCACCACGCGCAGCGCGCGCCGGGCCGCGTCCGGCACCGCCAGGTCGGCCACGCCATCCCCGTTCGCGTCGAGCACGGCGGACATGCCCAATTGCGGCGAATAGATCTGGTGATTCGAGAAGCCGCGGGCGCGGTAGCGCTCCACCAGCTTCGCCCCCTCGCGCTGGTAGACCACCAGCGTGCCGCCCGTGTGCGGAGTGAGCACGGCGGCGATCCCGCTGCGGCCGCTGCCGTCGAAGTCGCCGACCCCCGCCGGATTGAGCCACAGATTCGGGCGGCCGAGCGGTTCGGCCTGGGCGAGCAGGACGAGCGCGCCGGCGTCCTCCGCCTGGCGGTCGAAGCCGAAGAGCGCGAGCGCCGCGCCGTCGGTCAGCCCCGTGCGTACCGCGAGCACCGCGTCCCGGCCATCCACCACGACCACGCGCGCGGCGCGGTCCTCGAACACCGCATCGTCGGGCAGGCGGTAGCGCAGCACGTCGCCGCGGCGATTCGTCGCGCGCAGCTCCGCGGCCGTGATGACGTCCCCCAGGATGCCGTGCCGGTAGCGCAAGGTTGCGGCGGCGAGCCAGGCATCGGCGATCACGCCGTTGCCCACGCCGACCCGGCTGCCCTCGATCTGGTCGGGGCGTTCGATCGGCGGCTGCGGCCCGCAGCGCCCCAGCGGCTCCACCAGCAGCGCCTCGCCCGCCAGGCGCACGCGGCTGCGGCGACCTCGCTCGTCCACCACCATCACGGTGCGCAGCGGCGGCGCCTCGGCGGAGGGCGCGGGCGTCCCGGGCCGCTGCGGAGTGCGGACAAGATCCGCGGGCGCCAGTCCCGCGCAGGTCAACGCCTCCACGCGCACGGCCGGCCGCGGCAACTGCGCGGTCAGCACCCGAAACGGCGGTCGGCCTCCCGCGGCGTCGGCGCCGGTGGGGAAGGCCGTCAGGCTGCTGAGCAGCAGCAGCACGGTGCCGAGGGCTCCTGCCGCCCACGTTGCCCCGGCCGCTGCGTGGACCTCAGCAACCGCGGTCGCGCCTGCGGCCCCAGTGGACTGGGCAGCCACGGTAGCCTCCGCAGCCGCTGTTGCCTCGGCAGCAATAGCGGCGCGCGCCGTGATGGACCGTGCGGCTTCCTGCCCCATGGCCATTCCTCGCTTGTCCAAGAAGTCGGCCCCTGCAACGCGGGGTTGCGGCCGGCCGTGCGCCTAATCCAAATCTGCGCCCGCCCACTGCACGCCTGTCACGGTGAGCAGGTCCTCCGCCTGCGCTTGCACCCGCCGACCCAGCTCCGCAAGTTCGGCTCGGCGACCGACGCCGCGATCGGCCCGGGCCGGCCGCGCATGCAAGACCCCCAGCCGATAGCCCGTCACCTCCACCCCGGCTCCGTGCAGCCGCTGCGCGAGACGATCTAGGCGCGACTGCAAGTCCGCGGACGCTTCCGCGGCGCTGCGGCCCGCCTGCCCCCACGGGCAGTTGCGGCACGCCTGGAAGCAGCAGGTTCCGCGGGCTTTCAGGTAGCGGGCGGTGAATACCCAGCGTCCCTGCCGATCCAGCGTGTAGTCGCGTCCCTCCCGCAAGGGGAGGACCGGCGCCGCAACGGATGCAGGCTCAGCCATGCCCGGCAGCCTCGAAGCGCACCCAACGCTCCTTGAGCTGTTGGTCGTACGCGGGGTAGTTCACGCACAGGCGCGTGTGGTCGAACAGCTTGACGTGCCGCTTGCGCAGCAGCTCGAAGGCGCTTTCGATGGCATGCTCGTAGAGCGGCTCCGGATTCGAGAGCTGGGCGGCCTGGTGCGCGGAGTGCACGAATTCGATCAGGATGTTGAAGTCGATCGGGTCGATCTTAAGCACCGAGGCCAGCCCGCGCAGCAGCAGGATCTCGTCGTCCATGAGCACGCCGTCGGCCATGGCCATGCCCATCATGTCCAGCATCACGCTCCAGGTGAGGGACGAGCCGGTCAGGCGCCGGGCGATCTCCTCGAGGTCGATCTCCCCCCGGTTGGCCACCCGCAGCACCTCCGCGCGGGCCTCCCCGGTGAGATTGAAGCGGTCCATCCATGCCGTCAGGAGCTTGAGCTCGTCCGGGTGCAACTGGGAGTCGGACGCCGCAATCGCCGCGACCAGGATCAGGTAATCGCGGCGGTGCTCCCACGGATGCTGGGCGATATCGGGGGAGACGCTGAGAAAGCCGGGCAGCCGGTAGCTTCCGGAGGGAGCGCTGGGATGCGTGGCGGCACCGTGACCGTTGCCGGAGCCGTTGCCGGAGGAGCGAGCGGGGACGTTATCCGACTTATGTGGACGTACGGCGGATTTGCCCGGCGCCGGCTTGGCGCGACGGAGGGACTTGGCCTGGAGGAGCGAAGAAGTGGCGCGGAGCGATTTGTGCCGAACGGTCTTGCCCACCCTGCTAACTACCTTGCTGCCCGCCTTACGCCTGACGGTGCGCCCGGCCGCGCGCGTAGCCGTACGGCGGAGCGGCGCTTTGGCGACGGACTTGGTCCGCGCCTGCTTGGCACGCCGCGCGGAGAGACGCTTGACGGAAGATCGAACGATGCGTTTGACGGAGCGAGCGGCCTTGACCCGAGTCCGGCCACCCTTCGACTTGCGCCGCGCGGCAGGCCGGGCGGCGGATGGAGCGCTCCTCGCTTTTGCCATACCGATCCGCGCCTTCATCACGCCGCGGGACACCCGCTCTTGGGCGCCGTCCACCCGCGCTACAGAGCGGCTCAGCAACAGAGCGGCCCGCCATTCAAGCCACGGCGTTCAAGCCGCAGGTGTGCCGACTCCACCTTCCTGGGACCTACCCCGCCTTCTTGGGAGCGTACACCAACACCCCATCCCGGAAGTAGAAATAGGGCTGGAGCGCCACATTTTGCGAGAACTGAGGGAAATAGTCGTTCTTGCTCAGGGACATCCGAGTCAATCCCCACTTCCGCGACGCCTCGTCCTCTTTCACCCGGTACCGGCCAAAATCGACGAATACGCGACGGTCCCTCTTGTTTATATACAGAAATCGCGGCGTGAAGTCACTTCTCCCATTGGCGCTGTCAACCAAGATCCGATTGCCTTCGATGGCGATCTTGTACCACGGAGCAGGCAGTGGCGCCCATGGCGGATCGTTCCACAGGTCCGCTCCGAGTGTGCGTCGCTGAGTCTCCACGGGCACGAGCGCCTCCCCGCCTTCGAGCGTCAGATTCGACGGCGGACTATCGAGCGCCGGGACCCTAAAATTCACCAGCCGCACGAAGTCCTTCGACGAAAACTGCTTCGCCCGGGTGCGTCCCTGCACCAGCGTCACGCCGATCGAATTCAGGGTGTAGTAGGTGAGCAGCTCGGTAGGCCGGTCGTAGAGGAGGTTCTCCACGAAGAATACGCCCGTGTCGACGTCAATTTCCGCCTCGATCACCTCGCCGGGATTGGGCGTGTTCAGGCGGACCGTGAGCTTGATCTCGTCGGCCAAATTCGTATTCGCCTGCAAGCTCTTGAAATCCAACAGGATCTGTCCGGCCAGGAGCACCCGCAGCCACTTGGGAAACTCGACGCCGAGCGGGTCCAGGCTCGGGTCCTGACGCGAAGCGTCCACGAGGCGGTTGTAGGCCTTCGAGAATTCCTTGTTGGCCAGGTATTCCTTGTACCGGTCGATGTTCTCCCGCGCGACCTGGCGCACGGCGCGCCCGTAGGCTTCACGGTAGTCCGCATCGTCCGGGCTGCGGATGATGGCCAGGTGGTATTGGATCGCCGCTTCCTCCCAGCGATTCTGGGATTCGCGCAGCTTGCCTTCCATGTAGTTGAGATTGCAGCCGGCGAGAAGTAGGACCGACAGCCCAATGAGCAGCGCTGGGATCAGCACCGGGAGCGGGCGCAAGCCGCGCGGGCGGACGGCACGAGACTGGCGCGCGAGGGCCATCAGGACGAGGCGCTGGGATAGTTGGGCGATTCTTCCGTGACGATCACGTCGTGGACGTGGGATTCGCGCAGGCCGGCCGTGCTGATCTTCATGAAACGGGTCTGGGTCCGCAGGGTCGCGATGTCCTTCGCGCCCACGTATCCCATCCCGGAGCGCAGTCCGCCCACGTACTGGTAGATGCTCTCGGCCAGCTTGCCGCGGTAGGGCACCCGGCCCTCGACGCCCTCGGGGACGAGCTTCATCTCCTCCACGGCGCTGTCCTGGAAGTAGCGCTCCGCGCCGCCCGCCTTCATGGCGCCCAGCGAGCCCATGCCGCGATAGATCTTGTAGCGCCGTCCCTGGTACAGGATCACCTGCCCGGGGCTCTCGTCGGTGCCGGCGAACAGGTTGCCCAGCATGACGCTCTCCGCGCCCGCGGCGAGCGCCTTGACGATGTCCCCCGAGTACTTGATGCCCCCGTCGGAGATGATGGGGATGTCGTGCTTCATGGCGGCGCCCAGCACCGCCTGGATCGCGGTCAGCTGCGGCACGCCGACGCCGGCGACGACCCGCGTCGTGCAGATGCTGCCCGGGCCGATGCCGACCTTGACCGCGTCCACGCCCGCCTTGACCAGGGCCTCGGCGCCTTCGCCGGTGACGATGTTCCCCGCCATCAGCTCCGCGTCGGGGAACTCGCCGCGCACGGAGCGGATAGCCTTCAGGACGCGTTCGGAGTGGGCGTGCGCCGTATCCACGACGAGCACATCGCAGCCCGCCTGGAGCAGCGCCTCCGCGCGCGGCATCAGGTCCGCCCCGACCCCGATCGCCGCGCCGACGCGCAGCCGCCCCTGCGGATCCTTGCAGGCGTTCGGATACTTGCGCGCCTTGTCGATGTCCTTGACGGTGATCAGCCCGACCAGATCGTAGCGGTCGTTGACGACGAGCAGCTTCTCGATGCGGTGCTTGTGCAGCAGGGCCTTCGAATCGCCGAGCCCGATGCCGGCCTGGACGACGATCAGCTTGTCCCGCCCCTGGGTCATCAGGTCCTTGACCGGCTTGTCGAAGTTCGTCTCGAAGCGCAAGTCCCGGTTGGTCAGGATGCCGACCAGTTCCTTGCCCCGGGTCACCGGCACGCCCGAGATTCGATAGCGGTCCATCAGCGCCATCGCCTCGGAGACCTTCGCCTCCGGCGCGATGGTGATCGGGTTGGTGATCATCCCGCTTTCCGAGCGCTTCACCAGGTCCACTTCCGCCGCCTGGTTCTCCACCGGCATGTTCTTGTGGATGATGCCGATCCCGCCTTCCTGGGCCATGGCGATGGCCGTGCGGAACTCGGTGACCGTGTCCATGGCCGCCGAGACCAGGGGGATGTTGAGCGTGATGCGCCGCGTCAGCCGGGTCGTCAGGTCCGCCTCGGCCGGCATCACGTCGGAGCGGGAGGGCACGAGCAGGACATCGTCGAAGGTGAGACCTTGTTCGATCCGTTCGGTCAGCATGGCGCACTCTCCTGGGCAAGCTTCCTGGCGGACGGAACCGGATCGTGCGCCGCAGGGGCCTGCGGGTCCGCCGGCCAGGCGCGGAGCGCCCGGACCGATCCGCACGGCGGCAGCAGCCGGTGTCTGAGGCGGGACGGAACTGCGGTGAGCTTTCGCGCACTGGCGTGCCGGGCACTCGTCTGGCGAAGAGCGCCCGTCAACGGCACGCCGGATCCCTGCACGACTGTAGCTGCCATCCCAAGAAAGGGCTGGAACCGCGTTGAGGTGTGGGGTAACGTTTTGGATGGGTCCAGAACGACACCGCACCTTAATCCCATCAAGCTATCACGCCCGCCGTCAGATGCAAGCGAACGGATCACCCGCCGCGGAGCCCTGGATTGGCGAGGGTCTGGACCGCGCCCTCGCCTGGATCGCGGCCCAGCCCGGAGCGGCCGTCACGCTGAGCGGGGTGCGAGGCGGAGCGCGCGCCTGGGTCGTGGGAGCGCTGGCCGAACGCGTCACCCGGCCCCTGGTCGTGGTCACCGGCGGGCTGCTGGCCGCCGAGGAGCTGGCGCGGGATCTGGAAACCTACGGGGGCGCGCTGCGGCCGCTGCTGTTTCCCCACTGGGACACCATTCCCTTCGACAACTTCTCGCCCAACAAGGAGCTGATCTCCCAACGCTTCCAGGCGATTTCGGCGCTCCTCGCCGAAGGAGAGCGGCCGACGGCGGAGCCGCCCGCAATAGCGCCTTCCGGCACCCTCGTGCTCGTCACCACGGTGCAGGCGTTCCTGCAGGGCATGCTGGACCCGGTAGTGCTGACGGGGCTGAGCTTCAGCCTGAAGCGGGGCGAGCGCTACGCGCGCGGCGTCCTGGTCGAGCGGCTCCTCGCCGCCGGCTTCAACCGGGTGGATCTTGTCGAGGCCCCGGGGGAATTCTCGCTGCGCGGCGAGATCGTGGACGTGTTTCCCATCCAGGAGGAACACCCGATCCGCCTGGATTTCTTCGACGACGAGCTGGAGTCGCTGCGGGCCTTCGCGGTCGCGTCCCAGACGTCCTTCGCCGAGCGGGACCGGCTCGACGTGTTTCCGGCCAGCGAAGGCGTCGTCACGCCGGAGACCGCGACCCGGGCGCTGGCGGAGCTGCCGCACCTGAAGGGCCAGGTGCAGCCGGAGGTGTACCGTCAGGCGCGCGAGGCGCTCGAGCAGGGGCGCCCTTTTCCCGGCTACGAGCAGCATCTGCCGCTGTTCTACGCCAAGGTCGCCTGGCTGCATGAAGTGCTGCCCCCCGACACGCTGCTCGTGCTCGACCAGCCCCAGCGCATCGCCCACACCGCGCAGCAGTTCTTCGACGAGGTGCTGGGCGAATACGAGCTGTGCCTGCGCCAGGGCAACCTCGCCCTGCCGCCGGAACGCTTCTACCTGCCCGCGGCCCGGCTCGCCGGAATCCTGGAACGCTTCAGCCGGGTGCACCTGGAGGAATTGCGCATCGAGGGCGCCGAGGCCGCAGAAGCCGGCGGGACGCAGAGTGCCCCGGGCGCCACCGGGCCGACCGTGTTGTGCCCGGTGGCCGACAACGCGTGGCTGCGGGCCGTGGCGGTCGAAAAGGGCGCGAGCGCCCACGCCGCCCTGAAGACGGTGCTCGGCCAGCTCAAGACCTGGCGCGACGAGGGGGCGCCCATCCTGCTTGCCGCCCGCTCGCAGACCGGGGCCGAGCGGCTCAAGCAGGTGCTGGCCGAATTCGACTTGGGGGCGAAGCTGATTCCGGCGGAAGGGGGACTGCGGGCGGTCGTCCAGGCGGCGCTGGCGCAGGCCGCCCTCGCGCAGGCGGGGCCGACCCGCGCGGCCGGCGCAGAGCGGGACCGGCAGGACATCGCGCTCCTTTCCCGCGCGCCGCAACAGGGCTTCCGGGTCGTGGACGAGCAGGGGGTGACGCGGCTGGTGCTGCTGACCGAGGAGGAGCTGCTCGGGGAAAAGACCCGCCAGCGGCGCCTGAACAAGAGCAAGCTGCAGCACTTCATTGCCTCGCTCGGGGACCTCAAGGCCGGCGACCTCGTCGTGCACGTGGAGTACGGCATCGGCCGCTACGACGGGCTGCGGCGCCTGACCGCCGGACGTGAGGAAGCCGACTTTCTCGAGTTGGTCTACGCGGGCGGGGACAAAGTCTATGTCCCGGTCTACAAGCTCAACCAAGTGCAGAAATTCACCGGCATCGACGGCAGCGGCCCGCCGCTCAGCCGGCTCGGGGACGGCGCCTGGCAGAAGAACAAGCAGCGGGCGGCGCGGGCGGTGCAGGACATGGCCGAGGAGCTGGTGCGCCTGTACGCCGCCCGCAAGGCCCGCCACGGCCACGCCTTCGACCGGGAACAGGCGCTCATGACCGAGTTCGAGGAGGCGTTCCCGTTCCAGGAGACCGAGGACCAGCAGCGCACGATCGACGAGGTGCTCGCCGACATGAACGCGGACATGCCCATGGACCGGCTGGTATGCGGGGACGTGGGCTTCGGCAAGACCGAGGTGGCGATGCGCGCGGCCTACCTAGCCGTGCTGGGCAAGAAGCAGGTGCTCGTGCTCGTCCCCACGACCATCCTCGCGCAGCAGCACCTGGAGACCTTCACGCACCGCTTCGAGGGCACCGGCGTTTCGGTGGACGTGCTCAGCCGCTTCCGCTCGCCCCAGGAGCAGAAGCGGATCCTCAAGGCCTTCGCGGAGGGCAAGCTCGACATCCTGATCGGGACGCACCGCCTGCTCTCCGCCGACGTCGTGCCGCAGGACCTGGGCCTGCTCGTCATCGACGAGGAGCAGCGCTTCGGAGTCGCCCACAAGGAGAAGATCAAGCGGCTCAAGACCCAGGTGGACGTCGTCACCCTCTCCGCGACGCCGATCCCGCGCACGCTGCACATGTCCCTGATGGGCGTGCGGGACCTGAGCGTCATCAACACGCCGCCGATGGACCGCATGGCGATCCGCACGCGCCTGGTGAAGGCCTCCGACTACATCATCCGCGAGGCAGTGGAGCGCGAGCTGCGCCGCGGGGGGCAGGTGTTCTTCGTGCACAACCGCGTCGAGGACATCCACGCCTACGGCAACTACCTGCTCGGCATCCTGCCCCGCGTGCGGCTCGCCATCGCCCACGGGCAGATGGCCGAGCGGGAGCTGGAGGACGTGATGCTGCGCTTTGTCCACGGCGAGGTGGACGTGCTGCTCACCACCACCAT
>JBGOTW010000119.1:0-11787 GCA_041476685.1 bacterium | reverse complement strand
CTCGCGGGCGCCAAGCCCGGCGAGCGCCGCCAGATCATTGTCCCGGCGTCCCTCGCCTACGGCAATCGCCAGGTGGGCACTATCCCGCCCAACTCGACCCTGATCTTCGATATCGAGGTGGTCGGCGTGGGTGACCTGCCGGCCAATCCGAAGGGCACGATGTCCGTCGTCGCCTGACGCCGCCCAGCGGCAGCTTAGCGCACAGCGCTCGAGCGGCAGCAGCTGGTAATCGCAGCGGCCCCGCCGCCGCCGGATGCCCCGCCGCTACACTGTGGCTCACGGCCAAATCGGCGACACCGTGGCCCACAGTCCCGCAGCGACACCGAGCGGCCTACCGGCCCGCAGCGACACCAAGCGGCCTACTGCCCCGCAGCGACACCGGCGCAAGGCCCCATTGCACCTTTGGCTGGGCCAGCCAGCGCTCCCCGCGCATCGTACGACTCCAGCGTGAAACTCTGCCCGCACCGCCTGAACCTTCCGGCGCTGTCGCGTCTCCATGGGCCGTCCCGCTCTTGCATGGCGGCGGCGTGGCCGGCGGCCGGCCGTGCGCCGGGTGACTCGCTCCATATGACTGAAATCAAGAACCGACTGCCCCGCGCGCCTTGCCGCTATTGCTTCCGCCATGCTATGGCGTACTGATCAAGGGACTTGGTTGGACTGATCCGGCGCTTTGGGGTGCGGACGCCCGGCGGGGCAACGGCACCGCCGCACGATCCGGCAGGATTCCGAAGCGCGGTCAGTCGAGGGGAGTCGGGCCGGGCGGGCTTATGCCCGATTGCGGCCTGTCACGGCAGTAGGATCGTCCTGAGCAACGTCTGGTCTAGCGCAAAGGGTACATCATGAGCAGCGCGAAGAAGGAAAGGGGGGTGTCCCGCCGGGACATGCTGAAAACCACGGCCGCCCTGGGGGCTGCCGGAGCCGCGGGGATCGGCGCGAACATCCTCATCCCCGGCCGCGCCAAGGCGGCGAAGAAGCTGACCATCCTGCAATGGAACCACTTCGTGCCGGCCTACGACGAGTGGTTCAACAAGACGTGGATCAAGGAATGGGGTCAGAAGAACGACACGGAAGTGATGGTCGACAACATCAACAACGTCCAGCTTCCCGACCGCATGGCGGCCGAGGCGAGCGCCAAGAAGGGTCACGACCTGTTCATGCGGCTGGACCCGCCCGCGGTGTACGAGGAGCTGGTGATTGATCACAAGGAAATCTACGAAGAGGTCGCCAAGAAATGGGGCAAGCCGATCGATCTGGCCGTCAAGAGCACGTACAACCCGAAGACGAAGAAGTACTTCGGCTTCTCCGACTGCTTCGTCCCCGACCCGGTCAACTACAATAAGCCGATGTGGGACGCGGTAGGGGTCAACCCGGATTCCTGGGACAAGATCCTCGACGGGGGCCGCAAGATCAAGAAGAACACGGGCATTCCGGTGGGCATCGGATTGTCCAACGAGCTCGACACGGCAATGGCCATGCGCGCCCTGATGTATTCCTTCGGGTCCCACGAGCAGGACGCCAACGGCAATCTGGCGCTGAAGTCGAAGGCGACGCTGGACGCCCTGAAGTACGTGAAGGCGCTCTATCAGGGGGCGATGACGCCCGAAGTGCTGTCATGGGATCCCTCGTCGAACAACCGCGCCATGCTGGCGGGGACCATCAGCCTTGCCCTGAACGCCATCTCCATCACCCGCACGGCGGAGACACAGAAGCTGCCCATCTCGAAAGACATCCAGCTGAACAAGGCCCCCAAGGGTCCCAAGCGCCAGATCGGGCTGGAGCACGTGATGAGCGTGTACACCATCTGGGAATTCGCGGAGAACAAGGAAGGCGCGAAGAAGTTCCTGGTCGACCTAATGGACAACTACCAGGCGGCGTTCGATGCGAGCGCGTTCTACAACTTCCCGTGCTTCCCCAAGACGGTACCGAACATGCTGGAAGCCGTGAAGAACGACAAGGCGGGCCTGCCTCCCACCAAGTATCAGGTGCTGGGCGATTCGCTGAGCTGGGCGACCAACGTCGGCTATCCCGGGTACTGCACCGCGGCGATCAGCGACGCATACAATACCTGGGTGATCAACGTGATGTTCGCCAAGGCAGCGACCGGCAACATGTCGCCGGAAGCGGCGCTGGATGAAGCGAACGAACAGTGCAAGCGGATCTGGGCGAAGTGGAAAGAGAAGGGGATGATCTGACCGAGGATCGGTTGGACCGATAGAGTGCGCCGGACGGTTCCCGCTCGGCGCGCTCTCCCGCCGGGCGGTTCCTCCTTTTTGCCGCCGGGCAGACCGGATGGCCCTCCTGCCGTCCGGCCCTCCGACCTCTCCCGCGTCTCGTAGCCGTTCGCCGGGACGCAATACCGGATGCTGACAGCGGATAAGCAGCGCTGCGGCGCGCAGGGGACGCCGGTCCTCAACCCTCAGACTTGGACACGACAGGCGCATGGCAACCGTTTCCACACGCAAAATCTCCCGCAGGTTCGGCGACGTGCCGGCCGTCGACAATGTCGATCTCGACGTAAGAGAGGCCGAGTTTCTGGTGCTGCTCGGGCCGTCCGGCTGCGGCAAGACGACGCTGCTGCGCATGATCGCCGGCCTTGAGGTGCCCAGCTCCGGCGAGATTCTCATTGGCGGGGTCGTCGTCAACGACCTGCCTCCGCGGGACCGGAACATCGCGATGGTGTTCCAAAGCTACGCGCTATACCCGCACCTCAGCGTCGAGAAGAACATCGGCTTCCCGTTGCGTGCGCAGGGCATGCGGGGTCCCCGCGTCCTGGAGGAGGTGCAGACGGCGGCGCAGATGTTCGGCATCGGGCACCTGCTCGCCCGCAAGCCGCGCCAGCTCTCCGGCGGCGAGCGCCAGCGGGTGGCCTTGGCCCGCGCCGTAGTGCGCCATCCCCAGGTGTTTCTGCTGGACGAACCGCTGTCCAACCTGGACGCCAAGTTGCGCAACGCCGCCCGTGCCGAGCTGCAGCAGTTCCAGCGCCGCCTCGGCACCACCACGGTATATGTCACCCACGACCAGATCGAGGCGATGGGTCTGGGGGACCGTGTCGCGGTATTCAATAAAGGTCAGATGTGCCAGATCGGCACGCCCCAGGATGTCTATACCGAACCCGCGGATACCTTCGTCGCGACGTTCCTGGGTTCCCCGCCCATGAACCTGGTGCAACGGGAGCGCTACAGCCTTGGATTCCGGCCCGAGCAATTCCTCCCGGTGGAAGGAGCGCAGGGCAAGGGGGAGCGGGTGCCGTTCCGGCTGCGGGTGGTGCGCGTCGAGAATCTGGGAGCCGAACGACTCGTCTACGGCGCGCTGGAAGGTGGCGATCCGAGCCAGCTCATCCTGTCCAAGCTGCCGATCACGTCGATCGCGACGATCCGCGAAGGAGAGATGCACGAGTTCATGGTGCCGCGCGAAGAACTCAGGTTCTTCGATCGGACGTCCGGCAAGCGCATCGGTCCGCAGCCACTCTGATACCGCTCCAGAGGGCGGGGGCGGCGGGAGCGGGCGCACGGCCCGTTCAGGCTGGGATACGTATCAGTTGAAGATTCGGCTCCTGCCCGCGGCCGCCTCGAGCGCGGACGCAATCGTTCACGAAAAGGATGCTTCGTTTCATGAGTGATCTGAGCACCACGCCGCCAGTTGCAGGTGCGCCGCAGCGCAAGCCGCGGGGCTACTTCGCCCGCATGGCCGACGATCCGCGCTCCCTCGGCCGGCTCTTTCTCGCGCCCACGCTGATCTACATTTTCGGTCTGGTGGGCATGCCGTTCTTCCTTTCGCTCTTCTACAGCATCAGCAGCGTGACCGTTGCCCGCCAGGATTACACAATCCGCTGGCTCGGGAACTACATCGACGTGACGAAGAATTCTGCATTCTGGCAGGCGCTGAGCAACACGCTGCTGTATACGGTGTGCTCGCAGCTGACCGTGCTCCTGATCGGAAACGTGCTGGCGCTCGCATTGATCAAGCCGTTCCGGGGGAAGTGGTTCGTGCGGCTGCTGATCCTGCTGCCGTTCGTCGCACCGATCTCCCTGGGCACGTTGAGCTGGCTCTGGATGCTCGATTCCACCTACAGCGTGTTCAACTACGTGCTGCGGGCCGTCGGCTTTCTCGGGCCGGGCGAGCGGCTTTTCTGGCTGGGCGACCCGGTCCTCGCGCGCTTCTCCATCATCATGATCAACGTGTGGCGGACGTTGCCCCTGGCGACGGTGATCCTATTGGCCGGATTGGGCTCGATCCCCCAGGACATCAACGACGCGGCGCAGATGGACGGCGCGAGCTTCTGGCGGCGTCACCTCCTGATCACCCTGCCCTTGACCTTGCCCATCAACATCGTGGCGCTTCTGTTCGGATTGATGTTCACGGTGACCGATATGGTGGTGATCTACGTCCTGACGCGCGGCGGGCCCATGAACTCGACGCATACCCTGGCCAGTCTCGCCTACTACACCGGCGTGACGGCGGGAGACTTGGCGCAGGGCGCGGCAATCGCCCTGTTCCTGTTCCCGCTGCTGGCCGCGGTGGCGGTCATGATGCTGCGCATCGCACGGCGCAGTGAAATCACCTAGCGTCACGACCCGCCGGCGCAGGGAGCCGGCGCCCGCGACGAATCCGGGGACTATGGCCAATATCACGAAGGTGAAACGGTGGGGCGCCAGCGGCATGCACTTCGGCGTGCTGGCGGCGTTTACGGGATTCTTGGCGTTCCCGTTCTATTGGATGTTGATCACGATGTTCAAGCAGAACACCGACCTCGAATCCACGAAGGCCAATCCGTTCTTCTTCCATCAGATGCCGACGCTTTTCCACATCGAGTTTCTGTTCAAGGAGACGGACTTTGCGATCTGGCTCCTCAACACCGCCCTGGTCGGGCTGGCGGTCGTCACGATCACCGTGCTGTTGGCGGTGCCGGCCGGTTACGCCCTGGCTCGACTCACCGGCAGCTTCGGCCAGCAGCTCGGGATCGGCATCTTCCTGACCTACCTGATCCCGCCGACGATCCTGTTCATTCCGTTCTCGAAGATCGTGGCCGACTTGAACATCCAGAATTCGCTTTGGTCGCTCGTGCTCGTCTATCCGAGCTTCACGGTACCGTTCTGTACCTGGCTGATGATGGGCTTCTTCAAGGCGATCCCGCTGGATGTGGAGGAAGCGGCGATCATTGACGGGTACAGCCGGCTGGGCGCCTTCCTGAAGGTAGTGATGCCGATATCCCTCTCCGGCATCCTCACCGTCGTCATCTTCACGCTGACGCTCGTCGTACAGGAATTCGTCTATGGCATCACGTTCATCTCCGCGACGCGCAGCATGACGGTGTCGGTCGGCGTGCCCACCTTCGGCGTGCGGGGGGACGTCTACTTCTGGGGCGCGCTGATGGCGGGTTGCTTTATCGCCAGCGTACCCATCGCCATCATCTACAATTTCTTCGTGGACCGCTTCGTCGCCGGTTTCACCGTCGGGGCCATCAAGTAGCGCCGGCAACGCCGCCGGCCGCGCTAGGAGGCCCGGGCGCGCCGCCCTTTCAGCGGAGCCGGACGCGCCTTGGCTCGCGCCGCCTTTACCCGGCCCTTCGCGCCAACTTTCGCCCGGCTCTTCGCCCGCGCGGGGTGGGGAGCGGGCCTTGTCGGCCGGGTGGACCGGGGCGCCGCGAACCGGGCGGCATTCGCCAGCACGGAGACGCGGCGCACCGCAAAGCGGTCCCCGATCCCCTTCAGGCTCGCCGTCTCCTTCTTCGCGGTGAGGCCCCGGCCGCTCAGCGCATCCAACACGCCGGGCGCCTGCCATAGCTCCTCGCTGCACACGATTTCCCCGCCGTTTGCCAACGCCTGGACGCGTGCGGCGATGTTCACCGTGCGGCCGAAGTAGTCCATCTGGTTGTTCGACTGGATGGCGACGCAGGGGCCGCTGTGCAGGCCGATCTTCAGCACCAGGTCTTCGCCGTGGCCCGCGGCGCGGCGCACATTGTCGATCATTTGGGTGGCGGCGCTTATCGCCTGCCCTGGCTCATAGAAGACCGCCATCACCGCGTCGCCGATGGTCTTGACGACAGCGCCCTGGTGGCTCGCCACGACGCCTTCCAGCACTTCGAAATGATGACGCACGATCTCCAGAGCCTTCAGATCGCCCACACGCTCGTACATGGCTGTCGAAGCCTGCAGGTCCGTGAAAAGAACCGTCAGGTTCTTGATCTGCAGGCCCGTTCCCACCTCGAGCGTCTCGGTGTTGAACAGCTTCCGGAAGGTCTGATTGGTGAGGATGCGCTTGCCGGTCAAGAAGCGCCCGATCGTAAACATGGGCGCGGGGTGCTCGTCGTCGTCGTCGCCCAGGAACATGGCGGCCACCGGGATTTGCGTGTCGAACTCGTTCCGCACATGCACCCGGATCCGGCCGATCTTCACTTGGATCTGATCGGGCAACATCTGGCCGTCGTGAAGCTCCAGGTGCACTTCCGAGGGCCCTTCCTCGCGGGCCACCAGATAGCTCATGGCATGCACCGAGGGGGCGAACATGTCGTACCAGCCGCTGCGCACGTCGAACTCGAACACCTTCTCGCCCTTCGGCGGCAGAACCTGCTCTGTTAGGATCGTCTTCCGCAGCCAATCGTGGAAGAAGTTCGCCTCGATGGCCGAGCTGGAGTGCATCACGAACAGATCCGTGCCCACGTGGACCTTCTCCGGGTCGTGGTAGCGCAATCTGCGAATCGCCGGCGAGATGGAGAAGTCCACCTCGATCTCGTCATCCAGGGACCCCTGGAGCTCGACCCTTCAGAGCCGGCAGTTCCGTTTCGTGCGGCCGAAGGCGCGCAGGCCTCCGGGCGTCGTGATGAGCAGCCCGCACTGGGTGCAGAGTACGCTCCACACCAGGTCGACGATGCCGACTTTGGCGCAATGCAGGAACAGTTCAATGGCAAGCGTCTCGTCCACTTCATTGTCTTTCGCCCAACGCAGCGCATTGATGCGGTAAAGTTGCTCCTCTGGCGCGTTTTCAAGCCACTGCGCCAGGCGATTGAGCAATTGGGGCGGAAAGGCTTGAGCTTCGCGGACGAGTTGCAGACGCGATTCCAAAGTGCTTGGCATGGATCATCCCCCCTCTGGTGAAATGAAGCGCATCTCTCATCGTAGGCATACCAGAAATAGGGTGCAACCCATGTGATTGCCCGTATCATTCATGGAGCGCGTGTCAGCGGGCCCTGGTCGTATGTCCGGCACGGAAGCGCTTGCTGGGCAGGCCCTCGACCACGGCCAGAACTTACGGAAGGTGCGACGCTGAAGTGCACCCGATCCTTGCCGATAACATCAATAGGGATCGAGAATCGCGCGGGTCCTTCACAATTGACGCCTTTTTCTGATGGGCGTACCATCACAAGTCTTCGGATGTACCGACTCCTGCACATTCCGGAGCGCGCACACCGTGAGCTTCCCCGCACCGAGAGTCCCGCTGGCAACGCGCCCTTGGCGCGGGCGGCTGGCATTGATCGGCGCGGTCGCGCTGGTCCTGGCCGGGTGCGACCAGAGCCTGGTGAATTCGACACCGCCGCCGCCGCCGGCTCCGCCGGCCTGGGTGCAGGTTTCGGCAGGCACCAATCACGCGCTCGCCGTCAAGTCCGACAGTACGCTGTGGGCTTGGGGAAATAACGCCTCGGGGCAGATCGGCGACGGGACAACGCAGCCGCGCTACCGCCCCGTCCAGATCGGCACTGCGACCGTCTGGAAGCAAGTCGCGGCAGGCAACGCCTTCAGCCTGGCCTTGACCAGCGCCGGCGCGCTTTACGCCTGGGGCGATCGCGCTGGTGGAAAAATCGGGGATGGTGGCCCGATTATCGGAACCCAATCCACTCCGATTCAGGTGGATCCCGCCCACGCCTACCGGGCCATTTCGGCCGGGGGAGGATTCGGCCTCGCCATCCGCAGCGATGCCACCCTGTGGGCGTGGGGCTCCGACAGCAATGGCCAGCTCGGCGACAACGGCGCGCCCACCGGCCAGGCAGTTCCGATACAGGTGGATCCCCCCAATACGTATGCGGCCGTTTCAGCCGGGGATCTCCATGCGCTGGCGATTCGGGCGAACGGAACGCTCTTCGCCTGGGGAGACAACACCGCCGGCAAGCTCGGCGACGGTTCAACCGCGCAACGCAATGCCCCCGTGCCCGTCGATGCGATGAACACATACACGGCTGTCGCGGCGGGCGGCACGCACAGCCTGGGTATCCGCGCGAACGGGACCCTGCTGGCCTGGGGCGACAATACCCAGGGCCAGCTGGGCACAGCCGGCGCGCAGGCGACGAGCGCGGTCCCCGTGCAGGTGGGTGCGCTCGCCTCCTGGCAGGCCGTCGCCGCCGGCACCGACTTCTCGGCTGCGATACAAACCGACGGGACGCTGTGGGAATTCGGCAAGAACGCCTTGGGCCAGCTGGGGGACGGGACCGTTACGACCCGCACCAGCCCCGTGGCAGTGGCCGTCAAGCCTGGGGGCTGGACGCAGGTGACCGCTCATCCGACCGCCACCGCTTACGTCCTGGGCTTGCAGTCCGACGGCACGCTTTGGGGCTGGGGGTCGGACGCCAATGGCGAGCAGGGAGACGGCACGGTCACACCCAAGTCCAATCCTTCCCCGCAACCGTAGCCGGAGGACGCGCGTGACTCGGACTTGCCATGGTCGCACCCGGCTGCGAGCGGGGCTGCACGTGAGCCTGATCGCGGGTCTGATCACGGGCCTGGCAAGCCTGCTCCTGGCGCTCGCGGGCTGCGACGTGCCTCCCGTACAAAAGGGGACGGGGATCGTCGTCCCGAGCCTTTGGCTCATGACGGCGGGCGGCGGCGCGCACACCCTGGGCATCCAATCCACCGGCGCGGCGAGCGGAACGCTGTGGAGCTGGGGCGACAATACGTACGGCCAGCTCGGCGATGGGACGATCACCGCGCATACCAAGCCGGTCCAGGTCGGCGCGTTTTCCGACTGGGTATACGTGGTCGCGGGCCAGCGGCACTCGATCGGAGTCCGCAATACGGCGAACGTGATCACGCTGTGGGCCTGGGGCGACAACACGTACGGCCAGCTCGGCCTGGGCGCCTCCGGCGCCCCCGTCCTGGTGCCGACGCAGGAAGTCACGCTCGCCGCAAACTGGACCGGACTGCCCGGGGTTCCCGGCATGGTGGCGGCCGGCTGCTACCATACGCTCGCGCTGCAGACCAGCGGGGCGCTGTTCGCGTGGGGCGCCAACGATTTCGGTCAGCTCGGCAACGGCGCCACCGGGGCGCCCCAACCCACGCCCACGCAAGTGGATGCCCCGTTCCTCTACAGCCAGGTCGCGGCCGGCTGCACCCACTCGCTGGGTGTGCGCGTCAGTGGAGCGGCCTACGCGTGGGGCGACAATTCCCTCGGTCAGCTCGGCAACGGCACCTTCACCCAGGCCAACGCGCCCACGGCGGTGAAGACCCTGACCGGCAACGTCATCGGAATCGCGGCGGGCGAGAACTTCAGCCTGGCCGTCTATCAGAACCCGCCGCCGAACACGAACCAGCTTTGGGCCTGGGGCTACAATTTCTACGGCCAACTCGGTGACGGCACGGCGACGAGCTACAAAGCGCCGACGCTGGTGTCGGCGGTCACCAACTGGCTCCGGGTCACCGCCGGGCAGAACCACAGCTCGGGCGTGCGCGCCGACGGCACCGCGTGGGTCTGGGGCCGCAACGACGTGTTCCAGCTCGGCGACGGCACGACGACCGACCGGCCGCTGCCCGTCCAGGTGCTGCCCAATGCCGGCTCCATCCTGCAGATGTCCACCGGCAGCAATCACACCCTCGCAGGCACGGCCCTCGCGGCCGTCTTCGACTGGGGCCAGAACGACAAGGGCCAGCTCGGCGACGGCACCACCGTCTCCCGCAGCACCCCGAAGGCCCTGCCGTAACTTGACGTCCGGCCTGGATTCTTCATCCCTTGCATTGCGGTGCCGGGGTCGGGCGACCGTCGCGTTTTACGCTGCCCCGCGGCCTCCGCCAAGCTCCTCGTCCACCATGGTGTTGAGCTGCACGGGCGCGCAGATGGAGTAGGCCGGGAGCGGGTTGAAGTAGCGCTCAGGTGCGGGTTGTCTAGCACCCGGGCTCTCCAGGGCGCGGCCAGGGCCGGGATGGCTCGAATTCTGTAATGAATCTATGCTATTTAAGACATTTCTCACTCTGCGTAGGTTCCGCCGCATCTGTGCGGAATGCGGCCTACGGGGTTCGGGGGCGCAAAGCCGCAAAATGGCGAACAGCGGGAAAGCGGGGATGAACGGCGAACGGGACAGAAAGCGCGGGGGACGAGAGCTTTTCATACCGCGATGCCGGAGCGATTGCGAAGGCCGGGCGAGAGGGATGGTGATGGCGGAATGCTCGGGACGCAAACCTCTCCCCGGCCCGCGATACCGCTGCGGGCCGACCCTCCCCGCAACGCAGGGAGGGTTTCTATCCGCTCCAGCCGCGGGTTTTGCGCCCCCCTTTCTCCGCAGCGCGGGGAAAGGGTCGGGGATAGGGGCCGGCGACCCGACACTGCACCCTGACCCATCTCCTTTTGCGCGGCGCTCGGATTTCCAAGCGAGCGGCGTTTTGAGAAGGTCTCGTGGACGGAGGAGCTGACGGCGCGCGGGCACTCTTCGAACGCGAAATCGCGGGCACCTATCTCCAGCTTTCCAAGAAGTACCTGGATGGGTACCTGGATGAGATCGAATGGCGCTTCAACCATCGGGAAAATCATTGGCTGTTCTGGGATACGATCCGCAAACTGCTAACGGTCGAAAAGCTGGAGCATAAGAAGCTCACTGCGTGAACTTTGTCGGCCTCCGTCTAGTGTAGAATCCCTTTTCTTTACGTCTCTTTATCTTGCTTATATCTCTACCGAATAAGAACTGTGGACGCACGTTCCATTCTACGGCAAACTTTTCCAGCATATAGCGTGAAATAGGAAAGTTCCTCATATTTTTGTCGGACGCCTTAAATTCCATAACTAAATCACACTCTCCATCCTCGCCGTGTCGAAATTCATCGCTTCTTTGTTGGATGGTTAGTTGTAATAGATCGAACACTGCATTTATCGGGCTGTTAATCGGGAAATTAGGGTCTGGTTCCTTTCCTTCCCATAGGCATGCAGCCTGATATAACGCAAAATCGTTTCGGGCATTCCAGATAGAATTATATCCAGGTTCATGAGCCAGAAATGGACCGGCCCGTCGAAGCTCGTTCACGATGAACAAACTAATTCCAAAATAGAAACCAGAATATACCCAAGCATCTGTCGGCTGAAAGCCGACAACGCTTTCCCAGAACCGCGATATTGCGGCAAGTATTCCTGGGATCATTAGACTCTTCCAACCGGCAGGAATAAGTTCCCAAAGGGCCTTGATCCCATCCCACGAGGCATTTTCAATGATCCCGCCAACATATCCCCGAATTTTGCCCATGCCGCACCGTACTACAGTGCGCGCCTTGTTTTAAGCGGATAATCCTGGCTGAAGCATTCCATTTGGGTCTCGGACCCCATGCCCGAGCGGGGCGGAGCCCCGCTTCACTTGTCGCGTAGTTCAAAAGCAGGTGCTACCCCACCTCGTCCCACGGCACAGGCAGCAGCCCCATGTTGATTTCCTCCTGGAGACGCACCTCCACAGGGTCGGGCTCCGGGCCGTCGGGCAGGCGGGTGATGACGCCACCGGCCGCCAGAAAGCGCGCCGTCGCTTCCTCCACCTCCTCATGCGTGATGCGCGGCTCCGCCAGCCCGAGGCGGAAGCCGCAGAAGCCGCACAGCCGCAGGCCGCTCACG